>JANXXE010000179.1 GCA_025350815.1 Myxococcales bacterium | reverse complement strand
CGCCAGCTTATCGTCGAGCTGATCGGCAAAGAGACGTGGCTGTCGATGACCGCCGACGTGAAGGGCGACGCCTATGAGGGGATGCTTGAACGCAACGCCCAGGACGTCAAAGGCGGCGCGGGCCAGTACTTCACGCCACGGCCGCTGATCGAGGCCATCGTCGATGTGATCCGGCCGGCGCCGGGCGAGGTGATCTGCGATCCCGCGTGCGGCACCGGCGGGTTCCTGATCGCCGCCCACCAGTACCTGGTCAATCCGGACCACTACAAGCTGGACCGTAGCCAGAAGAAACACCTGCGCTACGAGGCCCTGCGCGGCGTGGAGCTGGTCGAGGGCGTCGGGCGCCTGTGCGCGATGAACCTGTTCCTGCACGGGATCGGCCCCGACGACGCCGAGAAGACCGTCCCCATCGACAGCGGCCGGGACGCCCTGCGCACGCCGCCGACCGATTTGGTGGAGATCGTCCTGACCAACCCTCCCTTCGGCAAGAAGTCGTCCATCACCGTGGTCACGGAGGAGGGCGAGACCGACAAGGAGTCCATAGCCTACAACCGCACGGACTTCTGGACGACGACCAGCAACAAGCAGCTCAACTTCCTGCAGCATGTGAAGTCGATGCTGAAGATGAACGGCCGCGAAATCGTCTCGGTCAAAGCACGCGAGCCCATCTCGACGGAGGCGAGCGAGAGCGCGTCCTCGCGGAGGGATATCGGGGGGGCGCCGATCGTGTCCGCGTCCAGTGGCCGGCCACGGCGGCCATGCTTGACGATCTCGCCCGCTATTTTCGCCGTGACGCCAAGAGACACGATGACGCCGTCGCAGCGGATCGGATTCGGTTCGGGGAGTAGTGTGGCGTGGCCGAGGATCCCCACTCTGATGTCGGTAGCGGCGTAGCGGCGGCGGCTTGGGAGGCACAGCTGCGGAGCCAGCCGGGCTGACCTCCAGCGCGTTGGCGGCACCGACGACGGCAGCATCGACGGAATCGTCGCGCTCGACCGCCTCGGTCTGGAGAAGGTCTACGTGCTGGCAAGGTGTTGGCAGGGCAGTGTCGGCCGTCCAGGGATGCTTTGGCGCGCTTGCGGGGCGGCGCGTGAAGATCGACTTCGGTGGAAGCGCCATTTCGCTCACGTTCTTGCGATGGCGGCTCAGGTCAATTCCCCCTGCCGCAAAAACGATCGATAGATCTGGAACATCCATTCCACGTCGGGCGTAAAGGCGGTCTTGAAGTAATGCGGGACATCCTGGCAGCCGGCTTCACGCGCGGCTTGCTCATAGTTGCCGTGCAGGATCGTATTCCGAATTCGGCACATCCGATCGATCGCGCTCAACTCGTCTTCAAGAAAGATCGTGAGACGCTTCGGGGCCCCGAACACGGCCTGTTCCACCACATCCCTAAATTTCTCTGGCCCGTCGGATTCAGGCAACAGTCGCAGCGCTTTTCGCGCCATAGCCTCGACCAGCACCATCGACAAGGCCCCCTCGGTTTGCAGAAGGAGATAGTCCTGAGAGTCGTCTGGGCCAAATCGAAGATTGTGGTCTCGAAGAGCGGCAAGGTCGGCATCCGGTGTGAGAGCCGTGAACGTTCCGCGAAGGTCAGCGACATTGGCAGGAAGGCAAACCGATCGTGCAGGTGCGACCGCCTTCCCCGTGTCCCTATCGAAGGAAGCCACGATCTCGTTCACGAAATGGTACAGGTCAAAAACGAAGGGAAGCAGGTGCCGCGTATCTTCCGTGGGCACGGTGTCGGGCATGAACAACCCGTGAAGGAGCGCAACCCGCATGCCGTTCACGAGCTTGATGTCCTTGTCACGGTTCTCCAAGAACACCATGGGTTCCTTCTTCTTGCTAAGCCGCTCAAGCAGGTTGGGCAGCGTCCCATCTCCGCCCACAACCATCCGGAGAAACCGCTCCAGGGCTACAAACGTCACCGTCAATTGCCCGTAGAGGTGGATCGAAGAGGCTTCGGTGCGCGAATGGTATTCAGATTGATATCTTTCAAGACGGTTACTTCGCGCGCCAAATGCTGAAAATCTGGGAAAGACTCCTTGAACGTTCTGGTCGCTACCTGCCCAATCAGCGGCGAGCGCAGGTTCACCAGCGCGTCGCGGTCTCGCAGGCGCGCGGCGATCTGGGCATGGACGGCATCCGAATTAATCAGCTCGACCTTGCCTTGGGCGACATCCCGGGCCCGTCGGTCGATCTCGGCCGCCCACAAGGCGTCGGCCTGCGCGCTCGCTTCGTCTTCACCCGGCATCGCAAACATTTTGCCACGCCCTTGCCACACCGTCCGACTTCCAGGCGGTTCGAGCGGGAACGCCCTGGCACCAAACGGAACCCCACCGGGCATCAAACCGCCTGAGATCCTTCGAGAACCCGACGCAAGGCCGCGTCGTGCCTGGTTTTCCTCGAAAGACCTCAGGACGGTTCAATTCCCGATGGGGTCACAAGATCAAGATTGCGGAAGCATTCGGTCACGGCCGGCGGGATTGGCTCTACGGGTCCTCAGGCTTAAGGCCAGTCCGCTTGGCGATGCGCGCCAACATCCGGGGGCCGATCTCCACGCCCTCGTGGAAGGCAAACACAAAGTCCGGCCACCCGGATCGTTCAAGAACACGATGAGATCCGGTGCGACGCTTTTCTTGCCAGCCAATGCGGAGCAGGGCCTGGAGGACGCGATTTGCTTTCGCCGCTGGCCAGCTGCCCACGATGGACGGTGATCTTACGCGGCCTTGAAGGCAACCGCGTGCAGTCCGGCTTTGGCTTCGCCGTGCTCCAGGCGATCGGCGACCACACGCAGAGCGAGCGCCTTTGCGCTGGCTATAGCTTCGGCACGCGTAGACCCATAGGCCAACACGCCTGGCAGCTCTGGGATCTCGGCAATCCAGCGACCGTCTTCCTCGCGTTCGATTTGTACGGTGAAGCTCACGATCTCAGTTTGCCACGTCCTTGCCACGACGGCCGACTTTTCGGCGGCTCGTGCCGGAACCCGGCGGCACCCAGCGGCGCGACCCGCGCAACCTGGCATCGTGCCGTACCCACGGGCGACGTAGCGGGTTCGAGGCAAGCTGCCGAGGCCCTGGGCGAGGCCGGCGGGCGCCAGGAAATCGTCTGGCCTGACGCGACAATTTCCTCATGATCGGGGGCGATCATGACGAAGGGGATAGCAGGTGCCGGGCTCTTGGTTTATCCGGCGCAGGAGGACTGATTGACACTGATCGAGGCGGTCAACGCCTGGCAGCCCGGCAAGCGCCTCCGTCGCGCAAGAGGGAAGGAATCCTTCAGCTTGTACGCCGTGCTCGAATGTTGTGATGCCGCCGCGGCAACCCCGCGCATACTGCGGGCCGCGGACATCATGGCGCCCGACTGGGAGATCGTCAGCGTCGAGATCAAGGCTGACGGCCCGCGCCGGCCCGTAGCCAAACGCCCAGCCGCCCGGCCCGGCCTCAAGCGCTCGGTGGGATGACACAGCCGGGCCGCGGCCGTTGCATCAGTCCCATTCGCCGGTGCCTTCGAGGGGCTCGTCCCGTTCCCAGTGCTTGAGATTGCGGTTGCGACGCCGCAGATCCTTGATCTGGTACCCGATGAATCCAATCGACCCCAGGATGAGGATCGACAGGACGACAACCGCAGGCATGGGCATCAGGCGCAGTTTGCACCCGCCGCGGCGTTTCGGCCAGCGAGACTAGAAGCGCAGGAGGGCGCTTAACGAGCCGCCACCGGGGATCACGGACAGCGCGACCGTCTGCACAGGCGCAGATGGGCGGTTCCAGATGAGTCCGATATCAACCGCGAGCGCGATTCCCGAAACAGCGAACAGCCCGTACGAGCCGTAGGCGGCCAGTTTGGCCTTGTCACAGGACTGGCGTGCGGTGTCGAGATCGTTGCGGGTGGCCTGACTGCGGCAGTTGGTCATGTTGGAGCGCGCGACGACGTTCAGGGCGAGAGCGCTGCCGAGGGCAGCTGCGGCCGTGGCTGCGATTATCCAGGGGGCGGCGCGCGCGCCGGCGGAGGCAGCAGGTGCTGGTTCTGCCACCGGGGCGCTGGACAGTCCCGCCACCGCAGGCTCTGCGGGCGGCGGTGTGGGCGATTCTGCGGGCGGCGGTTCGGCCGGTGCAGCAGCGGCGCTGTCGACTGCCGCCTGCCCATCGCGAACGGCCGCCGCGCGCTTGTCGAGTTCGGCGACGCGGGCTTGCACCTCGACGCGATCCGGGGCCTCTGGCGTAAGCTTGAGGTATGAACGGTACCCGGTTAGCGCCATCTCGAAATCGCCGGCCTTCTCGGCCAGCCGGGCCATGTTGAAGGCGCTTGACGGGTGGGGAACCATCTTCAGCGAGCAGGCGTAGGCCTTCACGGCCAGTGCCGCGCTGCCGGCTGACTCTGCCGCCTCCGCCCGGCTAAACCATTCCTTGGCCAGGCTGCGCCGCTGGGCCGCTGCGGCAGGGGGTGAGGTCGGGCATTCCGACGCGGCCCCGGTAGGTGTGACGTCCGCAGCCAAGAGCGCGGCCATGACCAGGATGGGGGCCATGGTTCAAAAGGGATTCGGGCGGTGATCGGTGGCGTCTGCCTTGGGCTCGTCGCGGGCGACGTCCATGCGTGGTGGGCGGCGGGCCCGGTGGCGCTGGGGACCGCTTCTGGCGGCCGGCGGACGCGGCGGAAGGGTCGGCACAACGTCCGCTGTGGTGGCATGAACTTCTGCCGGCAGCGCTGGTTCGGGGGTACGAGATTCGACGACGGGCGCTGGTGTGGGAGACGCAGTCGCGGAAACGTGCGGCGCGCTGGCGGTGGCCGGCGGCGTTCGCGCTGCTGGCTGCAACGCAAACGTCACCGCGGCTGCCACCAGCAAAGCCCCGGCGCCGAGTCCGATGAGCATCGGGCGACGATCTTCCTTCGCGCGCAGTGGCGGCGCCAGACGCGAAAACGCAAAAGGTTCGGCGACACGGACAGCGACGGGTGGGGGGGCAGAGGGCGGCAGCGGCCGGACAAGAGCCGGCGCCGCGTGGATCGCCGCACGTGGTATCGGCGCAGACGGTGGCACGAGTACGGGTCCCGGCGTCGGACCCGGTGTCGGCTCGGGCGCAAGTTCGGGCATCGGCGAATCGAGTACCGTCCGCACGGTGGCGTTCCACTGCATCTGCTCTTCGGCGAGCAAGAAGGTCATCAGGGCCGCAAGCTCGCTTGAACTGACGCCGCCGGCCTGCACGATGTAGCGTTCGAGGGCGCCCGCCATCTGCCCAGCGGATGCAAAGCGATCACGCGGGTCTCGCGACAGGGCGCGCATCACAATGCCACTCAGGGCGGCCGGAATCGTGGGATCGACCATCGACGGCCGCCGGATCGGGCCTTGCGTAACGGCCCGCATCGTCGCGAATTCAGTGTCCTCGTTGAACAGGCGCCGGCCGCAAATGGTTTCCCACAGGACGACCCCGAGCGCCCAGATATCCGTGCGGTGATCGACGTCCTCACCGCGCGCCTGTTCGGGCGACATGTACCCGATCTTGCCCTGCAAGGATCTGCTGCCGGTGTCGCTGAGGCGGCCGAGCGCCCGGGCGACGCCAAAGTCGATGACTTTTACAGACCCTTCGAATGACACCAGGATATTGTGGGGCGAGACGTCGCGGTGAACGAGACCGAGCGACTTGCCGCCCGCATCGCTTAGCTTGTGCGCGTGCTGCAGACCCGCGGCGGCCTGCGCGATGATGTACGCGCCGATCTTCGGATCGATGGGCTCGTCCATTTCTTGCGAGCGCTTCTGCAGGCCCAGCAGCGACTTGCCCTGCACCAATTCCATTGCCAAGAAATATTCGCTGCCCGACTTGCCCACTTCGAAGATGCGCGCAACGTTCGGATGATCAAGGAGGGCTGCGATGCGGGCCTCGTCGAGAAACATGGCGATGAACTGCGGATTCTGCGCCAGATGCGGCAGAACCTTCTTGACCACCGCCAGCGTTCTGAAGCCGGACAGCTCGCCGTGGGTGGCGAGGTAGACCTCAGCCATTCCGCCCATGGCCAGGCGTTCAAGAAGGTGGTAGCGGCCAAGGCGGGTCGGCGGAAGCCTCACCGGCAGTGGCGTGTTCATGGCTGCGTGTAGGCCCATGTCGCGTCTGTCGCTCATGTGAGTCTCAGGTGCGTAGTCTGCCACCAAATCTTGACGAGCGGGGCGCCGAGTTTCAGGAAATGACGCGCTAACTCGACGCGTTGTTAGCGCTGTTACCCCGGAACGAATCCGCCGGCGGCCGCAAGCGCCAGGGCCGCGGGTGGAACACCGCCCGTGACCGCATCAGCGGTCAGGCGTCCGCCGCTCCACAAGGTGCGTTCAACCACGATGCGTAGCATGTCTTCCAGGCGCTGTTGAACGTCGCCGCCTTCCAGAATTCCGAGGGCGCGCGCGATGGCTTCGAGGGTGCACAGGTGGCCGGGGCGGGGATCTTGGCGCAGGCGGTAGGCGGATGGCGCGCCGACGGGCAGGGTGGCGCTGGGCAAGTCGCGCAGTCCGGGCACGCGCTTGCGGGTCTTGCCGGCCTGGCGCCAGGTGCCGTCGGGTACCAGCAGGGTGATCGGCTGGCCGCACCAGTCGCCCAGGGGTCGCGCGTCGTCGTGCGGAAACAGCACAACCGGGTTGCTGGCCGTGGCCAGCCAGTCGGGGGCGCCGGCGACGCCCGCGCGACCGCGGGTCACAAGAACGCTGTTGCGCAGGCAGCGCGTGGCCAGGCGGCCGGTGTTGGTCGGTTTCTTTTCCTCCAGCTGGTGCAGCAGGACGACGACGCGGGTGCGCGTGTCGATGGGCTGAATCAGCGCGCAGACGCATAGCTCACGGTGCATGCGGCAGCCGGCGCAGCGGGGCACGCGGTACGGGTAACCGTCGGGGTCGGCGAGGGGCCGACTTGTCATTTTGTCGATGGGGACAAGGCCGCGCCCAGCGTGCCCATTCCGCCGAGAAGGTGCATCACCGAGCCTGCCGAGGACAGGGTGGAAAGCGGCACACGGAAGCGCGCCTTCAGGTCGTCGCCGCCTTCGTAGCTGAACACCAGCGGCAATTTCAGTTGTGCGAGGCCGGGCAGTGACAGCAGCATGCCGAACATCTGTGCCTGGGCATCCGGCGTTCCGGCGGCTGCCAGCACCGGGCGCGCCAGCGCCATCATGTCCATGTAGAAGACACCTTCGCTGCCCTTCGTATCGCGCTGGGCGGTGGCCAGTTCGGGGGCGGGTGTGCCGGCGGTGGTGGTCGCGAAGGCGGCGATGCGGGCGCGCGCGCCGGGTTCGGAGGCGAATACCAACTGGCCCCTGCTGACCGTCGCAAGTGTGACGATCTGGCTGGAACCCATGAGGGCCTTGACGACAGCGTTCGGATCGTTGGGGCCGGTGGCCTTGGGGTAGGTCGTCTCGATGCGCACGAAGTCGCCTTGCCGGGTCGCGATCGTCGTGGGGGTGTTGCGGGCGTCCAGGTCACGGACCAAGGACGTGGTGAGACGGCAAAAGGCGACCAGACCGTCGAGAACGGCCGTGGGCGCGACGCCGGGCCTCAGCGCCAAGGTGCCGTCGCTGTCCGTCCTGCCGCTGGTTGGGGTGATGCGCGAAGTGGCGGCGCCGGTAAAAGTCGGCAGCCACCAGGACCTCAGAAGGTTGCTGGCATCCAGGGCAGGTTTGCTGCCGGCCTGTGCCCAGGCCGCAAGCAGCGTTCCGAACAGGCGAGCAGGAAAGGGGGTTGGGCCGATAGCGGCGACGATGGCGGCGGGCGTCGCGCCGGCGGACAGGGCAGGCGCCAGATCGTAGGGTGTTCGCGTTGCGACGTCGGCCGCAAACGCGGTGCCCGGCCGCGGCTGCAGGCGGAAGGTGAGGTCGATGCCGTGCGCGGGATCCAAGGTGATAGCTGCGCCGCCGGTCGTGGTATCCGCGAGCGGCGAGAGCAGTCCGTCCAGCATCGCGGCCGCCAATGCGCCAACAAGGGGCAAGTTTGCCCCGGTCTTGCGTTGCTCGTCGAGAATCTGGTCCCGAAAGGTTGCCATCGCCGTGCGCGCGTCGCTGCCCTGCCAGCGGGCCAGGGCATCGGTGAAGGCGGTCAGGACGATTTCGTCACCACTGACGGTGGTCGTGGCCCGCACTGCGGAGGCGCCCGCCGCGACCAAGGCCTCACGCGAGCGGCTGCCGACGACGATTCGGTCCCTGTGGCCAAGCCACAGCGTTCCACCATCGGAAAGGTTCAACTGTTGCAGGCCGTCCTTTTCGACGCCCGGCGTTCCCAAGGCTTTTGCCAGATTCGTTGCCGAGCGCGCGTCCCTGACGGTCAGGGCGAAGACTGCCTGGGCGTTTACCTTCGTGGCCGGTGTGTACAGGACCACGGCGATCGGCTGGGCTGTGTCGATGGCGGAACGCGCCTCGACCGGCAGGTGAGCGGCCGCGATCAGCGTCGTCAGCAGATCTTGACCGCGGAAGGGTAGACGCGAATGCGCGGCCAGCGTGTCGATTCGAGTGATCGTGCGATCCAGCGACGGAATCAACAGGGTGGCGAGGAGGCCCTGGGTCGTCGCTGCGGAGGGGTTCTGCAAGCCGTTTGCTGCGACGGAAGGGCCGGTCGCGGCATGTTTGCACGCCGGAACACCCAGCGCGGCGAGGGCGAAGAGGGAAAGGGCACGTCGAGGGGCGGGCTGCATGGTTGCTACAGTTGCCATTGACGCCGGGGCATATGTCAACTACGACAGTCCCTTCTTGCAGGACTTTTCGCAGGACTTTTCGCAGGACCTTTCCCATGAAAACACTCACTGAATTTCCAGGCACCTACCTTCGCCAGGCGGCGACCATTCAACGCGCGTACCGGGCCACGCTGCCCGAGCAGCCGACAGTCGAGGCTGCTGCCCCGACGGAAGCGCCCGCGGAAGCACCGACGGAGCCGGAGGCCGCCGCAGACGCGCCGTCTGCCGAGGTTGCATCCGGAGACGAGATCGCCGCTGTCAGCGACGCTGTCGAAGCGCCAGCAGATGTCGAAGCGGCACCGGATGTCGAGGCGGCACCGGATGTCGAGGCCGCCGCGCTTGAGGGTGCCGAGTCGCCCGGCGAGGCGGAACCTGCTGTCGCCGAAGCGGCCGCCGCGGTCGCCGCGCCGTCGCTGGGAGAAGGGCCGGAGGCCGAGGCCGTGGGTGCGGGAATGAATCTGTCGGGCGATCGCCTGGCGCGTTTGATGGAAGCGCTGAGCGTCGTCGGGAACCGTATCGCGACCGTGCGTCTGGTGCGCGTGATGACGGGCGACAAGGCCCCCGAAGGGCTGGCCCGACGCGGTGATTTCTACTACCTGGTCGACATCATGCCGAAAGGCGACGGTAAGGGTGCCGGGCGACCCGATGCGCGTCGGCAGGGTGGTCAGCGCGGCGGGCGCGAAGGGGGCGGTGGTCCGCCTCGAAACGGCGGGGGCCTCGGCGGGGGTAAATCGAATCGCGAGCGGCCCGGTGGCGGGTTCAGCTTCGACGCCGGACGCGGTGATCGCGGCGCGCCCCGCGGTGATACGCCGCGCGCGGGATTGGGCTGGTCGATGACACCTGCGCCGCAGCAGCCGGGCGAGCGTAGAGGCCGAGGGGGGGGGCCAGGTGGCGCAGGAGGCGCAGGGGGCGATGGACGGCCGGGACGTCGCGACGGCGGACGAGACGCGGGACGACGTCCAGGCGGCGGTGGCCCGGGTGCGGGTCGGCCGCCGGGTGGCCCGGGCGCCGGTCCCCGTCCCCCGCGCGATGCGAATTTTCAGGGTGGTGGTCCGCGGCCGCCGGGTGGTCCGCGACCGCCGGGTGGTCCTGGGCGTCCCATGGGTGGACCGGGGGGCGATCGAAATCAAGGCGGTGGTCGTCCCGGTCCGGGGCCGGGCCCGCGCGGTCAGGGCGATCGCCATGGGCCCCCCGCTGTTAGCGTGCGGCGTCGCGGCGGCTGGGACGAGCCCGTCGTCACCGACGCGCCAGCACCGGCGGCTGCGGCATCCGCCGCCGAGCCCGAGAAGCAAGCGCCGGCCGGCGAAGCGCCTGGAACGTCCGAAGCCTAGCGCGTCGGCGTTTTCGAAGTCCCGTGGGCTTTGCGAGATCGCGGGGTCCGATTCAGCTTGGGCGGCGTCGGCGGTGATGCCGCCGGGGCTTCCGCCATCGCCGGCAATAACGTCGGCTCGCACGAATAGAGAATCACCGTCGCGCCCGGCGATCGTGGGGATTCGATCGGCACAGCCGAAATGATCTCCAGCGCCCCCGGCTCGGGCGCGGTGACGGCAGGTGAAGGGGCGCGGGCTGGCGGCGCCTTGGTCGCGGCGACCGTGGGGGCCGGGGACGAAGGTGTTTCTTTCCCGGCCAGGATCGACAGGCCGGCGCGATCGTCCGCCGTGGGCCGTCGCTGACGGGCGCTGCCGGTACTGGTGAACATGACCGCGCGCGGATCCGCGCTGTGGGCCAGACCCAGGACGTGGCCAAGTTCATGCGCAAGTGCGCTTTGTAGATCGAAGCGGTTCTCGCCGACCTCGTCGGGCGCCAGGAAGCGAAAGTCGCATTCGTTCACCTCGACCTGCGCCGAACGCATGACGCCTGTTTCGATGTCGGCTTCAGAAACGGTGTGGGCGAGAAGGCCAGCTGGATTTCGCCAGAATCCCGTGCAGAAGCGCAGCACGACGTTGGGTTTGATGCCGTCGGCGGGCGGCGCGACGACCAGGCGCGGGCCCATCTCGGGTGTGGCATTCCAGGCGGCCGCCGCGGCGGTAAGTGCCGCTGTCACGTTCTCGTCGCTCAGGTATCGGCTTTTTGCGGACGGATCCAATTCGACGCGTATCTCCGGCCGGTCCCAGTGCGCGATGGCGCCGCGATCGGTGCGCAGGACGTGCGCCGCCCGCGCGTTGGCGCCGGCCAACAGCAGCAATAGGGCGGGGAACAGTCGCGGCAAGACCACAGGTCAGGGCGATCATCGGCAGAAGGGGCGCGTCGATTGAAGGCGTCAGTACAGACGGCGCATGAACCAGCGAATGACCTTGAGGACCCTCGCGTTGTACGGGAAGGTCAGGTGGCGGCCCAGAAAGGGCGAGAGGAATCCCAGCAGGGCGCGGTCCTCGACCACGGTCTCGATGCGACAGAACTGGCGCAGGGCTTCAGGGCCGTGGCGCAGGCCGAGGCCGCTGGCCTTGACACCCCCAAGCGGCGCCTCGACGCAGAAGTAGTTCACCAGGACGTCGTTCACGCACACGCTGCCGGCTTCAAGCCGGCGGGCCATCGCGGCGGCCCGCGTGGCGTTGCCCGACCAGACGCTGCCCGACAGCCCCAATGCGGAATCGTTGGCGATGCGCAGGGCCGCTTCTGCGTCGGGCGCGCGGATGATGGGCAGCAGGGGGCCGAAGGTCTCGTCGCGTGCCACACCCATCGCGGGGGTCACGTCGCCCAGAAGTGTTGGCGCGAGGAAATTTCCCGCCTTATCGGAGGCTGGCTGCCCCCCTGCCAACACGCGCGCGCCCTGTGAGGTCGCTTCCGCGATCTGCTGCGCGACATGCGCCATCTGGGGAGGAAACGTCATCGCACCGATGTCGGCGGGCGCGCCGGGTGCGTCGGCTGTGGCCCGGCGCAGTTGCGAGACTTCGGCCACACACAGACGGGTGAACTCGTCCGCGACGGCATCCTCGACGATGACGCGTTCAGTGCGAATACAGACTTGACCGCTGTGCGCGAAGGCGCTCCACACCGCAGCGTGGGCCGCGCGCGGCAGATCTGCGTCGCGCAGAACGATCATGGGCGACTTGCCGCCCAGTTCCAGAACGACGGGGATCAGGCGCGCGCCGGCAGTGGCGGCGATCTTTCGCCCGGTGGCCTGGCTGCCGGTGAAGAAGATCATGTCCGCGTGGTCGACCAGGGCGGCGCCCGCGTCGCCGTCGCCGGGTACGACCTGCAATATGTCGGCGGGCATGCCTTCTGTGGCCCACAGCTTGGCGATGTGCAGAGACGTCAGCGGCGTCAACGGTGACGGCTTCAGTACCACGGCGTTTCCGCAGACGAGGGGCGCGACGGCGTCGGCGAAATTGTTCAGCAGCGGCCAGTTCCACGGACCGATGACGCCCACCACACCGCGTGGGTGATAGACGACGCGCGCGCGCTTGTTCGCGAACAGGAAGGGGTGACGGACATCGTCACGCAGGGCCCGCCGACCGGCGCGCCCCGTGTAGAAACGCACCAGTTCACAGGTGTAGAACAGTTCGATGGCCTCGGCCTCGAAGCGCGGTTTGCCGCTTTCGCTGATGAGGATTGGCAACAGGTCCGGGTCCAGCATCAGACGATGCGAGAAGCGTCGCAGGGCGCGCGCGCGTTCCCGGAAGGTCAGGGCGCCCCAGGCAGGCTGGGCCTGGCGTGCGCGCGCGACGGCCTGGGTGACATCGTCGGCCGAGGCTGCGGGCACCTCGGCGCACAGGGCGCCCGTGGCTGGATTCATGACCCGCAATGTCCCGTCCGTGCCCACGACGCAGTTCTAGCACCGTCCGATGGAGGGTCGCCATTGCGTGCGGGGGCGGGGACGGCTAGTCATGGAAACAGCCGCGATGAATTTTCAGCCCAGCTGGAGCCAGGCGCTTGTCGCCAAGACGGCGCGTGAGTTCGCAAGCCGTGTGCTGGCACCGGCCGCCGCCGCCCGCGATCGGCATGGAAATTTTCCCGAGGCCGAGATGCGCGAGTTGGGCGATCTCGGCCTGCTGGGGGTCTGTGTGCCCGAGGATCACGGTGGCGCTGCCGCGGGTCCCGTCGCGCTGGCGCTGGCGGTTCGCGAGATCGCGCGGGCGGATGCCTCGGTCGCCGTGACGATGGCGGTGACCAACATGGTGGCCGAGGCGCTGTCGCGCTTTGGTTCGGTCGACGTGCGGGCGCGTTTGCTGCCGCGGCTGTGTTCGGGGCAGGAGGTCTCGGGCTCGTTTTCGCTGTCAGAGCCGCAGGCCGGCAGCGACGCGGGGGCGCTGGCCACCACCGCTTCTGCCGTCGAGGGCGGCTACCGCCTGCGTGGGTCCAAACTGTGGGTGACCTCGGGCGATCAGTCGGGCGTGATTGTGGTGATGGCCCGACACAACGTGCCCGAGGCGTCCACGGATGCGCGGATCGCGCGCAGGATTTCTGCGTTCGTGGTCGAGCGCGGGGCCCCCGGTCTGACCGTCGGGCGGCCCGAAGACAAGATGGGCCAGCGGGGATCCTCGACCGTGCCGTTGACCCTTGACGACGTGTTCGTGCCGGAATCGGCCGTACTGGGTCAGCCGGGGCAGGGCTTCAAGGTGGCGTTGACCGCACTGGACGGCGGCCGCGTCAACGTGGCGGCCCAGGCGGTGGGCATCGCGCAGGCCGCGTTCGAGGCTGCCTGTACCTACGCCCGGCAGCGGCAACAGTTCGGACGGCCACTTGCCGAGTTTCAGGCTGTGCAGATGATGCTGGCCGATTCGGCGACGGCGCTGGACGCGGCGTGGTTGCTGGTCATGCGGGCGGCCTGCGCGAAGGAGCGCGGCGTCCCGTTCACGGCCAGCGCGGCCATGGCCAAGCTGTTCGCCAGTGAAAAGGCGGTCGAGATCTGCGACCGCGCCGTGCAGATTTTCGGCGGATACGGTTACACCCGCGAGTTTGCCGTTGAACGGAATTTGCGTGACGTCCGGGTCACGACGATTTACGAAGGAACCAGCCAGATCCAGCGTCTGGTGATTGCCAAGCACGTCCTTGCCGAGATTGCCCATGCCTGAAACGACCAATGCCCCCGCAGCCGCGCCGCCGAAGCGCAAGATTCGGATTCTGGTGGCGAAGCCCGGCCTTGACGGTCACGACCGCGGGGCCAAGGTGGTGGCGCGGGCGCTGGCGGACGCGGGCTACGAGGTCATCTACACGGGCCTGCATCAGACGCCCGAGATGATCGCCGCCGCCGCGGCCCAGGAATCGGTCGATGCGGTGGGGCTGTCCATCATGTCGGGGGCGCACATGACCTTGTTCCCCGCGGTGCTGGATGCGTTGCGGGCGCGGGGTGCCGGGGACGTGGTCGTCTTCGGTGGTGGCATCGTCCCGGGCGATGATCTCGAAGCGCTGCTGAAGCTGGGTGTCGCGGCCATCTTCACGCCGGGGACCCCGATGAAAGACATCGTCGCCTGGATTGAACGCGAACTGCGGCCCCGCGTCGACAACGAGGGAGTGTCGACATCATGAACTGGTCAGGAGGAGCATTGACATTGCTGGCCTGCGTGGCCGCAGCGCCGGTGCAGGCGCAATCCAGTAAGCAGGGCCCGCCCCCGACGGAGGAGCAACTGGTCGCGGTGGCGATCGAGAGGACACTACAGAAGCACGGTCCCGAGGTTCACCGCTGTTTCGAGCGGGCGCTGGCGGATCGCCTGGATGTGGCGGGCAAGGTCGAGGTTGAGGTCGAGGTGGCGGCGGGCGGAAAGGTAGCCAACAGCAAGATTGTATCGAGGGCCGAGGACGTGTCGCCGCAACTGTCTGCGTGCGTCCTGGACAGCGCCAGTCGCTGGGTGGTGGAAGGCGTCGAGGTCGGCGCGTCGCTGGTATTGCCGTTCGGGTTTCAGGGCCAGATCAACCAGTTCATCATCAAGACGGCGGACGTGCCCGAGCGCGGACCGCCCGCGGCCAAGGGGCGGGGCGGCGTAAAGATTCAACCGCCCTTCATGGTGAAGATCCTCGCCGACGAGGCCAACGTGCGTGCGCAGCGCGCGTCGCTGACGCTGTTGACGGTGGGCCCGGCCAGTCGCGTCGCCATGCACCGGCATCCGCGCAGCGCCAAGTTGCTGTACGTCCTCAGGGGACACGCCCGCCTGCTGGGTCCCCCGGGGGTTGCCCCCGAGCGCCTGGACGAAGGCACCGCGATGTTTCTGCCTGCGGGTTACCCGCACGCCATCGAGAATATGGGGCGCCAGGCAGATGCGGTATTTCTGCAGGCCTTCAACCCGCCCGGCCCCGAACGCGTCTACCGTGATCCCACCGACAGCGCCGCGCGCGCCGATTTCGAGGTCATTCGCGATCCCACTAAGGTGAGGGCCCCGGCGTCGGATGCCCCTGGGTCTCGGCCCGTCGTGGGGACACTGGCGAAGGTGAAGGTGCAGGCTTTCCTCGGTGGCAAGGCGTCGGGCCGTGTCGTGATGGACCAGTCGGTCACCGGCAGTACCGCCTTCGGGCTTCGGGTGGTGGAATTTGCGGCGGGCGCGCAGATCCCAGGGGATAGTCACCGCGGCTCTGAGCAGTTCCTTTACGTTCTGTCCGGAGGCGGTACGCTAACTGTGGGCAGCGAATCGATGCCGTTCGGCGCGGACCAGACCATCCACATCCCCCTCAACCAGCCGTACGCAGTTTCTTTCGGAACGGCGGGGTCGGCGGATCCGACGGTTGTCATCGACATGCACGTCCCGACCGGGCCCGAACAACCACAGAAGGCAAAGTAAGCGCGATGAATTTCGATCTGACCGAAGAACAGCAGGTCTTGCAGAAAACGGTGCGCGACTTCTGCGCGCGCAGCATTGTCCCCAACGCCGCCCGCTGGGACAGGGAAGAACGCTTCCCGGCCGAGATCATTGCGCCAATGGCCGAGCTGGGTCTGTTTGGCATGCAGGTGGCCGAACGCTACGGTGGCGCCGCCATGAAGTTTCACGACTACGTCATTGCGCTGGAGGAAATTGCGCGTGCCGATGGATCCGTGGGGTTGACGATGGCGTCGCACAATTCGCTGGGCACGGGGCATATCAATCTGGCCGGCAACGACGCACAGAAGGCGAAGTACCTGCCGCGCCTGGCGACAGGACAGGTTCTGGGCGCGTGGGGTTTGACCGAGTCGGGCTCGGGCTCGGATGCCGGCGCGGCCCGCACGCGCGCGGTCAGGCGCGAGGTGTCGGACGCCGGTGGCGGGATCCGTGTCGAGTGGGTGCTGAACGGAAGCAAGACCTTCATCACGCAGGGCTCGGTCGCGGGTGTCTATGTGGTTCTGGCGTCGACCAGCCCGCAGAAGAAACAAAAAGGTCTGACGGCCTTCATCATCGAGCGCGGCACGACTGGCTTTCGCTCGGGCAAGCACATCGAGAAGATGGGCCTGCGTGCCTCGGATACCACCGAGTTGATCCTGGAAGAGGTGGTGGTCAGCGACGACCAGCGCCTGGGTGAAATCGACCAGGGCTTCTTCGACACGTTGAAGATTCTGGATCGTGGGCGCATCGGCATTGGCGCCTGGGCCGTCGGCATCGGGCAGGCGGCGTTCGAGACCGCCCGCCAGTACGCCAAACAGCGCGTACAGTTCGGGCAGGCCATTGCCGAATTCCAGGGGATTCAGCACATGCTGGCCGACATGGCGACGGAACTGGAGGCGGCGCGCCTGCTGGTCTGGCGAGCGGCGTGGATGCAGGATCTCAAGGTCACCACCACGCGCGAATCGTCCATCGCCAAGTACTATGCCGCGCGGGCGGCGACGCGGGCCTGCAACGCGGCCGTGCAGATCTTGGGCGGCTATGGCTACACGCGCGAATTTCCCGTTGAACGTTATCTTCGCGACGTCAAGCTTGGCGAAATCGGCGAGGGCACCAACGAGGTGCAGAAGATGGTCATCGCCCGTTTGCTGTTGAAGGATCTGCAGTGACCGTTGGCTCGCTGGTGGCAAGGGTCCTGGCGGGCGATCTGCGGGCGGCAGCGCAACTGATGCGCGACCTGGATGATGCGCGACCCGGCGCCATCGAGGCCTTCCGGCATTTGCATCCCCACACGGGGCGGGCGGTGTTGCTGGGGATCACCGGCAATCCGGGCGCCGGGAAGTCGACCCTGGTCGATGAGCTGATCGGCCGCTACCGGCGTCGCGGCCTGCGCGTGGGTGTCGTGGCCGTGGATCCGACGAGTCCGTTTTCGGGTGGCGCCATCCTGGGTGATCGCATTCGGATGCAACGGCACGCGCTGGATCCGGGCGTGTTCATTCGATCCCTGGCCACACGAGGTCAAATGGGTGGATTGTCGCGGTCGACGGCGGATGTCGTTGGCGTCCTCGACGCGGCGGGTTTCGATCTCGTGATCATCGAGACCGTCGGTGTGGGGCAGGACGAGGTGGACGTGGTGGGCGCCACGGACACCGCAGTCGTCATCACAGTGCCGGGTCTGGGTGACGAGCTGCAGGCGCTGAAGGCGGGACTGCTGGAGGTGGCCGACGTGCTGGTCGTGAACAAGGCCGATCGCGAGGGCGCGGATCGCACCGTCGCGGACCTGACGACGATGTTGCAGCTAAGGGCCGCCGGCGCAGCCGATACGGAGATCGTGAAAACCGTGGCCAGCAGCGGCGAGGGCGTCGACGCGCTGATGGCCGCCGTTGATTCACACCAGCAAGGACAAAGGGCCAGCGGGCGGTGGGACCAGCGCCGCCTGCGCCGCGCCGAGGGGCAGATTCGCGCCATCGTCGTTGATCGTTGCCGGCGAGCGGCCGATGCCCAGATCGTTGCGGCGGGCGGCCTGGGCGTGTTGGCGGCCGAGGTCATGGAACGCCGCCGCGATCCGTACAGTGTGGCGGACGGCATCGCACAGACTGTGGGGCAGACGGACCCCACGTTGGCATGACGATCAGGTCAAGGTCCGGCGGTCGCCTGCCGATCTCATTGAAAAATAGCTGGAATTTCCGGCGGGTGTTAACTTTCCCTGGCCCATGCGAGGACTGATGCGACGTGATCACAGGCGATATCTGGTGTGGAAGCTGGCGGCCGCCCACGTGGGGCTGTTGCTGGGAGTCGGCTGCGGGCTCATCGACCTCGCGAGCTTTCGCGGTGTCACCTTCAAACTGCCCAGCAAAAGTTACAGCGTCAGCACCACCGATCCCCGCTGGAAGGCGCCGCCGCCAGGGGGTGTACCGAACATCACCTGTGGCACGGGTGGCCTGGTGATGGACTGTTGCAAACCGCCGGCCCCGGTCCCGGCCATCAACTGCGTGCAGTTTCCTCTGACGTGCGACGCTGGACCGCCGTCGGTGTGCGCGCTGAAATTCTCGTACGAAGTGGCGCAAGTCATCGACCTGGCCAAGGAAGTCCCCGATCTCAAGCAGGTCAAGGGCATGGTGCTGTCCGAAATATTGCTCAAACAGATCGACGTCACTATCACCAGCACGCTGAACCTGGCGACGCCGCCCATCGATCTGTACGTCGCGCCCGCGGGCGTCACGACCGCCTCCAACCCCAACGTCCGCAAGATCGGCACGATCCCCGCCAAGCCGCCGAATTTTGTCGGCACGGAAATCGTCACCATCGGCGCCGACGCGCAGCAGGCGTTTTCCGGCTACGCGCGGGATTTTCAGACGCCGTTCAACATTCTGATTTCCACGACGGTGCTCGTGAAGGGCGGCACCGCCACGCCGTCTGGCAAGCTGGACTTCGTCGTTTCGGGCACCGTGGAAGCCCGCTTCTAGGCGCCGCGTCCGCCCCCGGCCGATGTACGACGTGATCGTGGCAGGGGCCGGTCCGGCGGGGGTGGCCACCGCTGTCGCGCTGGTTCGGCAGTCGGGGGTGCGCGTTCTGTGTCTGGATCGGGCGCGCTTTCCGCGGGCCAAGCCGTGCGGCGGGGGCTTGACGGGACATGCGGCCGCCGCCATGAGGACGCTGGGCCTGGCGTTGCGGGTGCCGTCGGTTGCTTGCCGGCAGGGTCAGTTGGTCTACGGCGACCTGCGCCGGACGGTGGACCTGAGCAAGCCCGTCTGCGTGGTCCGACGGGAAGAATTCGATGCCGACCTGCTGGCGCAGGGCCGACAGGCCGGTATCGAAATCGTCGAAGGCGAGGGCATGGCGGATTTCTGTGTCGATGCGCAAGCCCGCTGCGTGTCAGTCCGGACATCCGCGGGCCGGACGCTGTCCGCGCGCGTGCTGGTCGGGGCCGACGGCGCTGGCAGTCTGGTGCGCCGCCACTTGCAGAAGGCGGTCTATCCGGGCGCAGGGCAGCCGCTGCGCCTGGCACGCCTTGAACTGCCCGCGCCGCCCGGGTTGCCCGCGGTCATGACCTACGACTTTTCGCCGCTCGACGACGGATTGCGTGGGTACGTCTGGCTGTTTCCGGTGCCAGGCGGCAAGGTCAACGTCGGCGCCATGCATTTCCCGTCGACGGATCTGGGCGGACGCGCGTTGGATCGGTTGTTGGCGCGAACGCTTCTGCGGCATGGCATCGCGCTGCCTGGACCGGCGCGCGGCTGGCCTGCGTGGCCGTATGATCCCGCGGCGCCCGTCGCCGGACCCCGCCTGCTGTGCGTCGGGGATGCAGCCGGCATCGACGCGCTGACAGGCGAGGGCATCGCCGTCGGGCTCGAACACGGCATGATCGCGGCTCGCGCCATTGCCGAGGCCCTTGCGACCGGGGATTTTTCTTTCGCCCGCTACCGCACGGACATCCGGCGGGCCGTCGTGGGGCGCGAACTGGCGCTTGATGCCTGGCTGGCGGCGTTGCTGTACGCGACGCCGGATTTCCGCCCCTGGCTGGGGCTGGTGATGTTCGATGACCGCGTGCTGTCGCTGTACGCGGCCCGTGTGTGTGGCGCCGAGGTTCTGGCCGACCGCAAGCTCGCGCTACTTGCCGCGCTTGGGCGCCACGCTTTTCTCGGGCAGGCGCGGACGCGAGCTATCCGCGACGCCCGTCCCCGGTCGGTTCTTTAGCGGGTGTCACCGACTGGGTCGTGGACCCGGCGGCCGGCGCGGGCGCCACGCCGTTCGAGACGCCATTGCTTCCCGCCGCGTGCGCGATTTCGCGCTGCAGACCGGCGTTCACGCGTTCCTTCAGTTCCTTGCCCACTTTGAAGAACGGCAGGCGCTTGGGCTTCACGGACACGGCATTGCCAGTGCGTGGGTTGCGCCCCTCGTATGAGCGGTACTCGCGGATCTCGAAGCTGCCGAAGCCGCGAATCTCGATGCGTTCACCCTTGCTCAGCGACTGCTCCATCGCCTCGAAGATGGTGTTGACCAGCAGTTCCGCGCGGCCCTTGGGCAGCTTCTCGACCTGGCACAAGCGCTCGATGAGATCCGACTTCGTCATGTCGCCTCGCACATCGTAACCCAGATCGGCCAGCCCCGCGCCTTCAATCAGTAATGATATCGGTCGGATTGCGTGCAGGTTTAGCGACCCGGTTGATGTTCGCCGAAGATCTCACGCAGGGTGTCAGCGATCTGTCCCAGCGTGGCTTGCGCCTTGACCGCGTCCAGCGTGGCGGCGACCAGGTTCCCGGTGTCCCGGGCGGCGGCGGCCAAGGAGGCCAGGGCGGCAGCGACGGCAGTGGTGTCTTGGGCTGTGCGGAACCGCTGCACGCGGGCCCGCTGGGTCTCCTCGATCCGGGCGTCGACCCCGGGGCGGTCCGCGGCGCGCTCGGGGGCCGATGGGGCTTCGGTGAATTCGTTCTGGCCGACGATGATTCGTCGCTTGTCCTCGACGGCGCGCGCGAATTCGTAGGCGCGGCGTTCGATGTCGCGTTGGGGCTCGCCTAGCTGGATGGCGGCGACCATTCCGCCCAGTTCGTCGATGCGCTGGATGATGGCGGTGGCGCGCGTCTCGATCTCGGTGGTCAATGCCTCGATGGCGTAGGATCCCGCGAACGGGTCGACGATGTCGCCCAGTCCTGATTCATGGGCCAAGACCTGCTGCGTGCGCAGCGCCAGCCGCGCCGAGATCTCGGTTGGCAGTGACAGCGCCTCGTCGTAGCCGTTGGCGTGCAGGGACTGCGCCCCCCCCATGATTGCGGCCATCGCTTCGACGGTGGTGCGAACGACGTTGTTGAGGGGCTGGACCGCCACCAGGGTTGAACCGGCGGTCTGCGCGTGAAAGCGCAACATCATCGACCGGGGATCCTGGGCGCCGAACCGATCGCGCATGATGCGCGCCCACAGGCGGCGGGCGGCGCGAAATTTGGCGACTTCTTCGAACAGATGCGAATGCGCATTGAAGAAGAAGGACAGGCGCGGCGCGAAGTCGTCGACGGCCAACCCTGCCTTCACGGCCGCCTCGACGTAGGCGACGCCGTCGGCCAGGGTGAAGGCCACCTCCTGGATCGCGTCCGAGCCGGCCTCCCGGATGTGGTAGCCGCTGATGCTGATGCTGTTCCAGCGTGGCAGTTCGTCCCGACAAAAGGCGAACACGTCGGCCACCAGACGCATCGATGCCGCCGGTGGATAGATGTACGTTCCGCGCGCAATGTATTCCTTGAGGATGTCGTTCTGCACGGTCCCGTCGAGCGTGCGGCGCGGAATGCCGCGCTCGTCGGCGACAGCGACGTAGAAGGCCAGCAAGGTCGCCGCGGTCGCGTTGATCGTCATCGATGTCGAGATGCGGTCCAGCGGCAGGCCGTCAAGCAGCGCCCTCATGTCATCGAGCGTGCTGATTGCGACCCCCGTGCGGCCGACTTCACCGCGCGCCAGATCGTGATCGGAATCCCGTCCCATCTGTGTCGGCAGGTCGAAGGCCACCGACAGCCCGGTCTGCCCGGACGCCAGCAGGAACTTGTAGCGGCGGTTCGATTCCTCGGCTGAACCAAAGCCCGCGTACTGGCGCATCGTCCACAGGCGACCCCGGTGCATCGTGGGCTGCACGCCACGCGTGAACGGGAATTCGCCGGGAAAACCGAGATCGCGTTCGGGATCGAAGGCCGGGACGGCCGCGGTCAGGTTGGTGGAATCGTACAGGTCGTCGAGGCGAACGCCGGATGTTGTCGTCTGAGCGGCCGCGCGCACGGGCGCCTTCTGCTTGGCCTTGTCCAGGACCTCGCGCTGCCAGCGCGCCCGGCGTGACGTCGGATCGTCCGCGCTCACGCCGCCATCTCGGGCGGAGCACCGTCCACGATCAACACCGGTTCGGTGACGGCCTGGATGTCCGCGACCGATACACCCGGTGCGCGTTCGCGCAGGACCAGGCCCCGGGGCGTGACGTCCAGGACCGCAAGGTCGGTGATGATCCGGTGGACGGCGGCCAGCGCGGTCAAGGGCAGGGTGCAGCGTTTGAGAATCTTCTTCTCGTTGCCCTTGGCGACGTGTTCCATCATGACGATGACGCGTTTGGCGGCGGCAACCAGATCCATCGCCCCGCCCATGCCCTTGACCATCTTGCCGGGGATCATCCAGTTGGCCAGATCGCCGTTCTCGGCAACCTGCATGGCACCCAGTATCGCCAGGTCGATGTGGCCGCCGCGAATCATCGCGAAGGATTCCGCCGACGAGAAGAAGGCGCTGCCCGGGATCTCGGTGATGGTTTGCTTGCCCGCATTGATAAGGTCCGGATCCTCATCGCCCTCATAGGGAAAGGGGCCGATGCCCAGCATGCCGTTTTCCGACTGCAAGATGACGTCGGTGCCGGGCGGGACGTAGTTGGCGACCAGGGTGGGCATGCCGATGCCCAGATTCACGTACATGCCATCGCGCAGTTCCTTCGCCACACGCGCGGCCATCTGCTCGCGGGAAAGCGCCATGGCTATCACCGCCCCCTTTTTCTGGTGGTGCGCTGTTCGATGGGTTTTTCGTAGGCGGGCCCTTGTAGAATGCGTTGAACGTATATGCCCGGCGTGTGGATGTGGTCGGGGTCCAGTGTCCCGGGCTCGACCAGCTGTTCCACCTCGGCGATCGTCACGCGCGCGGCGCTGGCGATCATCGGCGAAAAGTTCTGCGCGGTCTTCCGGTACACGAGATTGCCGAAGCGATCCCCGCGCCACGCCTTGATGAAGGCGAAATCGGCGTGAAGGGCGGTTTCCATGACGTAGTGACGGCCGTCGAATTCGCGTGTTTCTTTGCCCTCGGCGACGACGGTGCCGTAGCCGGTCGCCGTGAAGAAGGCCGGAATGCCCGCGCCACCCGCCCGAATGCGTTCGGCCAGCGTGCCTTGCGGCGCCAGTTCGACCTCCAGTTTTCCGTCGAGATATAGACGTTCGAAGGTTTTGTTCTCGCCGACGTAGCTTGCGACGATCTTCCGTACCTGGTGGTTCTCCAGCAGCAGGCCCAGACCCTTGCCGTCGATGCCGCAGTTGTTCGAGATCAGGGAAAGATTCTTCGTGCCGCGCTGGTGAAGCGCCTTGATGAGGTTTTCGGGGTTGCCGCACAGGCCAAATCCCCCTGACATCAGGGTGATGCCGTCTTTCAGGTCGAAGAGGGCGGCCTCGGCAGAGGGATACGTCTTGTTCATGGCTCCCATGGATA
>JANXXE010000147.1 GCA_025350815.1 Myxococcales bacterium | reverse complement strand
AACAGTCACCTCCTGAAGGCTCAGATCGTCGTTCGTACCATGAAAAGCTTCGAGAACCCGAAAAGAATGCCCCAACATCGGCACCCAATATCGCAAGTGCAGGGGAGAAACCGGCGGATTTTCCATCATGACATTTACCTCGACTTGTTGGTCAAAAGGCGCTGAAGAACTGCCAGGCGGCCGTCGGAAAGAAACTCGGCAAACTGTGCGCGCCGGTTTTGGGATGGCACCACACAATGGGGAATTCTTTTGGACAACTTGTGAATTTCTCGCAGACCATCGACGCCGCCGCCGAGGATGCGACCTGATAGGGAGCGCGGGCGCTGGTCGCGAAGTCGCCCTGGCATTTGTTGACCTTGAGCGCCCGGTTGATCGCAGCGACGGTGCCGTTGGGTGAATTCGTGCCATCGTCCTCGTTGTGATTCCAGATTCCGGGAGTCGGTAGATTCGTACAGGGTGGCGCGATACCAGGCTTTGTGGCCAACCCGCCCGCTCCGGGTGCGATGGCCCGTATCAGCTTCGATCCGTACACACAGCCCAGCATGTTTGATAGCCAGGCCCCACTGCTGAATCCCGAGACAAAAGCGCGGTGCTGATCGAAGCAGACCTTGTTCTTCATGAGCGCATGGACGGTCTCCAGAAACTGGAACTCGATGGAATCCGTCCGTTGGTCGTCGAAACAGCTAAATTCTGGTGTCAGACCCACCTGAATCACGCCTTCGGTACCGGCCGGTGTGAAGTAGTCGATGACCTTGCTGCCGTTGCCGCTGCTGCAGCCCGGCCCCTCGAAGATCAAACGATACGGCTTGTTCTTGTCGTAATTGGACGGTAGCCGAATGAAATATTCCCGATTGCCCGTGCCACGCACTGGCTTTGGCGTGATGGTCACCGTGTAGCGGACGAAGGTACCCAATTCCTGCCCGGGGTCTTTACCGCACCCGGCGCTCGGCGAAACCATCGAAAGATCTTCGATCCCCGCTATCCCGGCCCAGCCTGGCCCGGCCGCGACCTCGGACGCCGATCCACCGTCGGAACCACCGCCCACCGCGCCCACGTCCCCCGCCACGGAACCCGCATCGCGGGCCACGACTGCCGCATCGACATCCCCCGGGCCGGGCGCCCGGGTGTCAGGCTCGGCCCGGCGTGCATCCGGCGCGCCCCCGGCGCCGGCCCCGCCCATCGGGTCCTGCGTGTCGTCAGCCGCGGGTGCCGTCGGTTTCGCCGGCGACGAGCACGCGCCAGCTGCCAACAGCACGACGAGCGCGAGGCCTTTGCAAAGACGATGTCCCATGCTGCACGTCCGGTTCCCGTTCAGCCGAAGACTTCCATGATGGGATCCGCAATATCCCCCAGCGGCCCCGTTCCCCCGGCCGCCCGCATCGCCGCCAGGATCACTGCCGCCGGATGTTTCGCCGCCGCCCGGATGTGCCGGCCAGGCATCATGCCACCTGCCCGACCAGCAAGAAGAACCGCCATATTCTCCGAGCTGTGCGAGTGAGCGTTGGAGTTCAGTTCAGGATCGTATCCCCAGCCGCCTTCAGTCAGGAAGACCAGGGCGCTGTGATCGAGGACCGTGCCGCTGCCCTCCTTCGCGGCGCGAAGCAGGCTGATGAGATACGCAAACTGGCTGATGTGCCACGCGATCGCATCGGCCATGTTCGCCTCGGGCGGGTGAAAGTGGTGCCCGGTGTCGTGAAGGTCGATGTCGATGTTCGTGATGTACTTCATGCTCATGAACGACTGGAAGAACGTCAGCATCAAGGTCGCCACGCGCGTCTGGTCGCACACAAGGGCCATGGCGACCAGTTCGATCAGAACTTTCGCGCGCACGGATTCATTTGACCAGCCGTTGGCCCGGCCGTCTTTATCGCCCAGGCTGCGATCCTCGGATCGAATCTCGACCGGCGGATCCTGCCCGGGATCAGACGTCTTCTTGCACAGGCCCCCGGTGGTGGTTTCGGCGGCATTGACCCGCTTTTCCAGATCCTGGATCTCCGTGAAATGCCGATCCAGTCTTTCCTTGTCGATGGGACCGAGGCGAGCCATCAGTCGCTGCGCATCACCCCGCACCAGATCCATTGTCGTTTTCTCGCGCGCGGTGGCCGCCATTCTGGCGGCATCCCCGGCGGGCGTTGCGGGATCCACGAAACCCCTGAACAACTGATCATAGGCCACGCGTGGACTGATGATGGGATTGTTCGGCGTGACGGCGCCTGTCGCATCCTTTCGCCAGGACATCCGGCCCTTGTTGTTGTCGGGCTCGCGGTACGGGGCGCTTTGGGCGCGGTATTCGAGAGAGCGAAATTTAGACATCTTGCCGATCATGTCGGCCATCAACTGGTCCGACGTGGGACCGTTGACCTGGGCGCTTCTCTGCGCCAGTGCCCGCGTGCCCGAGAACAAGGGGCTTGGCGTTGTCGAGTGCCACGCGATGGGCCTACCGGCCGGAGGCATCACACCACCCTCGGTGTATGGGATGCGCATTCCCGAGACGATCGTGACTTCCTTTTGGACCGATTCGAAGGTGGGCAAAGAAGTCATCACGCCCGACGGTTTGCCGCCAAGAGGCATCAGGGCCCGCGTCAACGACCACGCCGCGCCGAGTTCCTTCGGGATGACGAAGTCGCCGTGCGATTCCCCCAGCGACGTCCCGCCAAACATGACCACGAAGCGCTTGGGCGAATTCACCTGAGCCCGGGCGACGCGCGGAAGCATGGTCTCGAGCCAGGGCAGACCGAGGACCGCGCCGCCGGCACCGCGAAGAACCGCTCGACGATGGAGGGGCTTACGGAAACTCATGGGGTCACCTCTTTCTGGATCGAGCGGTAGCGGAAGGCTTCACTGGAGGCGAGGTCAACGAGCAGCGGCAGAACCCGGTGGTCGGCCTTGCGAAAGCGCTGGGTCATGACGTCGTCGGACACAGGTTCACTGGGCAGCGACGGGCGGCCACGCACGAAGCGCATCAAGTTTTCTGAGAAGCAAGCCTCAAGCCGGCCGCTCTCGATCAACCGCGTGGCCAGCTCGCCTGGACCCTTGAAGGTCTTGGCATCGGCATCGCCACCGAGCGCCCCCTGGCCATCGATGGGACAATCAGGGCGGCTGGGTTCGGTGGTTCTGAACTGCCCCTGCGTATCGAAAGCTTCGAGGCCAAACCCGATGGGATCGATGTTCTTGTGGCAGCCGTAACAGGCGCCCGCGGAATGGGCAAGGTATCTCACCTTCTTGCAGGCGTTCGCCGCGTCGCCCTTGGGCGGCTCGTCAACGGCCACGGCGAGTTCGGGCGGCGGCGACGGGACTTCCTGGCACATGAGCCGCCGGCGTACCCACAGACCGCGCTGAACGGGGCTGGTGTCACCGAACTTGTTGCCATTCGACAGCAGAGCGCCATGCGAAAGAATGCCCTTGCGATCGCCCACCCCATTGTAGGGAATCCATTTCGCAGGGCCGGGGCCTGGGCCGGTGATGCCGTAGTGCTTCGCCAGCGTGTCGTCCGCAAACGTGGACGTTGCGGTGAACATATCGAACCAGGACGCCTTGTCGTCGAAGATGACCTTGCCGACCAGCGCGTCCGTTTCTTGTTTCAACGCCGCCGCGATGGCCGCGGTCCCGGGCGTTCGCGTGTAGTTCAACCACATGGCGTGCATGCGCTGCATCTGCGACCGCGCACGGGGATCTCCCACCATCTGCTGGGCGGTATCCCGAAGGTCCGCAGCCGTCACCAGGCGGCCCGCAGCCGCGCGCATCACCAGTTCGGGCCCCGGCATCGAGCCCCACATCAGATAGGAAAGCCTGGCCGCCGTCTCGTAAGGGGTTAGACGGACGACGTCGGTCCTTCCGGCCACGGGCGTGCCGATCTCGACACGGTAGAGAAATTCCATGTTCTGCATCCACGCCCGCACCAGCAATTCCACGCCCGACAGGAAGTTGTTGTCTGCGACGGATACCTTGGAAACGGCGGTGTAGCGATCAACCTCGTCGGCCCCGAGGGGTCGGCGCAGAAACCGACTGCCGGTCGTTTCGACGAACTTCTTGAGACAGGCGACGTCGGCGGGTCCCGCCGGCGTGCAGGGCAGAACCGCCATGACCCGCGCGGGCTGCCCGATCAGAGCTGCCGCAACGCGATCGGCCACAGCCTTGGCGCCCTCAATCCACGCGGCCGACGCCGTCTGGCTGCTGGCGTCGTTGTCAAAGGGGTTGGAGGCGTCCGGTGGAATCAGATCCAGGAAGGCGTCCGAGTCAATACCGAGGAGATCGGTGACCGTCTGGCGATACTCCTCCCGAGACAGGCGCCGCACGGGGGAGGGCCCGAGGCCGGCAGGACTGAGGAGGGCATCCGCCCCGGGGCTTCCCGGAAGAACGGTGCTACCGGTTGGCCCAACGGGCGTCGCCCCGGCCTTTCCGGGCGTCGATCCCGGTTGCCCAGGGCCGCCCCGATCGGGCGAATCCGAGACATACGTCGGATCGCCAATCTTGCCGGTGCAGGCGGTCGACAGCATGCCCAGGCACCAGAGCGACGTTCCCCAGCGTGTCAATGTGCTCATTGTCATCACCTACGTATTCGGGCGTGGTGGCGAAACCGGGACAAGAAACGGCGACTACGAAAATACGTCGCCGAGATGCATCAGGGTTTGACGCTTGCCGCGGCCCATTTGACCGCTGCGTCGAAAAGAGCCCAGCCGGCCGGGGTCAGGGTTTCAACGGCCTGTTCTGAGACCAGAAAAGCCACGCGGCGCGCAGGTGCCGTCGTGCCCGACATTTCGGCGCCCTGTTCGTAAGCGAAGATGGTGGCGCCGTCTTCCTGGCGACCGACGACACTGGCTGCCACCAGGGCGCGCGGCGCCGGCATGGCAAAACCCAACGGCGCCGGCGCCGAGGTGACCACGACCTCGTCCGCGAGACCCGCGGCCAGGGGCACGGTCCTGGCGTTCACGACCAAAGAGCGCTGATCGGACACGAAATCATTGTGGCCGTCATCGGTGGTGCTGACGCCCAGATCGTCCACGACCCACGGATCGCACACAACAATGGGAATCCGCGCGTCACGCAAAATACGCGGGACAAACGGCGAGTCCACGCTGGCCGAGATAAAAACCAGATCCTTGTCCGACAAATCATCGGCAGAGGTGGCCTCGCGTCGAACCGTGACGATGAAGCCCAAGGATTCGAGACGCGCCACCATCAGCCTGTTGGCGGGGCCGACGTTCATCCCGACCAGGAACAGAATTTCCGGTGGCCGCTTATCGACCACCGGGTTCGAGCCTTCGGTGATCTGGGCAAAGTGCCGGGCCTCGACGGACACGGGGCGCGCGTTCGCCCCGGCCGCGACCTGGACACGGCCTGCCATGACGTCCACGCGAGACGACGAGCCCGAAATCGACAGGGTGAAACGGGCCCGGTCAGCCGTTATCTGAGTCTGCCCAGCGCTGATACCAAGCACACGACCATTCAAACGGCCCACTGCTTCGAGCCCAAGAAAGCCGCGGGTGACCTGGAGATTCAGTGTACCCAGCGCGGGTGCTTCCGGCATCCCCGACGGGACTGGCCAGGCCACCGCCGTATCCGGGTACACCCGGACCCGCGCATCGGAGCCCAAGGAGGCGTGCACCTCACCGTCGGCACCCGTTTCCACGCGATCGCCAGGCAACAACAGCAGGCCCACCCGCGCCACCAGCGACTGGCCGCCCCTGATAACCTGTGCCAGGCCGACAACATCCTGGATCGCTGCCGTCGCACCGCTGCGACGCGGTTCGGGCCCGGCGGGCAGGCCAACCGCGGGGGACGGTACCTCGGCATTGCGGGCGGCAACGGGCGAAACAGGCAAACCTTGCTGCGCGATCCGCACAACGGGCGCGCGCCAAGGAATCAAGAGCAACCCGGCCGCAACGGCCACCGCCCCACCGACCGCCGGAATCAGCCAGGGCCGCCGGCGCCGGGCGCCCTTTGGGGCCGGCGATCCGATCCGCCGCATGACACCAGCGCTGGCGGAACCGGTCGGCAGCGCCGCCACGACACGCGCGCCACCGACGGGTGGCCGGTACGACTGTCTGATAAGCGCATCCACCGCCCTGTGGCGCGCCAGATCTGCCCTGACATCGCCTGAATCAGACGCCAGAGATTGAAGTTCCCGGTCGTCGTCCTCCGACGAGGTACCCGCCAGAAAACCGGCAATCAGATCGTCGCGGCGCTGTTCGTCCATCGTCGACTGTCAGTGGCCTAGGCCAGAATTTCGCTGTCCAGATTTCCCGTCGAAAACTTCGGATTACCGAAGGTTGTTGCATTGGTATTGCCCATCGCGTGCAACAGGGTGACGAAGAAATTGTTGTGGGGAACGCCCGGAAATGTGGCAAGGCGTCCCGTGCGAAACAGGCGACCACGACTTCCTGAGGCTATCACGAAGGGATAGTCGCTCATTGAATGCGTATTGCCCTTGCCGAGCTCGTTGACCCAGACGACCGTCGTGTGATCGAACAACGTTCCGTCGCCCTCGGGAACGGCCTTGAGTCGGTCGATAAGCGACGCGAATTGCTGCGCGTACCAGTTGTTGATCTTGACGAGGCCCGCGCGAGCGACTGCGTCCGAGTCCCCCGCGTGTGACAGGTCGTGGTGCCCGCCCGAAACCCCCAGCCAGGGATAGGACTGGTAACTCTCGGCGAAGGACCACTGCAACGACGCCACCCGCGTCACGTCACAGGCCAACGCGGCAGCAAGCAGATCCATCTGAAAGGGACCGATCTTTTCGTAGTTTCCGCTGCTCTTGTAATCCGGCGGCATCGGCGTTGCTGGCTTTTTGCAGGTCGTCCCGGCGGCCCCTGCCATTTCGGGATTGTTGAGCCGCGCCTCGAACCCCGCGATGGCCTCCAGGTGACCTTCGAGCTTCTGGCGATCATCCGTGCCCACCCGATTTTTCAGGTCGCGCAGATCCCCCAGCACCAGATCCAAAATCGACTTGCGCCGCAGCCGGCGCGCCTCGATGGCCTTGAGCGTGTCCGCGCTGCTGCCTACGCCCGTCAGGTCGCCAAAGATGCGGGTGAACGCCGCCGTCGGCGAGCTTTCAGGCGGCATGCGCTGGAAGGCCGCCCGGTAGGACATGCACGACGCCATATAAAGCACGGACACCGGCAGGGCGACGACGCCCAGCTCAAGCGAGCGGAACTTCGTCGTGTTGCCGATGCTTTTGGCGATCTCCTGATCGATCGACGGACCACCAGCCGAGCCGTCAACCAGGTGGGCATTGGCCCCAAGGCCCCCCTTGCCGAGGGCCAGATCCGTGGCGGTCAGCATGTGCCCCATGCTCATGTCGTGCTGGTTGATCTGCGGACCGGACGAGCCAGACAAGCCGGAGACACCCTTCAACAGCAGCAGGTCGGCCTTGTACGCCTCAAGCGGCGCCAGAATAGAGCCCATCTTGAAGCCAGCCGTGGGCAACCATTCACTCGCGATGGTTCCGTTCGCCGAGAAGAAGAACAAAATCCGCTTGGGGAATCCGTTGATCGCGCTCTTCGGATCCACCGTGGCCGCATAGGCCTTCCGCGCCCCGCCCATCGCCTCCAATAGAGGCAGCGCAATGGCCACGCCGCCGGCCCCCCGAAGGACTGTTCGACGATCTATCGGTCGCAAGGGCATGGTTACATCCTCTCGTCGGCGGCGGCGCGCCGGAATCTGAATGCATCGGTATCCGCGAACGCGGCGGCAAGTCCCCGAAGGTCGCCCTTCACCGCGCTGAACGCTGACCGGACCGCCGAGATGGCACACAGATCCTCGTCGCGCTCAAGGCGTCCAGCCGCATAGCGGAACCACTGAAGCGCGGCACACGCCTGCACCTGGGCGCTGCTGGCCAGCTTGCCGGACAGCTGTGTCGCACCGTCGAAGTCGCCGTCCACATCCGTGCCAACCAGACTTCCCGTCGCATCGACGTCACGCGCATTTTCCTTCAGGCGCAGCTGCCCGATGGCGTCGTATTTCTCGAAGCCAAGACCGATGGGATCCATCAGCTTGTGGCACGAGGCGCACGAGGGCACCGTCGTGTGCTGCGCGAATCTCTCGCGCGTTGTCAGCGTCGGGCTGGGGTCGGGCGCGACGACGGCCAGGCCGACAGGCGGCGCAGGAATGTCGAAGCAGAACAATTTCTCGCGCACGAACTTTCCACGCGCCACCGGCGAACTCTGGTTCGGTTTCGCGTGCACCGCCAGAAGACCTGCCTGGGTCAGAAGGCCGGACCGCTGCGTCGGATCCTGCGCGACCGCCTCGAAGGCGTCAGTCTTGGGGCCCTTGGCACCGTAGAAGCGCGCCAGCGCCGCGTTCATGAACGTCTGCGGCGACGTGAGCAAAGTCGTCAAACGCCCGTCACCGCGGTCCATCAGGTCGTCCGTGAAGCGCTCTCGTTCGGTCCTGAGCAACGCCCGCACGTCCGCCGTGAAAGTCGGAAACAGCTTCGCGTCTTTCTCGGCCAGTTCCAGTCGATCGATACCCAGCCACTGCCCGACGAAATGATTGAAGGAGCTGCGCGCCCGGGGCGTGACGACCATCCGCGCCACCTGCGCCCGCACCTCCGCCACAGTGCCCAGGTGACCGGCGTCGGCCGCACTCAACAATTCCTCGTCGGGCATCGACCCCCAGATCAAATACGACAGTCTCGACGCCACCTCGTAGGGTCCAAGGGGCGCAATGTGGCTGACCGGATCCGCCGCCTTCGCGAGTTCAATTCGGTAGACAAAATTGGGCGAGGCCAGCAGCGCGTGAAGAACGCCCTCCAGTGAGCCCCGGTAGTCGGACGTCACCCTGAAAGTGGCGAACGCCGCCGTGTAACGAGTCACCTCGGCCCCGGTCAGCGGCCGCCGGAAGGTCCGCTTGCCCAGCTGTTCGACGAACGCCCGCGCACACGCGGCCTCCGTGCTTTTCGCCAGATCGCACGCGCCCAGGTTTGGATTCTTCATTGCCCGTGCCGCCGCGTCCTCGGCCGCCGTGAAGTAACCCTCGGCCGTCACGGGGCTCGTTCCGAAGGATTCTGCCGCGTTGTCGAATCCGTATGGCGCTTCCTCCGAGGGGAATCCCGCCGCCGGGCTGGTCGTGTCCTGCAACAGGTCAGCGACTGTCCGGTCGTATTCGAAGCGCGTCAGCCGCCGCAACGGCGACGCCCCGGGCCGTACGTCGGTGCAACTGTCAACCTTCCCGTTGGGCAGACTCACCGACGGGGGGATGGCACGATCGCCCGACGCCGCCGCTGCGCTTCCAGGAGGCCGCGGCGTCTTGGTCGTGTCGCCGGCCGGCGCCTGCTCGCCAGAGCCACTGACGATCGTTCCGGTGCAGCCCAGGCCGAGCACAACCAGGCCGAACGTAATTAGTTGCTTCATGGCGGCTCCCAGTGAGGGGACTGTCTGGCCCCCTGCTTCTAGGAATGTCCGGCCACGTAGACCGGGTTACAGATCTATCGGCTGTTTTGAGCCGGTCCGTAGCCCGCCGTCGGCTTCCCGTCAGGGCCGAGCTTGCCGCACGCCCACAGTAGCCCCCGTGTAACGAGACCCAGGTAAGTGTCGGACTGAACGGTCTCGTTGCCATGGCCCAACGTGGTGCTGAACACCCGCTCTTTTCCGGAGGTATTCAACCAGATGACGAAATGGTCCTTCTGCGTTTCTTGGCCGTGTGCCTGCGCCAGAGGGACCATGCCCGGCCACAGCTTCTCGTTCTTGTACAACTCGTCCTGCGCGTCTGGCCACTCCATCGGGAAACCCTTCATGATCGGGTGGTCAGGCTTCAGGTTTTTGACCGTGAAATCCCGGCGGGTCTCGTGGCTGAAGCTGGAAATCCCCAACGTCCTGCGCCATTCGTCCGTCTTGGCCGCCCGGTAGGTATGGGTCGAACAATGCAGCATCACGGCCGGAAGTCCCGCCGTGTGTGGTGCCGTGATGCGCTCGACAAAGGCATCGTCGGTGACTGCGCCGAAGCATTCGTCGTGAACGACAACGTCATAGCCGTTGGACCAGTCGGCCTTTTCATACAGGGCCACCTTGTGCTCGCGGTCGGTTCCCTCGTGGACCGTGGTGATCTCCACGTTGGCCCGCGCAGTCAAACCATCCGCCAGGATCTTCTTCTGCTTTTCGTAGTCATGACAGCAGCCACCCGCCACCAGAAGAACGCGCAGTGGCTTGGGCCTGGCTGCCGCCTCGGCGGCGCCCACTACAAGCAGCCCGGACAGCGAAGCCAGGCACCAGCGTCCAACCAGAGAGGCGAAGTAGGTCATTTGGCTCAGTACTTTATATTAAAGCCGAGCCGCGCGGTCAGCGGCCCCAAGCGCCCAGTCTGCTGGCCAAAGTTCGGGCCGTCGTTTTGATCCACGCTTGTGACCGTGCGCAGGGCCAACAGGTTGAGAAGGTCCACATAAAACTCGACCCGCTGCCCGATGAGCGGCCGCAAATTGGCACGGATCTGCAGATTCACGTCCTGCAGATCCGGCAGGCGCAACTCGCGATCGTCCGTGGGGCTGTTCACATTGGCGCCGGGATCGCTTCCGCGGCGGGCCCGGTAGTCCTCGAAGGCCCCCGTCTCGACGTTCCGGTACAGCCGGCTATAGGGCGTTCCCGAGATGTACGAATACCGCACGCCGAACAACAGCCACTGCGTTGCCTGGTAGTTCATCGTCGACTTGATCTCGTGGCGGTGATCGTCACTGAGCGGGCCGCCCAGATACACGTCGCGAGCCGGATTGTCGCCGTAGGGGTTGGAGTTCGAGTTATAGACGGTGCCGTCCAGGCGGCTCCAGGTGTACGACACGCGGGCCTTCAGCTTGCCCTCGCGCCTGGCAACAGACGTCGTCACGCCGATGTAGTGCCGCTGGGCGCCCTCCGGCGTGCCCATGTCGATAATCGTCTGCGCGCGACCGTTGCGAAAGCCACCGGTTCGGTCCAGTTCGGTGCCGGAGGCGTTCCAGATTCTGTTCGTTTCGTTCTGCTCGAACTGGTGCGCATACTTCCGGTAGATGAAATCCCCGCTCAAGGTGGTGCCTTCGATGATTTCTCGCTCGGACCCGAACGTGTACTCCCAGGTCCGCGGGATTCTCATGGGATCTCGACAATCCTTTCCCGTGATGTCGACGCCCGTTGGACCGCAAGGCAGTCCGAAGGTGTTCGTGGAATAGCCACCCGAGAAGGTGCAGTTGAGATCGAAATCGTTGGTGGCCTTGTTCCACTGGCATTTGCGCGAGGCCTGCGATCCGCTGGTGTGCTGGGCCAGCGCGAGGGTATCCACGTCGACGTAGCTACTGACGCTGCTGCGAATGACGGTCCGCCCGTCGTGGGTCGGATCCCACGCGCCCGTGATGCTGGGCGCCCACGAGTTGCTGTTGATCGCCACATCGCCGCGCTGGTTCTCGGCACGGTTGTAGATCAGGCTCAACGCAGGCGTGAGCGTGAGATACCGGGTCGCCCGCCAGGCGTCAGACATGGTGGCGATGTTTTTCTTCGAGATGGCGGACTGGATAGACCAGCCGAAACGAGGGGCTTCGTAACGAGGATCGTTCGAATAATACGTCGTCAGTTGTAGCGGAACGTCGCCGTTATATTCAAGGAACTGGTCACCCTGCCGTGCCGTTCGCGCGATATTGCGCTCGATACGATACGTATCGGACAACCTGACGTTGTGCTCACCAAATCCTTTGGTGTCCCCAAACCATTCCAGACGATTCGCGACTTCAATGCTGTTGAAGTCGTTCCGGATGTGCGGATTGAAGTCGTTGTTATAGTAGACGGACCGCGGGAAGGTATTGGAGATAGGAACGACGTAATCGCAGTTTGGGTTCGTGCGGCACAGTGTGGGATAGATGTGATTGGGAACCATGTTCGCACCGACCTGACTGCGGAAGATGATGTTGTCGGTCAGCAGCGATTCCCAGATGAGGCCGGTAAACCACAGCCTGGCGTATCGGTCCTCCTGCGCTTCCTTGGCCACACCCAGGTTTCCATTCTGGTTGTAGACCCGCGTCTCGTCGAAATTCGTCACGCTGCTAAGCTTGTTGCGCGGTGAGACCTGCCAAGTGAACTTGAAAAGTCCCTTGTACCAGGGCTTTATCAGGTCGGGCGGGTCGGGCAAGATGCCCTGCGGATCCTTGTCTCGCGCGGTCACCATGTACAGAAGCTCGAGGTTCACCGCGAACCAGAGCCGATCCTTGATGATCGGACCAGAGATAGTCGGATTGAGGCCATAGAATAGGCTGCCGCCTCGCGAATCCGTGCCGTCGCGGAAGAACTCCAAACGTCGGTCGGACGCGCTGCCGCCCAGCTCGACCTCGTAGCGGTTCGATCCGGAGCGACTGACCAGGTTGACCAGGCCGCCAGAAGCGGTGGGGTTGTCCGCCCCGTAGCCGGCCCCTTGAATCTCGTAAGCCGAGGCCGATTTCAGCGTCGGGAACTGGCCTATCAGGGTGAAGCCGTCCATGGTGAATACGGTCTGGTAGCTGCTGCCACCGCGCATGCGGCCGCCCATCGCGCCTGACGTGTTGCCGACCATGCTGCGAAAAACACCATCGCGGCTGGCGTGCGGCAGCGAATCGACGAAATCGACGTCAAAGACCTCTTTTACGCTGGCGG
>JANXXE010000132.1 GCA_025350815.1 Myxococcales bacterium | reverse complement strand
GTTCAAAGAGACGATGCCTCTCGCGTGCGGCTTCCTCCGACACGCGCGACGTTGTCACCGTCGCCAGCGCCACACCGAACAGACCAATCGGCAAGTAGAACAAGCGGAAGGCGTTACCCAGCAAGGTCGCGGGACCGGTGCCCAGTGCGCACGCAAACTGCGTGTTGATGAACACGTTGATCTGGATCGCGGCCAGGCCCACGGCCGCAGGCGCCATTAGACGCAGGATGCGGCGCACGCCGGGATCGCTGCCCAGGCCCGCCAGGCGGAAGTGAAGCCGGAAGCCGAGGCGCCACAGACTGGGCACCTGACAGACCGCCTGAACCAGACCCGCCGTCGTCGTGCCGGCCGCGAAGATCAACATGCCCGCGCGCGGCTCCACCTTGCCCAGCATGACCGCCACGCCGAAGCCGATGCTGGTCACGTTGAACAGCGCGGGGGCAAAGGCTGGCGCGGCGAAATGCCTCTGGGCGTTCAGCATGCCCATGAACACCGCCCCGACGCTGACCATGGTCAGAATCGGCATCATCACCCGCGCCAGCACGATGGTGTCACCCAGCTTGCCGGCATCCCCGCCGAAGCCCCCGGAGATCAGCCTGACCACCCAGTCCGCCCGCAGGATGCCAAGCAGTGTCAGCGCACCCGTCACAAGCAAGACACCCGACAGCACGAGATTGCCCAGGCGGTACGCGCGCTCGCGCCCACCGTTGACCAGCGCCTCCGAGAACGTCGGCACGAACGCACTTGACAGGGCGCCTTCGGCGAAAAGATCGCGAAGCAGGTTGGGAATCTGGAATGCGACCCGGTAAGCGTCGGTCAGGGCGCTGACGCCGAAGACAGCCGAAAACAGCGACTCGCGGACCACCCCCAAAATGCGCGACGTCAGTACCGCCGCGCTGACACCTGCCGAAGAACGAAGGGTTCCAGCCACGCTTGCTGCCCCGACCATACTGGCCCGCGGCGCCAGCGTCTATTATCCCCGACGCCTACGACTGACCGAGGGCCGTCGGCCGCCGAAACGGCTGCGCGGTCTGCGCATCGACCCCCAGACCCAGCTGTGCACGCAAGGTCAGGAACTCGTCCGAGACACTCCAGCGCACGAGATCCTGAATGTCCTCGTCGGATTGCAGCAGCCGCGAGGCCACGGCGACGTCACCGCAGACCAGCAGGCCCGCCCGGTTCGCGGTTCGCGCCGCCATCCGCGCCCACAGGTGCAGGTCCGTGGCCCGCCCGTCGGCGAGAAGCTGGGGGATCACGGCGGCCAATTGCTCGACCGCCTGCGGACCCACGGTCTTCTCGAACAAGGTCTGATACTGCTGAAGGGCTCGCCGATCCACGTCCGCCGGGGCGTCAGCGCCCGGATGCACCCGCCTGATGCCGGCCAACAGGATCACTTTCAGCTCGGCCGTCGACGGCACGACGTGGGGCCACAGCACCAGATGGTCAAGCCGCAGCAGCGCCAGGTTCTTGCCCAGGATGAACGCTGCTTCCTTCTCGCCACGCTTCATGAGATCGGCGCCCACAACAAACGAGGGCATCAGTTGCTGCTGGCCCACGACGTTGGCCAGGTCGACCTCGCCCGGCACATCCGGATGCAGATACAACGCCGGACGCCCAACACCCAGCAGACGGCTGGCATGATCCAGCACGCGCGCCACCAACGAAGAATCCGCTTCGGGATCGATCTTGTTGCGCTCGCGCAGTCCCCAGGCCCGCACCTCCTTGGCGCGCACGATGGCGACCGCCGGGCTCAGCAGCGCGAAGATCTGCGACAGTCGTCGATCTTGCAGCCGGTGGTACACGCAACGTTGCCACAGGTCTTCGGTCAGCGTGGCGCGCGGCAGAACCAATCCCGGCGGGGCGTACTGCTGGTAAAAGGCCACTTCCTTGTCCTCGGCCTGGCGCAGCGCCACCAGGGCGGCGCACACGCACCAGACGCGGTCATAGTCCTGCTGGTCGAAGTACAGGCGGCGCAGCGCTCGCAACTGGCGCGCAAGATCGTCCGGAGTTGCCGCCCGCTCGCACAGCAAGGTTCGCGTCGCCCGCGCGCGGGGTACCCCGGCGGGCCCTTGCCGCTCGAAGATCTCGGCCAGGATCTCCTGGTACATCGGGTCCGCTGCGTCGAGTGACGCGCAAACCTCGAAGGCGGCCGACGCCGCATCGAGATCTTCCAGGCGACTGCGATAGATCTCGCCCAGTCCCTTCCACAGCGCCAGCAGCGTGCCCTTCTTGTCGGGCGCCGGCGTCGGTCCCAGCCGTTTGATCATGCGCCGGTAGCTGCGCGCCTCGTCCTTCCAGGCGCGCCTGCCGGTGAGGATCTTGTCGATCTTCTCGAAGGGTTTCAGATCGTCGGGATTGCCGTCCAGAACCTGGTTGTACAGCTCGACCGCCTCGTCGCTGGCGTGCAGCTCGTAGTGGCAGATGTTCGCGGCCGCCAGCAGATACTTGGCGCGCGTCTCGCCGGTCTCGGGCGCGGCCAGCTTCTGCAGGACAGCGACGGCCCTCTTCCACTGTCTGGTGACCGTCAACAGGTCCAGGCTGTCGTGCAAGGTCTGACGATCGTCGGGACGCAGATCCAGGGCCTGCGCGTAGGCGGCCAGGGCCTCGTCCGGCTGCTTCGTCCCGTCACGGCAGGTCTCGGCCATCCGCCGCAGCAGCGCAAATCGCGCGTCCGGGTCTTTCAACGTGCCCAGCAAGAGGCGTTGCTGTTGCAGCGCAGACGCCGGATCTTCGAGGCGCACGTGGGCGTCAATCAGCGCCTCGCGGCCGGTCCGATGCTCGGGCGCATCCTGGACGACCCTGGTAAGGACAGCGACGGCATCGGCCGAATCACCAAGCGCCAGCTGCGCCTGGCCAAGGCGCACCAGACAGTCCAGGCGGCGGGTGCCTGCGAATCCCTGCGCGGTCGGCAACGCAAGCAGCGCGCCCGCCACATCGCGAACGTCCTGCCACCAGCCTTGCTCGAACGCCAACGCCAGCCAATCGGACAGGTTACTGACGTCAGTCGGCTCAAGCTCGTGCGCCCGGCGCAGGCTGGCGCGCGCCTTTTCGCCCTGCCCGGTTCGCGCCGCCGCCGTCGCGAACAGACGATGCAGGCGAAAGTGTTCGACCTGGCTGCGTCCATCGGCCAGTAGATGCTCGAGCACCGGCACTGCGCGCGCGAAATCTTGGCGCTCGAAGGCCAGGTCCACCAGGGCCTCGGCGGCACGCCGTTGCTGCGGCTCTAGCTGAAGGACGCGCGCGTATAGCTCGATCGCCTGACCCGTGTCCGCCAGACGGGACCGGTGGATATCGGCGGCCTCAACAAACAAGCGCGCCTTTTCGGGGGGCTGTTCGCTGCCGCCGGCCGCCTGCACCAGCAACAAGGCCGCCCGCGCCCACTCGCCGCGCCGGCCGTACAGGTCGGCCAACGCCCGCGCGCCGGCCGTCGAGGACGGGTCCAGGGCCAAGGCGGCATCCAGCAACGCCTCGGCCGCACGATCATCCGCCAGGTAACGCACCTGCCAGCGGGCCATCCAGATCATCAAGTGAACCCGCGCCACCGGGTCAGTCGCCTCGCCCAGGCGGCTGTCGCAGTCCTGCATCAGCACCCGCCAGTTGCCCAGGCTGGTCGTCAGTCGTTCCAGTTCCTGGGCGACGTCCGCCCGCGAGAAATCCTCGGCGAATGCCGCCTGCAAGGTCATGAAGGCCTTGCCTGGATCGCCCATCTTGGTCTCGCAGATAAGGGCGGCGCGTACCAGGTTCCGCGTGCGCTCCCAGCTGTCAACTGCGGCGAGGGCGCGCTCTATGAACAGGCCGACCAGGTCAGGCCAGCGTTCGGCGAAAAGATACTGCTGCTCCAGATCCTCGACCTCGTCCGGCGGCGGCCCGGGCGCGACGGAGGCATTGAACGTTGGGGCCATGGCTCGCCTCCCGCGCCCACCAGGCTACGGCAGCGATCCGTGCAGGTCAAACAGGGTCGCTGCGCGCTACTCGACGACCTTGCGAAAACCCGTTCGCCAGGCGTCCGACAGCACGGCGACCGGCAGGTCCACATCGGGGCCCAGGACCAGGCGCCGCCCGCCCGTCACACCCAGGATGGCCATCGGCGCGCCTGCGTCTGCGGCCACTTGCTCGACCGCCGCGCGGTTGGCGGGGCTGAACGAAATCAAAACCCGCGACGGCGCCTCGCCGAACAGGGCGGCCACCGGTGGCAGATCACCGGCCGGCAACGTCAACTCGGCACCCACAGGCTCGTCCCCGCTCATCGCGCATTCGGCGGCAGCCACCGCCAGGCCACCGTCCGACAAATCGTGCGCCGAACGCAGCAGGCCTTTGTCCGCCAGCACAAGGCAGGTCTCGGTCACCCGCTTCTCCAGGTCGATATCCAGGCGCGGCGCCCTACCTGCGACCTTGCCGTGCATCACCTTCAGATATTCCGAGCCACCCAATTCCGCCGTCTGCAGCCCCAGCAACGCCACCACGTCGCCCTCGCCCTTGAAATGCTGGGTAACGGCGCCCGCGGGGTCCGCGATCGTGCCGACCATGCCGATCATCGGCGTCGGGTGGATGCCACGGCCTTCGGTCTCGTTGTAGAAGCTGACATTGCCCGAGACCACGGGCACGCCCAGACTGCGACACGCATCCGACAGGCCGCGCAGCGACTCGACGAACTGCCACATGGTTTCAGGCCGCTCGGGACTCGCGAAATTCAGACAGTCCGTCAGCGCCAGCGCGCGCGCCCCCGACACAGCCAGGTTGCGCGCGCACTCCGCCACCGCCAGTCGCGTGCCCTCGTACGGGTCTAGGTAACAAAAGCGCGAGTTGCAATCGACGACCAGACCCAGGCCTTTGGCGCTGCCGTCAGGGCGCAGCACGCGGACGATGGCGGCATCAGATCCCGGGCCGACGACGGTCCCGACCCGTACCATGTGGTCATACTGGCGATACACCCATTCCTTCGACGCGACATTGGGTGACGACAAGATCTTCAGCAGGGTCGCGCCCAGGTCGCCCGGCGCCGGCTGCGCAAACGACAGCGGCTCGACCGCGTTCACCTCGTCCAGATACGCCGGCCGCTTGCGTGGGCGATCGTACTTCAGACCCTCGGCCAGCGGCGCCGCCGGCACGTCAGCGACTACCTTGCCGTCCGCCTTGATGACGACGCGCTCGGTGTTGGTCACCTTGCCGATGAAAGCCGCGTCCAGGTCCCACTTCTCTAGCAACGCCAGCGCCTCGCCCTCGCGTCCGGCCTCGACCACGGCCAGCATGCGCTCTTGCGACTCGGACAGCATGATCTCGTAGGCCGACATGCCCGGCTCGCGCCGAGGTACCAGATCCAGGTCCAGTTCGACGCCGTTGCCAGCGCGCGCCGCCATCTCCACCGCCGACGACGTCAGGCCAGCCGCGCCCATGTCCTGGATCCCGACCAGCAGGCCCGGAACTTTCATCAGCTCCAGGCACGCTTCCAGCAGTAACTTTTCTGTGAAGGGATCGCCCACCTGCACCGTGGGGCGCTTTTCCTCCGAGCTGGCGTCGAACTCGGCCGAGGCCAGCAGCGACGCGCCGTGTATGCCGTCCCGTCCCGTCTTCGAACCAAAATACAGCAGGCCGTTGCCCACACCGGCGGCACGCCCGAGAAAGATGCCCGTGTGCTCGGCGATACCCAGCGTGAAAGCATTCACCAGGATGTTGCCGTCGTAGCATTCGTCAAAGGCGATGTCGCCGCCGACGGTGGGAACGCCTATCGAGTTGCCGTAGCCGCCGATGCCGGAGACCACCCCGGACACCAGATAGGGCGTGCGCGGGTGCGACGGCTGGCCGAAGCGCAGCGCGTTCAGGCTGGCTATCGGTCGCGCGCCCATCGTGAACACGTCGCGCAGGATGCCGCCCACGCCGGTCGCTGCGCCCTGATACGGCTCGACAAAGGACGGGTGGTTGTGCGACTCCATCTTGAAGACGGCGACCTGACCGTCGCCGATGTCCACCACACCGGCGTTCTCGCCCGGGCCGTGCACCACGCAGGCGCCCGTCGTTGGTAGGTCCTTGAGGAAGATACGCGAGCTCTTGTACGAGCAGTGCTCGGACCACATGGACATGAACAGACCCAGCTCGGTGAACGTGGGCGTGCGACCCAGGATGCCCAGCATCTGGTCGTACTCGGCGTCGGTCATGCCCTGCGTGCGGCCGACCTCACGCGTGACCTCCGGCTCTCGTGCCGCGCTCATGCCGCCCGTCCCTTCCCGCGGCCAGGCGTCAGGGACAGTCGCAACGACTCGAAGATCTGCCGCCCGCCGTCCTCACCCAGCAAAGCCTCCGATGCGCGTTCGGGGTGCGGCATAAGCGCGACCACGTTGCCCGCTTCGTTGCTGACGCCGGCAATGCCCAACTGCGACCCGTTGGGATTCGCCTCGTCGCGCACGCCACCCGCAGGATCGCAGTAACGAAATACAACCTGCCCGCGCGCGCCCAGTCCGGTGGCGTCATCGTTGATGTAGCGGCCGTCGCCGTGGGCGATCGGCATGCGCAGGACCCTGCCTGCCGGAATGGCGGCCGTGAACGGCGTGGGTCTTCCCTCGACGCGCACGTGGACCTGACGGCACTCGAAACGCAGGCTGGCGTTGCGGGTCAGCGCCCCCGGCAGCAGCCCCGCCTCGCACAGAATCTGAAAGCCATTGCAGATGCCCAGCACCGGCCCGCCGGCGCCGGCAAACACGCGAACGGCGTCCATGATGGCGGCATGGGCGGCAATGGCGCCCGACCGCAGGTAGTCGCCGTACGAGAATCCCCCCGGCACGATGACGGCGTCCGTGCCCGTCGGAAGCTGCGCCTCGCGGTGCCACACCAGGCGACCGTCTTCGCCCAGCACGCGCGTCACGACGTGCATCGTATCGTCGTCACAGTTCGAGCCCGGAAACTGCAGAATGGCAACGCGCATGCGCCCTACTCCGCAAGCTCGAAGCGATACTCTTCAATCACGGTGTTCGCCAGCAGCTTCCGGCACATGGCGTCCACGCGCTTCTGCGCCTCCTCGCGCGACGACACCTCCAGGGCGATCTCGATGAAACGCCCCACCCGCACGTCGCGCGCCTCGGGAAATCCCAGCTTGGTCAAGGACCGCTGCACGGCCTTGCCCTGGGGATCGAGGACCGCTTTTTTCAGTGTGACGTAGACCTTGGCGGTCATGGCTTGTCCTTCCGGGGGGCGACAGTGGCAAACGCGTTCATATCTTCAGGTTCCTGCGGATGCGCGCCACGGGTTCTTCGGTATCGGGGACGAAGGCGCGCCCGGTGACCAGTTCGAACAGCGCTATGTAGCGACGCGCGGCCTCGCAGCGGACCTCGGGCGACAGGGCCGGGGGCGGGCCATCGCCACGATACCCGGCGTCCGCCAGCGTGCGCCGCACGTATTCCTTGTCCAGCCCGCGCGGCTCTTCATGACGGTCAAAACGCGACTGGTAGTCGTCCGCGTACCAGTAGCGCGAACTGTCCGGCGTGTGGATCTCGTCGATGAAGCACAGCGTCCCGTCGGGGCGACGACCGACCTCGTACTTGGTATCCACCAGAATCAAACCCCGCCGCGCCGCCATTTCCTGACCGAAGGTAAACAACCGCGCGCACATCGCCGCGGCCTCATCAAACTCACGCGCCGTCAGGACGCCGCCGGCCAGGATGTGCTCACGCGAGACCGATTCGTCGTGGGCGCCCTTTTCGGCCTTCGTCGACGGCGTCAAGATGGCCCTGGCCAGGCGCTGGTTCTTCCGCATGCCGTCCGGCAGCGCATGCCCGCAAAACGTCCGGGCCCCGCGTTCATAGTGGTACCAGATTGACGTGGTCGTTACGCCCGTCAGGTAGGACCGCATCACGAATTCGACCGGCAGCAGCGTACATTCCGTCGCCACCATCACCGTCGGATCGGGAACGTCCAGCACGTGATTGGGCACCAAATGCGCCGTCGCCGAAAACCAGTACTCGGCCATCTGGTTGAGGATCTGCCCCTTGAAGGGAATCGTGCCCAGGACCACGTCAAAGGCGCTGATGCGGTCGCTGACCACGATGATGCGGCGACCATCGCGGCTGTAACAGTCGCGGACCTTGCCCTCGTACTTGGCGCCCAGGTCGGGAAAATCTGTACCCTCTAAAGTCCTGCCCAGCTGTGCCTTGATGACGTCGTCGGCGATCATGACTCTCTCCGCTGTTAGTGAATCTTGTCGCCCAGGGCCCGATCGATGATCGTCCCCGCGTAGCGCAGGTGGTGTTGAAGATCGAATGCCTTGTCGAGATCCGCGGGCGTCAGGCGCGAGGCAATGTCGGGGTCCGACGCCAGGCGCGTTCGAAACGACGGCTGCCCGGGTGCCACACCACCCCGGCCCAGGGTCGCCGACGTGGCCAGCGCCTGCGCCTGCACCAGTTCGTACGCCGCCTGCCGCGCCATCCCCTTGTGAACCAGGGCCAGCATGACCGCCTCGCTGAAGAACAGGTCGCCTGTGTGTTCCAGGTTCTGCCGCATGCGGTCGGCGTTGACGACCAGCCCGTCGACCAGGGATGCCGCACGACGAACCATGAAGTCAGCAATGCCGGTCGCGTCCGGCCCGATCACGCGTTCAACCGACGAATGCGAGATGTCCCGTTCGTGCCACAGCGCCACGTTCTCAAGCGCAGCGCCGGCGTACGACCGAAGCAGCCGCGCGAGACCACACAGGTTTTCGGACAAGATCGGATTCTTCTTGTGCGGCATCGCCGACGACCCCTTCTGCCCCTTGCCGAACGCCTCGGTCGCCTCGCCCACCTCGGTGCGCTGCCAGTGCCTGACCGTCATGGCGATGCGCTCGACCGCCGTTCCCAGACGCGCCAGCGCCGCAAAATACGCCGCGTGGCGATCGCGCGCGACGATCTGCGTGGGCACGACCTCCGCGGTCAGGCCCAGGGACGACAGCGCCTGGCTTTCGATTTCGGGACTGAGGCTGGCATAGGTCCCCACCGCCCCGGCAATCTTGCCCACCGAGATCTCGTCCCGCGCCGTCACCAGTTCGCGACGCGCCCGGCCGAGCTCGCTGTAGAAGCCAGCGAATACAAGTCCCGCCGTGATGGGTTCAGCGTGAATCCCGTGCGAGCGGCCAATCATCAAGGTCCCGCGGTGCGCCTCGGCCTGACGCGCACACGCGCCCCGCAGTTCGTCCACGCCGCTCAAAATTTCGTCCGCGGCATCACGCAGCAAGATGGCCAGCGACGCGTCCAGCACGTCCGACGACGTCATGCCCAGGTGCAGCCAGCGGGCGGGCTCACCGGCCAGTTCCTCGACGTGCGTCAAAAACGCGATAACGTCGTGGCGGGTTCGCGTTTCGTGCTCGGCTATGCGCGCCGGATCCAGCTTGCCGTCGGCACGCGCCCGCACCGCCGACGCGGTTCCTTTCGGCACGAAGGACGCCGCTTCCATCGCCTCGCAGGCCGCCAGTTCGACCCCCAGCCAGGTCTGGTACCGGCGCGCGTCAGACCAAAGTTCCGTGAGAATTTTGCGCGTATATCGATCAATCATGGGGTCGCCGTCAGCGTCGTCCTTTTATCGGAATCACCCCGCCAATTCAACCGATCACAAGACCAAATGACAAGGTCCAATCACAGCCCAAGTCGGGCCATCGGGATGACGCCCAGGCCCAGCAGCACGGCCCCCAGCCCCACAAGCACGAACAGGGTGGCTCGCACCGTGGCGCGGTTCACGAATCGCTGAAGACCCACCTCGCGAACATCCCGCGGCCGCACAAGAATCTGAAGCAGGCCGCTGAGCAGCAGGATCGCCCCGGTGATCACGAAGAACGTCGGACTGATGATCATGTGGTTTCGTGCGCCAGTGCGCGGTAGGCGTCAGTCAAGCGGCGCGTGATGGGTCCTGGTTTTCCGTGACCCACCTGGGCACCGTTGACCGTCGTGACGGGAAGAATCCCGCGGACCGCGCTGGTCAGGAAGATTTCGTCGGCGCCGCGCAGTTCGTCGGGGCCCAGGAACGCCACTTCGTCGCACGGGATCGAAAGGCCCCGGGCCAGCCTCAGTACCTTGTCGCGCGTGACACCGGCCAGGATACCGACCTGCAACGCCGGCGTGCGCAACTGGCCTGCGATCAGCGCAAAAACGTTGCTGCTGGAGCCCTCGGCGACACTGCCGTTGGCGGCGCACAGAATGGCCTCGTACGCGCCCGACCGTCGGCGCGCCTCGCCCAGCGCCAGCACGTTGTTCAGATAATTCCCGGACTTCACCGCCGGATCGATCGCGCCCGGAAGGTTCCGGGTCACCGACACGATCTCGACGGAGACGCCGTTCGCATACATCTCGGGCGTCGGTCCGCCGCGTGGCTGCACGATGATCACCAGTCGCGGATCGTCCGCGCTTGCGGGATCCAGATCAAACAGGCCCGCGCCCCGCGTGACAACCACGCGCACGCGCGATTCAGCATTGCCGGCGGCCGTGATCGTTTGCGCGATCGCGCCTTCGATCTCGGCGCGCGGAGGCAGGCGCAGCCCCAGTCGCTGCGCCGAGCGTTCCAGGCGATCGAGGTGCTCGCCCGCTGCGAACAGTCGACCATGCACCGTCGCGATCGTCTCGTACACGCTGTCGCCGTAAAGAAAGCCCCGGTCGAAGACTGAAACCTTCGCGTCCTCGGGCAAACAAATGCGGCCATCAATATGCACACGAATTGACATTGTGTGAGCGGCGAAGCTAGTACAAGAAGGTGTCCGGGGCCATCGTGGGGCCCCCTGGGTGTTTTATACCCGGGTAAATATTCGCAATTCTGTTGGCGGGGGGATCATTTTGCACATTCTTCGTGTTCGCTGTCAGGGCGCTGACGAGTTTCACGAGCACTACCGGCCGGATGAGCCCAGCGGCGGGATCTTCTGCCCCACCACCCGCAAGCTTGAGACGGCGACCCCCGTCGTGGTGGAGATCGTCTGCAACGGTCTGCCGAACCGGGTGCTGATCCGCGGCACCGTGGTGTCCTGGCGTCCGGCTCTGCCCAGGTTGCGCGTTCGCGCCGGCGCGCTGGTGAGATTCGACGCTGACGAGGTTGGCAAGCGCGACTTCGTCCTCGACACCCTGGGGGGAAAACGCCAGGCACCTTGGCGCCGCAAACACGCCCGTATCCCGGTCGCCCTGCCCGCCAGCCTTCGGATCGGCAGCGAGACAGAGACCATCGTCGCCGAATTGCGCGAAATCAGCGTCAGCGGCGCCCTGGTGACCTGCGCCGTGCAGCCTGCCATCGGCACCGCGGTCGTCGTGCAGCTGGTGCCGCCCGGGGGCCTCGCGGCGATCGACTTGTCGGGCCGTGTGCTTTTTCACGCCGGTGCCGACCAGACGGGGGTGAAGTTCTTGTTCCGCGAAGGCGGGGGCTCGCGGCGCCTTCGCGAGCTGGTGCGGAGGTTCAAGGCATCGTAAGCTCGCGCTCCCATGAGCGATGCCGCCCGCGTTGATGTCGACGGCGGTTCTGCCCCCCTTCCGTTGGAGACGGTTGTCGCAGAACGCTTTCGGGTCGAGGTCTTTCTGGGTCGCGCGCTAAGCAGCGACACATACCGCGGCACAGACAGTCAGACCGGTGGCAAGGTGTCCTTGCGACTGATCCCCCTGGCCCCGGCGGAACGGGCCAGTCTTGGCACCTACCTGGGGCGCCTGTCGGGGCTCTCGCACCGCAATCTGTGCGCCGTCTTGGCGGTTGGCCAGCACGACGGATCGCTGTTCATCGCAGCCGAAGCGGAAGACGGGCACACCCTACGACAGCTCATCGATGCGCGGGCCCAGGAAGGCCAGGCCGTGGGCTTCGCCTATGCCCACACTCTTCTTGGTCACGTGGCCACCGGCCTTGCCGAACTCCACAACGCCGGACCCCACGGCGCCTTGACACCCGAAACCATCCTGGTGTCCTCGGCCGGCCGGGTGAAGATCAGCGAGCTGGGTGTCGGCTACGCCCTGCCCGCGCTCGCCCTGACAGGTGCACGCGCGGGCAGTCCGCCCGGTGTCTATCAGGCCCCCGAACTGTCCGGCGGCACCCTTGCCCCGTCGCCATCGTCCGATGTGTTCTCACTGGGCGCGATCCTCTTCGAACTCGTGACGGGGGCGCCCCCGATTCCACCCCTTCGACCCCCAAGCCAACTTGTCCCTGGGTTGCCACCGGGCCTGGATGCCGTCGTGGCGCGGGCGATGGCGGTTACCCCCCAGTCCCGCTACGCCACCCCGCAGGCTTTCGCCGAGGCCCTGGCACGTCTCGCCACTGGCGCGCCACAGACTACGGACGATCCCCCACCCGCCTTCGATGTGGCGCAGGCCGCGGGCCTGGGCGGCGACGATCAGCGCTGGCTGCTGGTGAAAGATCGACTGGATTTTGGCCCCTTCTCGATGGCGCAGGTGATGTCGCAGATCGAGCGCGGTCAATTTGGCGGCGATCACGTCATCGTCGACATGGAGTCGGGCGACCGGCGCCCCATCAAGGAACACCCCGCCCTGGAGGACTTTGTCCTGCACGCCGAGCGGCAGCTCGAGGCCGTTCGCCGGCAGCAGGCCGAGAACGTCAACGAAAGCGTCGAGCGCAAGAAATCCCGCGCAACCGTTTTCATCCTGGGCACCTTCGTGCTGGCCCTCGGCGCCGGCCTGTTTCTGTACATGAAGAACCGCCGCGCTGCCGAGGACGAGGTCCTGGCCTCGCGCGTCGGCGAAGCGGACATCGACGCCTTCGTCAAGAACGTGAAATTTGATTTCGCCCAAAGGCGCCGCGCCGCAGGCCGCCGTCAAGGCGGCGGTAAGGCCGACGAATTCAGTACGAATCAGAATCTCGGTGACGTTACGAAGAACGGCGGCGATGACGTTCTGGGCGACGCCGTCGTCCAGCGCATCATGATGGGCCACTACCGCAGCCTGGTCCCTTGCATCATGGAGGAACGGCGACGGAACCCCGGATTGTCCGACGTGGATTTCGAATTCGTCATTCTGGGATCGGGCCGCGTGTCGGCGGTGCGGGTCAACGGCCAGCGCAACGGCGCCTTCCCGGGTTGCGTCCTTTCGCGGATGCAATCCTTCGGCTTCCCCAGCTACAACGGCAGCAAGACCATCGCCAGCTGGTCGCTGTCGATGCGGTGACGGCCACCGAGGTTATTCGTCGGTGACGCAGCCCTCGGAGGCCGATTTGACAAGCTTCAGATACTTGTAAAGAACGCCCCGGGTCGCCTTGAACGGCGGCGCCTTCCAGTCCCTCAGGCGCTGTGCGATCTCTTCAGCGGGGATGGCCAGGTCCATCCGATTCGCCTCGGCATCGACAACGATCTTGTCGCCGTCGCAAACGATTGCGATGGGTCCACCCAGCTGCGCCTCGGGCGTGATGTGTCCGATGACGAAGCCGTGCGTCCCCCCTGAAAAACGCCCGTCGGTCAGCATCGCGACGCTCTTGCCGAGGCCGGCGCCCATCACCGCTGATGTGACCCGCAACATCTCGGGCATGCCGGGACCGCCCTTTGGCCCTTCGAAGCGAATCACAATCACGTCACCGGACTTGATCTGGCCCTTCTGCAGGCCCGCCAGGCATTCCTCCTCCGAATTGAACACGCGCGCGGGACCCGAGAAGGCGAGGCCCTCTTTTCCACTGATCTTCGCGACCGCCCCGTCCGGCGCCAGGCTGCCGCGCAGGATGCGGATATGGCCCGTCGCCTTGATGGGCTTCGTGCGCGGAAAGACGACGTCCTGACCGTCCTTCAAGTCGGACAATTCGGCCACGTTCTCCGCGAGCGTCTTGCCCGTAACCGTCAGACAGGTTCCGTCCAGCAGCCCCTCGCGCAGCAACTGCTTTTGCACCGCCGGAATGCCGCCAACCTGGAACAGATCCTCCATCAGATACTTCCCGCCCGGGCGCAGATCCGCCAGCACCGGTGTGCGATCGCTGATGGCGCTAAAGTCGTCGATGGTCAGCGACAGCCCGACGGCCTTGGCCATCGCTATCAGATGCAGCACGGCGTTTGTCGAGCCACCAAGCACGATAACCATCGTGATGGCGTTCTCGAAGGCCTTGCGGGTCATGATCTGGCTGGGCCGCAGGTTCATCTCCAGCAAGGTGCGCATCGCACGGCCGGCCCGCTCGCACTCTTTGGCCTTGTCCGGATGAACCGCCGGCACCGACGAGCTTCCCGGCAGCGACATGCCCAGCGTCTCGATGGCCGACGACATGGTGTTGGCGGTGTACATGCCGCCACAGGCGCCCTGGCCCGGACAGGCGTGCATGACAATGTCGTTCATCTGCGTCTCGTCGATCTGGTTGCCCAGGAACTGACCGTAAGCTTCGAACGCCGAGATGATGTCCAGTTTGCGCCCTTGCCATTGACCGGGCTGAATCGTCCCGCCGTAGATCATGATGCTGGGGCGATCGATGCGCGCCATCGCCATGACCGACCCGGGCATGTTCTTGTCGCAGCCGACCACCGAAATATTGGCGTCGTAGTAGTGGCCCTGGCTGACCGCCTCGATCGAATCGGCGATGAGATCGCGCGACGGCAACGAATAATGCATGCCCGCCGTGCCGTTCGAGATCCCGTCGCTGATGCCAATGGTGTTGAAGATCCATCCGATCAGCCCGGCCTGCTCGACGCCCCGTTTGACGTGCGTCGCCAGGGTGTTCAGGTGCATGTTGCACGGGTTGCTTTCGTACCCGGTGCTGGCAATGCCGACCTGGGCCTTGCCCAGATCCTCGACCTTCAACCCCGCCGCGTGCAGCATGGCGCGGGCGCCCGGCAGCGACGAGTTCTGGGTCAGATGCGAACTGGTCCGATTCAACTTGCCGGCGGTCTTGTTGTCTTCATTCGCCATACGCACACACCTTCGCTACTGGTCAGCCGTCACGGGGTTGCACAGCACACCCAGCCCCTCAATCTCGACTTCCATCTTGTCGCCGGCTTTCAGAAAGACCGGCGGCTTGCGCGCAAAACCCACGCCCGGGGGCGTCCCGGTGGCGATGATGTCGCCCGGTTCCAGGGTGATGCAGGAAGAAAGAAATTCAATCAGCGCCGGAACGCCGAAGATCAGTTGATCCGTTCGCGAATCCTGCATCGTCGCGCCGTTGAGGCGCAGCTTGATCGACAGATTTTGCGGATCGCTGATCTCGTCGGCCGTGGCGACGTAGGGACCCATCGGCGCGAAGGTGTCGCAGGACTTGCCCCGCTGCCACTGCCCGTCAGCAAATTGGAAATCGCGCGCGCTGACATCGTTGAACGCGCAGTAGCCAAACACGTATTCGTAGGCCTTCGCCAGCGGGACGTTCTTGGCCCGGCGCCCGATGACCACGGCCAACTCGGCCTCGTAGTCGGTCTTTTCACTGCCCCGCGGAATCATCACCGCGTCGTCCGGGCCAACGATCGACGTGGCAAATTTCGAGAAAGTCACCGGGCTTTTCGGGATCTCCATCTTGGATTCGATGGCGTGGTCCCGGTAGTTGAGGCCGATGCAGATAAGCTTTCCGGGACGGGGAACGGGCGCCCGCAACTGGGCGTCCTCTGCGTTGATCACGCGGCCGGATTTCTTCCACTGCGCGATGGTCTTGTCGTCGGCGCGCATGGCGACATCGGCGGACGATCGCACCAGTGGCCACACGCTGCCGTCCAGGTTCCACCATTCAGGCGAAGTGGGGGCCGGCAACCAGCCGCCGCGCGCCTGGCCGTCCAGTGTCGCCGGCAGATCGAGAATGGCGCGCCCACCGTCGATGAGTGCGCCCATCCGGGCGGCGTCGCCCGACTTTTTGAGACTGAACTGAACCAAACGCATGTTGCCACCCTTAAAGCCATTCGGCCGGGCAATGTCAAATGCGCGCGGCGGGCGCCTAGCGAGAAAAGCCGGCGACCCGGTCGCGGGCCGAGGGCGCCGGCAGCAGGCGCAAACCCAGGACGTCCTCGTAGGCGAAGTACAGGTGCTCGCTCTTCGAGGTCTGCAGAAAGATGTACTTCTCGCGCAGGTCGACCTTCACGACACGGCCCACCGGGAAAACATCGCCGGGCGCGGAGACCAGTACGGTCGCCTCGCGCTCTTCAGGCACTGCAAAACCTTGGTTGCCGCCCTTGAGTCCTTCGGATTCGAGGACAAGGCCGATGATCTCTCGCGTCATGGGGCGAGTGTACCAAGTCCCGCGCCAAACGACAGGCCACTGTCCAGATTGTCCAGTACGCGCGCGACGCCCTCGGGCAGATCGCCTGCTATCAGATGCTGTGTGCCCAGCGTTGCGATCGCGGACTCGGCCGCCTGACCGTGAACAAAGACCGCCGCACAGGCCGCGTCCACGGCGGCCAGCCCCTGTACGAGTAGCGCGCCGACAAGGCCGGTGAGAACATCGCCACTGCCGCCGGTGGCCAACGCCGCCGTGGCCGCCGGGTTGATGTACGCCGTGCCATCAGGTGTCGCGATGACGGTGCGGGCGCCCTTGAGAACGACCACGGCGTTCGCCTCGGCAGCCAGCCTCCGCGCGCAACCCAGTCGATCGCGCTGAACCTCGGCGGTGGCCATCCCCAGCAAGCGACCCATCTCGCCCGGATGCGGCGTCAGAACGCGCGCCGCGGGCGCCCCTCGCAGGACAGCGGCCGCCGCACCGCCCAGCAGGTTCAAGGCGTCCGCGTCGACGACCATCGGCCGCGGCAGATCGGCCACCAGGCGCGCGACCAGGCCTTTCATTGCAGGACCGGTCGGAATTCCGGGCCCGATGGCGACGGCCCGCATGCCGCCGGCAAGGTCGGCCAGACGTCCAAAACTGTCGGCCTCCGCGTCGTCACCCACCGCGTACGCAGCCGACATCGCCTCGACCAGCTTGGCGTCGAGGGCCACCTGTCCGGCACCCGTCGAGGCCACCGTGACCAGCCCCGCCCCGCCCCGCAGCGCCGCGCGCGCCGCCAGTACCGCGGCCCCCGTCTTGCCGGGCGATCCCGCAATCAGCAGCAAATGCCCCGCGCTGCCCTTGTGTGCCGTTGACGCGCGCCGGGGCAGAAGTTTCCCAACGGCGGCCGGCTCCAGCCAGTGACACAGGGGCCCCACCGCACGCGCCGCCGCCGCGAGGCCGTCGATCGACACACCCAGATCAACGACAACCACCTGGCCGACGCGCGCAGCCGCGTCCAGGACCAGACCCAGCTTGCGACAACCCATGGTCGCGGTGATGTCGGCCGCCACCGCAACCCCGGGCGCCACCCCCGTGTCCGCGTCCAGGCCCGAAGGTATATCGACGGCCACTCGCAATGCGGGCGTCTGATTCATGGCCACGATGGCCGCGGCCGCCGCGCCCGTCACGTCGGCCCGCAGACCCGTCCCGAACAGTGCATCGACAATCACCGCGCTGCCGGCCAACTCGCGCACCCAGCGGGTCACCGTCGTTTCGCCCGACAGATCCACCTGCGGGATCGCCTTCAGCTGGTTCACGACCCCGGCGAAAACCGCGGCATCGCCCGAGATCCTGGTCGCCGCCGCGGCCAGCAAGACCGTCACGCGCGCACCCTGATTCGCGAGGTGCCGAGCGATAACGAAACCGTCACCGCCGTTCTGTCCGGCACCGCACACGACTGTCACAACGAGCCCTGGGCCAAGGGGCATATGCCGGTTGATCAGGTCGACCACGCCGCGGCCCGCGTTCTCCATCAACACAATGCCGGGCAGACCCAGGTCCACCATGGCGGCCCGATCCACCGCCCGCATCTGCGCCGCCGTCAGGACCAGGGACACGCGCGCTCCCGCCGGGACGACCCTACCCGGCGCCCCCAGCCGCGGCGGCGGCTATGATGCCTTTCAACTCGGCCACGGCGCGTTCCATGCCCAGCATGACGGCGCGGGCTATCAGCCCATGACCGATGTTCAGCTCTTCCATATGTGGCAGCGCGGCCACCGGGGCGACGTTGCGGTAGTCCAGCCCGTGCCCGGCCGCCAGCCGCAGGCCCGACTCGACCACCGCGCGCGCGCCCACGGCCAACCGTGACAGCTGTCGTCGCTCATCGTCACCCGGGGCCGCGTCGCAATAGTCGCCGGTATGCAGTTCGATCGTGCCGACGCCCAGTTCCGCTGATGCCCGCACAACCGCAGGATCAGGGTCGATGAACAGACTGACGCCTATGCCGGCCCCACTCAGACGCTTCACGACCATCGCCAGGTCCGCGCGCCGGCCTAGCACATCCAGACCGCCCTCCGTCGTTCGCTCGGCGCGGCGTTCGGGCACCAGCGTACAAAAATGCGGCTTGGTGGCGATCGCGATGTCCACCATCTCGGGCAGCGCCGCCATTTCCAGGTTGAACACCCCACGCACGGTCTCGCGCAACACGCGCACATCCCGGTCCTGGATGTGCCGGCGATCCTCGCGCAGGTGCACGGTGATGCCATCGGCACCGGCCAACTCGCACAGCGCCGCTGCGACCACCGGATCGGGATAGGCGACAGCCCGCTGCTGCCGCAGGGTCGCGACGTGATCGACATTGACGAACAGCCGCACCATCTGGCGGGACCTCAGACGCTCACGGATTTTTGCAGAACGCGCGCGATCTCGTCTGCGTGCGTCTGGATCATCTGCTGGTCCAGGCCCTCGATCATGACGCGGGCCTTCGCTTCGGTGCCCGAATAACGAACCACGACGCGGCCATCGCTGCCCAGGGCACTTTCCGCCTGCGCAATGGCCTTCTTGACGGTCGGCAACTCGTCGATGGGCACCTTCTTCGCGACCTTGAAATTCACCAGGACCTGCGGATAACGGGTCATGCAACGTGCAAGTTCGGACAGGGGTTTGCCATCCTCGACCATGATGGCCAGCACCTGCAGCGCCGCCAGCACGCCGTCGCCCGTCGTCGCGTGGTCCAAAAAGATGATGTGCCCCGACTGTTCGCCACCAAACACCAGGCCCTTGTCGCGCATCGCCTCGACGACATAGCGATCGCCAACCGCCGTCCGCAACAGTTGGCCGCCCTGGCCAGCCAGCGCCCGTTCCAGGCCCAGATTCGACATCACCGTCCCGACGACGGTGCTGTGGGGCAACGCCCCGCGCGCCATCAGCCGCATGCCCAGAATCGCCATGATGTGGTCACCGTCGACAATCTGCCCACGCTCGTCGGTCAGGATGATGCGGTCCGCGTCGCCGTCCAGCGAGATGCCAATCTCGGCGCGCGTGCGTCGCACCTCGGCCGCCGCATTTTCAGGGAACAGGGCCCCGCAGCCATCATTGATGTTGCGGCCGTCGGGATCGACGCCGACCGATATGACCTCGGCCCCCAGTTCGGCAAAAACCTGCGGCGCCACCGAGTAGGCAGCCCCGTTTGCGCAGTCGACCACGACCCGCATCCCGTCCAGCGTCTTTTGCCGGGGGAAGGCGTGCTTGAGCGACTGAAGATAACGGCCCACGGCGTCCTCGATGCGCGTGGCCTTGCCTATTTCGTCGGCACCGACGCTGGCGCCGCTGGTTTCGCCCGCCGCGATTTCTTCCATGCGGCGTTCAAGGTCAGCCTCGACCTCGTCGGGCAGCTTGAAGCCGTCGGAGGCGAAGATCTTGATGCCGTTGTCCTGATAAGGATTGTGGGACGCGCTGATGACGACGCCGGCATCCGCCCGCATGGACGACGTGATGAAGGCGATCCCGGGCGTGGGCAGCGGCCCGACAAGCATGACGTCGGCGCCAGCAGCGACGATTCCGGCCTCCAGCGCGCTTTCCAGCATATAGCCCGACAGCCGCGTATCCTTGCCGATGACGATGCGCCCGCGTCGCCCGGGCCGCCGAAAGCGCTCGGCCACCGCGCGCCCCAGACGCAGCGCCATCTCGGCGGTCATCGGTTCCTGGTTCGCGACGCCGCGAATGCCGTCGGTGCCAAACAGTTTGCGGGTCGGTGCTGGTGCAGTCATGGGTTCGTCCGGCAGCTATTTAAGCACGACTGGTCCCGCCCGCCGACATAGCTTCGGCGACCGCCACGACATCTTTCATCGCCGCAACATCGTGGACCCGGACCGCGGAGGCCCCGCCCAGCACCGCCGCGGCCACGGCAGCGGCCGTGCCAAAGATGCGTTCACAGACCGGCTTGCCCGTGATGTCCCCGATGAAGCGCTTGCGCGACACGCCCACCATGAGGGGAACGCCCAGTGCCGCCTGAAGCGCTGGCAGATCCCGTAGCAGGGCAAGGCTGTGGGATCCGGACTTGCCAAAGCCGATTCCTGGATCGCACCAGATTTCAGCGCAGCCTGCCGCCCGCGCAGCTGCCACGCGCAGGGCAAGCTCGCTGGATACCTCGGCCACCACATCATCAAAATGCACGGCGTCCATCATGGTCGCCGGAACGCCACGCAAATGCCCGAGAACGACCGTCCCCCTCGCGGCTGCCGCCACCTTCAGGATCGCCGGATCCAGCAGACCGCCCGAAATGTCGTTCACCACCGTGGCACCGGCAGCCAGCGCTGCGCGGGCCGTCCCAGACTTGTAGGTGTCCACGCAAAGCCGCGCGGTGCTTCCCAGCGCCTGGTGCAGTCCCGCGATGACCGGCACGACACGGTCGCACTCTTCTGCCTCGGAGACAGGGGCGGCACCCGGCCTCGTCGACTCGCCCCCCACGTCCAGCCAGGCAGCCCCCGCGTGCGCCATGGCGACACCTTCGGCCACGGCCGCCTCGACGTCCGCAAACCGCGCCCCGTCGGAAAATGAATCCGGCGTGACGTTGATGACCCCTACCAAGATCACGGGCATGGCAGGGGCCCCTGGCTGTGGCCGTCGCTCCTACGCTTTTTCCGGATCCGGCAGGGGCCGCGGGAACAGCGGCGGCCGCTCGGCCTTGGGCACCTTGGCCGACTCCGGGGTACCGCGCTTTTCCGTCGACACCACAACGACCGGCCGACGCTCAAGACGATGTCCCCCGAACAGGGTGTCGATCTCGGCGGCGTCCAGCGTCTCGTATTCCAGCAGGGCTTCAGCCAACACCTTCAGTTTGTCCAGGTGCTCTTTCACCAGGCTCTTGGCGCGCTCGTAGGCGGTCGTCACGATGACGCGAACCTCGGCGTCGATCTCGATGGCCGTCTGCTCGCTGTAGCCCTTTTCCTCGGCAAAGTCGCGACCCAGGAAGACCATCTCTTCGCGACGACCAAAGTGCAGCGGGCCGATCTTGTCGGACATGCCCCACTCGCACACCATCTTGCGCGCCAGGTCCGTCGCCACCTGCAAGTCATTCGAGGCACCGGTCGTGATCTGCGAGAACACCAGCTCTTCGGCCACGCGGCCGCCCATCGCCACGGTGAGCTGATCCTCGGCCGACGCCTTCGACAGATTCAGCCTGTCCTCCGTCGGCAACTGCTGGGTCAGACCCAGGGCCCGCCCGCGCGGAATGATCGTCACCTTGTGAATGGGATCCGAGCCCTTCATCATTTTGCCGACAAGCGCGTGTCCCGCCTCGTGGTACGCCGTGACCCGTTTATCGTTGTCGCTGATGATCATCGATCGGCGCTCGGGCCCCATCAGGACCTTGTCCTTCGCCATCTCGAAGTCGTGCATGTCCAGGCGATCCTTGTCGGCGCGCGCCGCCAGAAGGGCCGCCTCGTTCACCAGATTCTCAAGATCCGCCCCCGAAAAGCCGGGCGTGCCCCGCGCGATGATCTCCAGGTCCACATCGGCGGTGAGCGGGGTCTTCTTGGTATGAACCTTCAGGATGCCGAAGCGCCCCTTGACGTCGGGCCGGGGCACCATTATGCGGCGGTCGAATCGACCGGGTCGCAGCAGCGCCGGATCCAGAACGTCGGGCCGGTTGGTGGCGGCGACCAGGATGACGCCGTCGTTGGACTCGAAACCGTCCATCTCGACCAGCAGCTGGTTCAACGTCTGCTCGCGTTCGTCGTGCCCACCACCTAGACCCGCGCCCCGGTGGCGTCCCACCGCATCGATCTCGTCGATGAAGATGATGCAGGGGGCGTTCTTCTTGCCCTGGTCGAACAGGTCGCGCACGCGGCTGGCGCCAACGCCGACAAACATCTCGACGAAATCCGAACCCGAGATAGAGAAGAACGGAACGCCCGCCTCACCCGCGATGGCGCGCGCCAGCAAGGTCTTGCCAGTGCCGGGGGGCCCCATCATTAGAACGCCCTTGGGAATCCGGCCGCCCAGACGCGTGAACTTCTTCGGATCCTTGAGGAAGGCGATGATCTCCTCGACCTCGTCCTTCGCTTCCTCGATGCCCGCAACGTCGCTGAAGGTGATGCGCCGCTGGTTCTCCGACAACAGCTTGGCCTTTGACTTGCCAAAGCTCATTGCCTTGCCGCCGCCAACCTGCAGCTGCCGCATGAAAACCAGGAACAGCGCCACCAGCAAGATCATAGGCAGCCACGTGATCAGAACCTGCTGCCAGAAGCCGCCTTCGGCCTCGCGCACGATCTCGTAGCCGACCTCCGCCTTGCCCAGCTTCTCGAGGATCTGCTCGCCGATGTACCCCGTCGTGACGAAGATCTCGTTGGTCTTCTGCCACTGGCCCCGGAATTCGGCGTGGTTGCCGTTCATCCGGATCTGCAGGGTGTTCTTCTTGAATTCCTCCGGCGTCTTCTCGACCTTCTGGATGAATTGCGAGAACGCCAGCCGGTTGTCGGTTGTATGCGGGTTGAAAAGGCTCCACACGACGAAGAATGCGAAGATCAGCATCAACCAAACTAGGACGGTCTTATGGCCTTGGCGCACTCGTAGTCCTTTCGACAGTGGTACGGGAAAGTATTGACCCCAAACTCGGGGCCGTCAACGAAACTCGGACCCCTGCCCCTCCCACATCGCCTTCAAACTACGCGAACTTGAATCCAATGACGCGTGTGCCCGGTCGGACGTCCCAACTCGGCTGGCCGGAGGCCCGGGACGAACAGAATGGTTCCATCGGCGGCCGTCAGCACGGGTAACGAAGACCGGTCTGGCCGCGGAATCTTGGCGTCCACCAGTAGGTCTTGCAACTTCCGGCTGCCCGTCCCGCCCCGGGGTCTCATGCGATCCCCCGGGCGCAGAAATCGCAGGACCAGCGGTCGCAAGCTCGCGTCGAGCACATCCAGATCGAACGCCGCAACGTCGCGAGGCGGCCCGCGGTCGGACGAAGTCTCCACAATCTCCAGGGTTGGCCCCGGCGCGTCGCCGACCGCGGGCAGGCAGTAGCGACCAGGGACCGATACCTGCACGGGATCGACGATTGCCGGCTCGACGCGCGCCGACGTGGCCGCCGCGCCGGACTTCACGCGCGGCCGCCAGGTCACCTGGCCATAGCGAACCTCGACGTCGCCGCCGCGTACAGACAGGCGCCGCGTGCCAGAACCGGTGGCCACCAGACGCTCAAGCACATGCCGCGCTCGCAGCGGTAGCCCTTGCACCGCGACAGGCAGCCTCTGGGCCGCGCCGCGACCCCGCAGGCGCGCGTCCGCGGCAAGCATTAGGATGGCCTCGACGACGCGCGGGTTCTCACGCATCAGAAACGGCAGCCACTCATGCCGGACCCGGGGTCGCGTGTAGCGCCGATCGGCGTTCGAGGGATCCTCGACAAACAGCAGCAACCGTCGGGCCGCGAAGCGCAAAACCTGCGCCCGTCGCAGGTCGAGCATGGGACGAATAAACAGCTCGCGTCGGTACGGAATTCCGGCCAGGCCCGTCACGCCCGTACCCCTGACCACACGAAACAGCACCGTCTCGGCCTGATCGTCCGCGGTGTGCCCGAGCGCAATGCGCTGACAGCCGTGCATGCGGGCGGCGTCCTCGAGCGCGGCCAGCCGAACGCGGCGGGCGGCGTCCTGCCGGGACACATGCTGGGCCCGGGCCGACCGAACGTCCACGGCGATGACCTCGCAAGGCACCCCCGCCTTTCGACAACGATCCGCGACCGCAGCCGCCTCGTCTGCGGATTCCGGGCGCAGTCCGTGATCGACGACCGCCGCCCGCAGGGTGATCCCGAGGCGCGGCGTCAGCACCTTCAGCGCGTGTAGCAGGACTGTCGAATCCGGCCCGCCCGACAGCGCCACCAGCACACGGTCGCCCGCGGTCACCAGACCGTGCTCGGCAATTGTGCGCAAAATCCGCGACAACACGATGCCTCGCAGCCTAGCGCACCCGCGGCACTGTCGGGGCACCCACGATGCCGTCCGCTTTGCGGCAGCCGATCCGTGCTTCATATTGTGCCGGTGAAGATTCCCCCGTCGGCCCCCGCCCCCATCATTGCCCTGTCCCGTTATCGGGCCCAGCTTAGCCGCGGCCGACACGCGCGCCGGGCCGAGGTGCTGTTCTCGGGCCCCGACCCGGCGCACGCGATCCAGGCGTTGCCGGGCGATGAGTTCTTCTATGTCCTGCAGGGCGTGGGCTTCCCCGAGGCCATGGAAATCCTGCTGTATGCCACGCCCGAGCAGGTCCAGACCGTGTTCGACTTCGCTGTGTGGGATCGAGACCTGGTGGCGGACGAGCGCTTGTCCGAGTGGCTAGAACCCTTGTCGTCGGCGCCGTTCGAGACCGTCGGCGCCTGGTTTCGCGGACTCGACGTCGAACTGGTGGCGCTGATCCTGCGCCGACGCGCCCACATCTTCGACCTGTCCCACGGCGAGCCACCCGACAGTCCCGACGGCGAATTCCTGTCGACGCCCGACAACCTGTTCGTGCTGGACCTCATCGGCTCGGAGGACGACCGCCGGGTCACCGCCAGCCTCGTGGATTCGCTTTACCGTTACGACCGTAACTGGATGCGCCGCCTGCTGGTCGGGGTCATGGGGGATCTGGATGCCGAACTGGAGGAGACCGCGTTTCGCTGGCGCTCGGGCCGCATGGAGGATCTGGGCTTCGGCGACTACTATGAGGCCCTCGAGGTCTACCGCGAGATCGATCCGGCCAAGGTTCAGATCGGCCGGGTCAAGGACGGCGGCGCGGCGG
>JANXXE010000118.1 GCA_025350815.1 Myxococcales bacterium | reverse complement strand
GGACCTTGTTGCGGCCCGGGGTTGCCGGCCGCCTGGCGAAGTATCCCAACCTTCTGGGCGTCAGCGTCAGTCTGTACGGCGCGACGGCCGCGACCCACGACGGCGTCACGCAGTCGGCCGGATCCTTCGACCGCACCTGGGCCGGGGTCGAACGCCTGCGCGCCCTGGGCGTTGCCGTGCGCCTGAAATTCGTGCTTATGCGACAGAACGTGCACGAAGCCGACGCGATGCTGGCGTCGGCCGCAGACAAGAACTTCCCCTACATGGTCGACCTGAACGTCACCGCCCGGCACGACGGCACCGACGGCAGCCTTATCACCCGGATTGGCCGCGCCGATTTAGAATCCCTGTACCGCGGACCGCTGAACGACATGCTTCCCAAGGGCAGGCGCACGTTCAAGGCCGAACAGTTCCCCTGCAACTGCGCCCGCGCCAACTGCGCGATTTCCGCCAACGGCGACGTCCTGCCGTGCATATCGGTGCCGATGCCGGCGGGTAACATTCGCCAGCAGCCCTTCGCGAAGATCTGGGAATCGTCACCTGTGTTTCAGCGCATCCGCGGCCTGGTCGTCGAGGACTACCCGCAATGTTCGCCATGCGCGCACAAGGCCTACTGCGGCCGTCCGCGCGGCGCCGCATACACAGCGTCGGGTTCCTACACGGGCATCGACCCGTTCGTATGCGCCAGCGCCGAGATCGTGCACCAGCTGGCGAACGAGGATCTTCAGGCGCCCAAGTCGACCGGGTGAGCCAGAAAGTAGGGCAGGGCCTCGGCCATGAGGTCGAGACTTGGGTCCAGCTGCTTGCCGATGCCTTCGGTCACCGCGATGGCGATATTCACGATGGTGAAGGCCGGGTTCATACGCACCCGGTGGCGGCGGAGGATGGCCAGCATGTCCAGCAGCACCCGGCCGACCTGAACCTCGCCGAGACGTTGTCCCCAGTAGCGTCCGACGAACTCGATCACAGCCGCGCGATAGGCCTCGAAGGCGGCCTTGTCGTCCGGCGCGTTGGCTGACATCGAATACATCAGTCGCGCCATGGTGTCGCCGTCCCGCTGCGCCCAGGCAGCAAAGAAGCGGGCGAAAGCCCGTCGGTGGGGCGGATCGAGTTCACCCACAAGACACAGATCCAAAAGCGCGATTTTGTGATCGACCGTGATGAAGATGTTCCCCGGGTGCAGGTCCGCGTGAACGAATCCGTCTTCGAAGATCATCTTCAACAGGGCCTGCAACCCCAGCCGGGCGATGCGGCGTGGGTCGGCCCACGTGCGTGCCACAGCCAGGATTTTTGTGCCCTCGATGAAGGACATGCAAAGGATGCGTTCGGTCGATAGCTCGGCGATGACCTCGGGAAATACGACGTCGGTGGAACTGCGGAAGTTGCGGCGGAAGCGGCGGTTGTTGCCTGCCTCGATACGAAAATCGAGCTGCGCGAATACGGCGCGCCCAAATTCTTCGACCACAGCTTCGGGCGACAGGGCGCCGATGGTCGGGATGCGGGCCAGAAGCCTGGCGCCAAGGCGCATGACAACGAGGTCGAAGCCGCATAGCTCGACCACCTGGGGGCGGCGCACCTTCACGGCCACGACTCGGCCGTCGCGCAGGCGTGCCTTGTGAACCTGCGAGACCGAGGCCGAGGCGAGCGGCACCGGAGCAAACTCAGCGAAAACCTCGGCGACGGTGCCTCCGAGATCCTCCTTGATTGTCTGCGCCACCAGATCGAACGGAAACGGACCCACGTCGTCCTGCAGGCGTTCCAGCGCCCGGGTCACGTACTCGGGAACGATGTCGGGGCGCGTGCTCATGATCTGCCCGACCTTGATGAATGTCGCGCCCAGGCTGCGAAAGAGATCCGCCACCACCGAGCCGAACCAGTCCTGTCGCCTCTGCCGACCTGCGAAGATCATCAGCAGCCAAAACCAACCCAGAAACAGCAACACCAGTTGCTGAAAGCACAGCAGTCCGATGGTCGTGGCGCGCAGGATCAGACGAGCCCGGCTCAAACTTGCCGCAAGTGGCGGCCCAGACCCAATCATGCGGTGATGTTAACGTGAAACCACGGTCAGGTCTTAGCCGCGGTCTTGCCGGGCGCGAAGGCACCGACCAGCTTTTCGAGTTCCAACAGGCACGGGTTCAGCTTGTCGGGGGTCAGGCGCAGATCCTTCAGCGCGTCCCGGTCGAAGTCGATGGTCTGCTGGGGCGCCCCGATGCCCAGGTGGTCGACCATCAGATCCGTCACCGCGACCAGATTCGCGGCCATGTAGTGCTTGTCGCCGATCCGGTAGTTGTGGTGGTAGGCGGCCGAGTCGATGACACCCTGGGGCAGCTTCCACGCGCGACAAACCGCAGCCCCCGCTTCCTGGTGGTGGTGCTCGATGCGGGCGAAGACCTCGCTGGCGGTTTTGGGGTCGCTCATCACCTTGGCCGAGATGCCGCCATCGGTGACGGCCTTCTCCAGAATCAACAGCAAGCCGATGTCGTGCAGAAGGCCAGCCAGAAATGCGTACTCCGCCTGTACGTGCAGTGTCTTGGCAAGAATGCGGGCGGCCATTGCCGTTGCCATCGAGCGCTTGCGCAGCATTTCCATGTGCTGGTCGAAGCCGGGCAGGCGAAACATCGTCGAATTGGTGACCACGAGCATGACGAGATCCCGTACGGCGTCGAGGCCGATGCGCACAACGGCGTCGCGAATGCCCACGATCGGCGTTCGCGGTGCGAACATCGCCGAATTGGCCAGGGAGATGAGCTGGGCGCTGATAAAGGGATCACGCGAAACGACCTTCTCGATGGCGGCGGCGTCGCTTTTGAGGCTTTGACACAGCTGGATGACTTCCGTGGCCACGTCGGGAAGGCTGCGCCGGATGCCCTCGGAATTGGCGCAGATGGATTCCGCGGCACGGTTGATCGCGTCGAGCGGCGTCACAGGTGCGACGGAGCTGTTCGTACCTTGACCGGGACGGGGGGCCGGGGAGCGAACCGGTTGCATTTGTGAGGAGAAACATCGGCGGCCCCGCAAGAAAGTTAAGCCATCCTGCGGGCGCGCCCGATTCTTGATCCGGATCGACACGTCACCAAGCTGACGCGCGAAGCGAAGTTGTCAGGCCTGTGACGGGGACTGTCATCGACAAACGCGGATCTGCGCGGCAAATGACGCCAGGTACGCCCCTTGCTTAGCTGAACCTGCGGAGGGCGCCGATGAGGGAAGACGACATGTCCGATACAGCCGCACCACCGAAAAGCAAGGCCGTACCCACGCTGCTGGTGATCATAGCGATCGTGGGTGTGGGGCTGCTGATCTTCATGAATAAGACGCCGTCAGGCGGCGGGGCGGGGGCGGG
>JANXXE010000102.1 GCA_025350815.1 Myxococcales bacterium | reverse complement strand
GAACCGCCGTGTAGGCCAGTCTCGACGGTCCGTGCGGCCCGTCGTCGAACGTGGCGACGCCGGTGTTCTCGGACGTGTCGACGGATAGAGCTTCGAGATACAACGTCGCGAACCAGGGTAGGCCGGGGAACAGCACGGATGCCTGTGCGCCGGGGCCGCGAAACCCATCCGCGCCAAACAACAACGCGGTCATCAGCGGCCGGCGCGTGAAATTCTGCAGGTGCAGGTGCTGCGTGTTGTTGCGCCCGACCTGCGATCGAAAGCTGCCCGCCTTGACCTGCAGGTTCCACGGCAGCGCGGATGTCACCAGGTACGCCTCTTCGATCTCCAGACCGCTGAGATTCGGAATGGTCACAAAGGCCGCGCCGTCCAAATAAGGATCGATGGCGGTTTGAAAGCTGAGTTCCATTTCCTGAAGGGTGAAACCCTCTTTCGAGGGGCTGGGATCGTCACCGGCCGCCGGCAGTCCCAGACCCGTGAAGTCCGATGGGCGGCGACCGTAGTAACCGAAGGATCCGTCGACGATCACCGACATCTTGGGGTTGAGCGCGCCGCCCGCGTCCGGGGCAGCGACAGCGCCGGTTTGCGCGGCCAAGAGCGCCAGGACAAGGGCGCCGGTCACGACAGTCCCGATGCCATGGCGTGTACAAGTTGATCGATGTGGTCGATATACGAATCGCCCGTCGACATACCATCGACCAGAACCACCTTGCCGCCGGCGGACTGGCCGATAAGGGCGGCCGTGCTCGATGGGTACCAGCGCTCTTGCAGGATGATGCGCACGTGCTGCGCCCGCATGTGCTGGATCAGCTGGGCAACATAGGCCGGGTTCGGCGGGATGCCGGGCTTGGGCTCGATGGTGGCGGTTTCGACCAGGCCCAGCCAGGTCAGCAAGTAAACGAAGCTTCTGTGGTACGTGACGACCGGTGCGCCACGGAAGGGCGCCAACAGTCGTTCCCAGTCCGCGATCTTGCCTTCCAGTCGGTGGGCGAAAGCTTCCGCATTCTTTTGATAGGTGGCCTTGCCTGCCGGGTCGATGGCCGCGAATCGAAGGGCCAGCCCGCGCGCGATGCGAACCCCGTTTCGCGGATCCAGGGTGAAGTGGGGATTGCCGCCCGGATGAATGTCACCCATCGACCGATCGATGGGTCCCCGGGGCACATCCAACGGCGTGATCATGGTCGAGGTGTCGATGTACCCGGGCGCTCCCTTCTGAAGGGCTGCATTACGGGCGCCCTGCAACAGGACCGGCAGCCAGCCCACCTCGTAGTCGAGGCCCATCACGCAAATCGCGTCGGCGCGGTTCAAGTCCAATATCAGGCTGGGGCGCGCGTCGACGAAGTGCGGATCCTGGGTCGCCTTGGCCAGAACCGTGATCGTGGCGTTTGGGCCCAGGATCTCGTGCGCGATTGCGCCCAGATCACTGACGGCCACGACCACGCGCAGGGGCCGGCCGGCGGCTGGCTGGCTGGCGCACAGGATCAACAGCAGCGGAAGAAGGTGTCGCAGGACGAGGGTCGGATACATGGACACCTACATGCGCGTTCGCGCAGCGACAGTGACGTGTGGGGCGGCAAGGGGAAGATCAAGAAGCGAAGGTCGGGCTGGACGGCAGATCATTCGTGCCTGAGGATATCGGCCGTCCCCCTGCCCTGCAACAACGCCTGATCACTACAGGATCGGGGGAGATCTACCGCTACAATGGCTAGCTTATCGGAGGGATCCCTGGCATGAGCGCCCCGGCACGGACTGGAACTGACGACCCACTTGTCGCTGCATTGGGCGAGGCGCAACGGGCGCCCGAGCGCGAGGACCTGTGGGACAAGGTCGAGGAACTGGCAGCGGCCGAGCAGCGCCCTGACGAGGTCGCCAAGGTTTTTCGCAAGGTGCTCAAGCAGTCACGCGACGTTGCTGTCGTGGAAAACGTCGGCAAGCGTGCGGTGAGTTTCCACGAGGAATGGTTCGGTACCGAGACCGACGGCCTGGCGGCGATCCTGGATCGCGTGCTGGAAGTCGCGCCGGCGTCGGATTGGGCCCTGCGCCGCACCAGCGTCCTTTATACAGTCGGCGAGCGCTGGGGCGATCTGCTGTCGCTGTACGATCGCGTGCTGGGCGCGATTTCCGATCTGGGCCGTCGGCGCGAATTGCTGTCCGAGGCGGCGACCATCGCCAAGGACTTCGGCGGCGACATCGAGCGCAGCACCGGTTACCTGCAGCAGCTCTTTCATCTGACACCGTCGGATGTGCACCTGGCCGTGCAACTGGAACGGCTGCTCGAACGACAGGGACGCTGGGACGATCTGGTTTCACTGTGGAAGGCGCGCCTGGCGCTATTGCCCACGGGCGACGCGCACGAGTTGGGCGCGCGGCTGGCCGCGGTTCGGATCGACAAGCTTGGGGACTATGTCGGCGCGCTGGACGGTATCAAGACTATCCTGGTCGACACCCAGGACGACACCGCCGCCTGCGACCTTCTGGAAACGCTGCTACGCCGGGCCGATGCGCCCGGGCCGTTGCGGCGCCAGACGCTGGAACTTCTGCGGCAGCGGTACGAATCGACCGGGCGTGAACAGAAGATCGTACCGGCCCTGGCGGTCGCGCTGGACTTCGTTGCGGCGGACGAGAAGCCGGCGTTGCACAGGGAGATGGGCGAGCGGCTGGCGGCGCAGGGCGACGGTGCGGCGGCGATGGAGCAATTTGTCAGCTTGATGGCCCTGACGCCGGGTGCGGTGGCGACCCAGGATCGGCTGCGCACCCTGGCCGAGGAGTCGAAGGACTTCGGGTCGTATCTGCGCGGCTTGACCGGCGCGGCCACGGCGACGACCGATGTTGCGCGGCGGGTGGACCTGCTGCTGGAAGCGGCGTGGGTTCAAGAAGAACGTCTGCGTGACACTGCGCAGGCCACCAAACTGTTCCGTCGTGCGCACAACGAAGGCAAGGGCAGTCCGGCGCTGCGGCTGATGGCGACCCGCCGTCTGGCGGACTTGCTGGCGCGGTCGCCGGCCTCCGAGGAACGTCCGGGCGAACGACTGGGCGTGCTGGAGGATCTGGCGGCACAGTTGGCCGAGGCATCGGCGGGCGTCGCCGAGCGCGCGCTGGTGCTGGGCGAGGCGGCGTGGCTGGCTGACGCCTCGGGCGAAACAGATCGCGCAGTGGCCGCATGGAACCACCGGCTGGCCATCGATCCCAGTGATCGCCAGGCCCTCGACGCGTTGGTGGACGTCTTTGGTCGCGCGGGGCGCCCCGATGCTTTGGTGGCGGCCCTGCGCCGGCGCATTGCCGCGCCGGTGGGCGAGGCACAGCGACGCGCGGATCTGGTGGGCATAGCCTTGGTGCAGGCCACTGAACTGGGACAGCCGGTGGACGCGATCGACACCTGGCTTGAGATCCAGAAGATCTTTGGCAGCGACGCGCAGACCGTCGACGCGTTGGCCGAATTGTTGGCGGCGGCGGGCCGCTGGGGTGTGCTGGCCGAACTACTGGCGGGCGCGGCCGGGCGAGATCGGGTGCGGTTGTCCACATTGTTCGGGCGCATGGGCAACGCAACGGCGGAACGCCTGTCGGATCCGGCGCGCGCGGTCGATTGGTACCGCCAGGCACTGGAGGTTGATCCAGGGCATGCCGGGGCGCGGGCCGGTCTGACGGCCTTGCTCGACAATCCGACGTGTCGGGCGGCGGCGGTGCAGGCGCTGGTGCTGGCGTACGAGCGCACCGACGACTGGAAGGAAACACTGGGTCTTGTCGAGGCGCGACTGTCGCTGCTGACAGATGGACCCAACGCTGCTCGCGTTCTGTGCGAGGCGGCAGCGCTGTACGAAAGCAAGGCGGACGATCTGTCCGCGGCGCTGGAGGCCACGGCGCGGGCGCTGTCCCTGGTGCCGCAGGATTCTGCTGTCGAGCGCAGCCTGGTCCGCCTGGCCGAGAAGACCGGCGCCTGGGCACGGGCCGTGGAGGCGTTGCGGGCGGCCATCGGTGCCTTGCCTGGCAAGGCGACGGCGTGGCACGCGCGCCTGCATTTCATGGTGGGCAGTTTGCTTGAATCGCGCTGTGACGATCGGGCCGGGGCGCTGGAGGCGTACCAGGCGGCCTTCGCCGTCGAGCCCGGGCGGATGGAACTGCGCGAGGTCGTGATTCGAGGGGCCGCGCGTCTGGGGCGCTGGGACATGGCGACGGCAACGGCGCTGGGGGCACCGGTTTCACGCGCGCAGATCGAGACCAAGTGCGTGCCGCTGCTTGAAGGGTTGGCGAAGGAGACCAAGGGCTGGGAGGCATTGTCGGCGGCCATGAGTGTCGCGGTGACTGCCGCCGCCGGGGGACGCGTCGCCAGCATCGAGCCGTCGCTGGCCCGCGATCTAGAGGCGCGCGTGGCGGCCTGGTATGAAGCGCAAGGCGAGTCGGGTGCGGGTGGCAAGGCACGCGATCTGGCCGAAGCGGCGCTGTTGCGTGCGTCGAACTATCTGACGGGCGGCACGGGCGGCACGGGCGGGACGGCCACCGAGCTTGCGATCCTGCGGCGCCTGGCGGAGTTCCAGCGGCGCGCGCCGGGGCGGGCGTTGTTCGACACATTGTTGTTGCTGTCCGAGCGCACACCGGGTGATCTCGACGCCCACCGCGAGGCCGCCGGCTTGGCGGTCGGCGCGCTGGCGGCCGAGGTGCCGGTGGCGGCGGTGCTGTCGGGTTTGCTGGACCGGGCGGCCCATTTACTGCGTGCGGGCCAGGCTGCGACCGGCACTGTGTCGGCTGCGGATGCGGCTGCCTGGGCCGTGGCCGAACTGGCGCGGCTGGTTCCGGCGCGGGCGGGTCGGGCGCATTGGTCCTCGGTGATGCAGTTGTTGGTGGATTCGGCGCGGCTGCCCCTGCCGCGTGCGACCGTTCGCACATTGCGGCGGCAGGCGGCGGAGATTGCAGCCGCGAAACTTCGGGATCGCCAGGCGGCGATTCCGCTGTACCGACAGATTGTCGACGACGACGTGGACGATCGCGAATCCGCCGAGCGACTGGCGGCGCTGTACCAGGACGAAAAGCGGCTGCCCGAGTTGCTGGTCCTGCGTCAGGACGAACTGGCCCGCGCGACCACGGTCGAGCGCCGCCTGGCGTTGCGTCTCGACATCGAACACATCTCGGGTGTCCTTGAGGATCGCGGTGGCCGCATCGAAGCCCTGCGGGCGAATCTTGACGAGCAGCCAGGGCACGAACCCAGCGTCGTCGCGCTGGCGGCCGTCCTCGAAGGGAAGTTCAAGCACGCCGAGCTTGGCAACATTCTCGAAGATCAGGGCAAACGCCTGGAGGAACAGGGCGACAAGGCGACAGCGGCGCGCATGTGGACGCGCCTGGCGGCGCTGGCCGAGGGGCCACTCGGCGATCTGGATCGCGCGACGTTCTGCTACGAGCGCGTCGCAAATCTGGAGGCATCTGCAGCGGCCTTCGAGTCTCTGGGACGCCTGTATCTGCAACGGGGCGAGCCCCTGGTGGCGTGTGGCTGGTTCGAGCGGTGGCTGGCCAGTACCGAGGGTACTGCGCGCATCGACGTGGCCAAGCGGCTGGCCCGGGCCTACGTCGATGCCGGCCGGCCCCACCGGGCGGTGGCCTGCCTTGAACGCCTACTGGGCGAACATCCGTCGGCTGTCGAGGTGCGCGCGACGCTGGTCGACATGCACCGGACGTCACAGTCCTGGGATCGTCTGGCGCACCTCCTGATCGAGGGCTGCGTCGAGGCCTCCCTCCCCGAGGCGATCGTCGCGGCGGCGCAGGAAGTCTGGGACATCTGTCGCACGCGGTTGTCAGCGCCCGAGCGCGCCCTGCCGGCGCTGGAAAAGGCGGCGGTCGCGGCCCCGGGCGACCAGAAACTGCGCGCGGCTTTGGCCGAGGCCTTGCTGGCTGCGGGTGACTTGCCCCGGGCGCGGCAGACCTTACAGGCGCTCATCGATGGCAGCGGTCGGCGCCGCTCGCGCGAACGGGCTGGGATCCACCACCAGATGGCACGCGTGGCGAGGGCCCAGGGGGATGCCAAGCTTGCGCTCGAACAACTGGAACAGGCGTCTGCGATGGACGTCGACAACGGCGCCGTACAGCTGATGCTGGCCGAGATCGCCGAAGAGAATCGCGACCTGGACCGCGCCGAGCGCGCGTACCGGGCCCTGATCCTGCTGGCGAAACGCGAATCCGGTGAACCAGCAGCGTCCGCCAGTGAAGTGTTGCTGCGCCTGCGCAAGATGGCGGCCGACAGGGGACAGGCGGACAAGGCCGGCGATCTGCTGGATTCGGCCATCAACGGGGCCATGCACGATCCGGCTGAGGCGCAACGACTGGGCCGGGCGCTCCGCCTGCGGGGCGAATTGGAGCTGGAAGCGCGCGTCGCCGAAAAGCGCCTGGCGGTAGCGACCGAACCGGCCGCGCAGGCGGTGGTCTTGACCCAGATGGGCGAGATCGCGGAGGCGCGCGATCTGAAGGATGAGGCCCTCACCGCGTTTTTGCAGGCCATCGACAAGGCGCCGACGGACCCGACGGCCCACGCGGCGGCGCGACGTCTGGCGCACCAACAGGGTGCAGCGGAACGTTACCTTGCGGCGGTGCTGGCGCAGGTCGAGACGAAGCGGCGCTGGGGCGACGCCACGGTGATGTGCCAGCTTTTGTTGATGGCGGGTGCCGTCGCCGAGGAGGATTTGCAAGATCCTCTGCGGGCGGTGGAATTGTACGGCCGTGTTCTGCAGGTCGGCGGGGACGCGCAAGAGCCGTCCGTTCGTGCGGCGGCGGCCCTGGCGCGCGTGGCGGGGGCGCAGAAGAATGAGGCCGAACGCGAGGGCGCCATCAAGCTGTTGATTCGTCTGGGCACCGAGGCGGCGTCGCCTGCGGATCAGATCGAGGCGTGCTTCCGCCTGGCGGAGGTTCAGCTGGGCGCAGCCGACACGCGCGAGCAAGGACTGCTGTCGCTGTCACAGGCATTGCAGCGATCGCCCGATCTGGAACGGGCGTTCGCGATTTTGCGCCAGGCTGGCGTGCCGGACGCCGATCTGCCCAAGGTATTGCCGCTGTACGAACAGGTGGCGCGGGCGTCGTCCGACGATCGCCTGCAACTCGATTTCCTGGTGCGACGCGCGGAACTTCCGAACGCGACGCCGCAGCAAGTGCGCGAGGCGGTTGATCTCGCATCCGCGCTGAACGAAACCGCGCGCACCGAGGCCATCCTCGTACGCGCCGTCGACATGGCCCGGCAGCGGCCGGATGGCCTGCGGCAGGTGGACTGGGCGCTGATAGAGCTTGCCCAAATCCGCCGGGCTGCGGGCGATCTGGACGGCGCTGTACAGTGTTTGGAGGAAGCGCGCGCGGTGGTCGAGCCGGCGCGCCTCTTGCGCATCTATCAGACGCTGGGGCGCGACGCCGAGCGCACGAAGAATCACGAGGTGGCAGCGCGTATCTTGCAGCGGCTGTGGGAAGCGAACCCCGGCGATCGCCGCACCTGGGAGCCGCTGTTGTCCCTGTATGCGCGGTCGGGCGATCGGGAAGGCTTCGAGCGTGTCGCGTCGCAGACGGTCGCCCGGATGCTGGACACGCAAAGCCGCAACGCCGTTCGCATCCTGCGGGCGCGCTTTTTGTTGCGGGAAGATGCTCTCGACCGCGCGGCCATCGATGTCTTGCGCGAGGTCCTGCATGACGATCCCTCGCACGCCGAGGCGATGGGCATGCTGGCCGATCTGTACGACCAACTCGGCGACGATCAGGCGCTGAGCGATTTGCTGGCGAAAGAGACCGAGGCTGCGCGTGAGCGGGACGACACGGCCTCTTTGGTGGCACTGTCCCTGCGCCGGGGCTCGCGCCTGGCGCGCACGCAGCCACAGGAGGCCAAGGAAGTTTTCCGCGGCGCCCTGAAGCTGGCGCCCGGCAGCGTCGAACTTGGTCGGGCGTTGCTGGCGCTCTTGGGCCCGCAAGAGGCGCGCGAGCGGGCCGAGTTGTTGGAGCGGCTTTTGGCCGAGGAATCCGGGGACGAGGCCGCCACGTTGGCCCTGGAACTGGCCGCCGGGTGGACCGAGATGGGCGACGATGGTCGCGTCGGCCGCGTACTGGAACTGGGCCGCGCGCGTGCGCCACAGAACCGCCCGCTGTTCGAGCGCCTGTGTGACTGGCACCGGGCCCACGAAGACTGGGGCGCCCTGGTCAACCTGCTGGCATCGGAGGCAGACCGACACAAGACTCCCGCCGAGGCGGTGCCGCTGCTCAGCGAGGCGGCCGAGGTGCAACTAGGAAACCTGGGCAACCCGACGGGCGCGGCGGCCTTGTTGGGCAAGGCCCGTCGTCTGGCCCCCGGGGATGTGGCCCTGTTGCGTCGACACATTGTCTGCCTGATGGCGCTCGGTGACCGAACGACCGCCGCCGAGGAAATCAGCACGGCACTCGGGGCGCCGGGTATCACGACGGACACGCGCGTGGATCTGTTGCGCTCGCGCGCCGAGCTGCACGAGGCCACGGGGCAACTGGAAGCCGCCATCGAAGATCTCGAGCAGATTCACGGACTGGGTGTCTCCGACGTCGAGGCGCAGTTGGTCGGGGCCATCACGCGCTTTCGCGCCCAGGCCGCCCGCGCGCAGGATCAGGTCGCCGAGCGCCGCGCGGTGTTGCGTTTGGTCGATCTGTTGTCGCAGGAAAAGGACGACGATCCAGGCCGCGCCTTGCTGGCGGACTGGGTCTGGCGACACCCCGATGATCACGCGGCCATGCGGCTTCTGCGCTCGCGCGACGAGGCTGGCGGCCGCTGGGAGGCGGTGGCCGACACCTGCGCCAAGCTGTTACAGAACGAAACCGGCGCCGAACAGATCGCCGCTGCGGAGGCCTTGGTGACGGCCTGCGAACGCATTGGACGTCCCGAACAGGCCATCGCGGGCCTGGAAGACGTCTTCCGGCAGCAACCCGACAGCACGGCCATCCTGGATCGGCTGGTCAGGTTGTATGAAGTGTCCGGCGAGCACCGGAAGCTGGCCACGCTGTTGCTGGAAAGCTCCGAGAAGGTCGAGGACACGGGCGCGCGCGTGGCGTTGCTCAGGCGGGCAAGCGATCTGCTGATCCGGCAAGGCGAGGTCAGTGCGGCAGTCAGCACCATCCAGCAGATCCTCCAGCTGCATCCGGGCGATCGCGAGGCGACGTTGTTGCTGGTGGACGCGTCGCTGGCCGCGGGAGATCACGACCAGGCCGAGGAGATCCTGAAGGCGCTGGTCAAGCAATCCGGCAAGGACAATTCCCCCGTCGAACGGTCCAGGTTGCAGCACCGAATGGCGCGTCTGGCGGCCGGGCGCGGCGACAAGCGCGGTCAGCTCGACTGGCTGAAGCGGGCGCTCGACACCAATCGCAAGGATGGCGAGATCGCCGCCGAATTGGCGGATCTGGCGGAGGAGCTGGGCGAGGCCGATCTGGCGATCAAGGCGCTTCGCGCGGTCACGTTGCTGCCCGCACCGTCGGGACCCATGACCTCAGCCGTGGCGTACTTTCGTCAGGCGCGCATCGCGCTCAAGACGGGCGACCGATCGCGGGCCATCATCTTTGCCCGCCGCGCCCTTCAGGAAGAGCCCCAGATGGGGCCAGCGGTCGAGTTGCTGAACGAGATCGGCGACAAGCGCGTTTGATGTCTGCCGTGCGGGTGCCGCTGCTTGACGTGTCGGCCCAGAACGCACCGATCCGGGCGCAGCTACTGGAAGCGATCACGCGCGTCGTCGATTCGGGCACGTTCATAATGGGGCCCGAGGTGCAGGCCTTCGAGGTCGAGCTTGCGGCCTTTAGTGGCTGCCGGCACGCAGTCGGGCTGTCGTCGGGAACGGATGCGTTGCTGGTGGCGCTGATGGCTCTCGGTGTCGGGCCCGGCGACGAAGTGGTCACCTCGACGTTCTCGTTCTATGCCACCGCAGGTTGCATCGCACGTGTCGGCGCGCGCCCTGTGTTTGCGGATATCGAGCCGGATTCGTTGAATCTGGATCCGGCGGCGGCTGCGGCCGCGTGTGGACCGCGGACAAAAGCCGTTATTCCCGTTCATCTGTTTGGACGCGCGTCGCGGTTGCCGGCGGTCCAGGTGCCCCTGATCGAGGACGCGGCACAATCGATCGGCGCGGCGCCGCTAAGCGGTATAGCCAGTTGCCTGTCGTTCTTTCCGTCGAAGAACCTCGGTGCCTTCGGCGACGCAGGGGCCCTGTGCACGAACGACCAGTCGTTTGCCGACCGCGTGGCGTTGCTACGAACGCACGGCAGCCGGCCCAAATATGTCCACCACCTGGTGGGCGGAAACTTCCGCCTGGATGCCCTGCAAGCGGCCGTCCTGCGCGTCAAACTGCCGCATCTTCCGCGCCATACGCAGGCCCGGCGGGCCCATGCGGCCCGGTACCGCCAGCTGTTCGCCGCGACCCCGCGCATCCCGCCCGAGCTTGCCCTGCCGCCGGATGTGCCGGGACATATCTACAACCAGTTCGTGGTCCGCGCGCCCCGGCGCGATGCCCTGCGTGCGCATCTGACGGCCGTTGGCGTCGCCACCGAGATTTACTACCCGCTGCCGTTTCATCAGCAGCCGTGCTTCAAGGATCTCGGCTACCGGGAAGGCGCATTTCCCGTCGCAGAGGCCGCCTGCCGCGAGGTTCTCGCCCTTCCGATTCACCCCGAACTGACGGAAGCACAGCAAGGTTACGTCGTCGAGCAGATCGCCGCATTCTACTAAAAGCGCCGGTGCCGCTTCTACGTGCTCAGCGGTGCTTGAGCTGCAACAGCAGATTTTGAACGTGCTTGGGGCTGGCCAGTACCGGGGCCGGCGGCGGGCCCCCCGGCAACTTCACGTTCACCGCGAACGGGTGAAAGCGGGGCTGGCCGCCCAGATCGTTCACGGCGTAGTCACGCGCTCGGTTTTCGATTTCGCTGAAGTGCGATCCGGGGAAGGCGCGCTCGATCGCCTGTCGCGACCCTTCCGGGCCGGGGGGCGTCGCCGTCAGCGCCCGGCACAGGGCATCGAAGTTGGGGCGCAGGCGGCCGCCGTCGCCTCCCAGCAGAAAGTGGATAAAGGCCCAAGCGCTGGCGTGGTGGCTGCGGGTCCAGTCGCCGGTTGAAAATTCGGAATGGGGCGCGGCTATGAGGGCGCCGAGGGGAATCGCCCGGCCCGCCATCAGTTCTTGCGTCATGCGCGTGGGACGGTTGCCGAACACCGCGGTGTCGTCGTGCAACTGCAGCGTTTCCAGGTACAGCAGAAATCCATCCCGAAACCATTCGGGGGCGTCCTGCATCGAATTTCGCAACAGGCGCTGCGCGATGGTGTGTGCGGCTTTCTCCTGGTTGGGCGTGGTGAAGCGCCCGTCGTTGGCGCGCCGATCCAGCCGCGGCTCGCGAGCCGTCAACACCAGGATGCCGCCGCTGGCCTTCTTCTCGTCGAGAAATCCGCTGGCCTTGGGCGGAAGATCGCGCGCATCTTCCTCGGTGCCGAACACAACGACCTCGATTCCGTGTAAGTCCGCGCGCGGGAAGAAGGTCTCGCCGATGGCCGTGTACAGCCCTTCAAGCATCAACGCCGTGGCGGGCAGCTCGGACTGGTCGGGGCCGTGCACGTGAAAGTGCGCGCTTCCAATCGTGTACCAGCCGGGATAGGGCCAGGTCGTGTACGCATGCGCGCAGCCCGCGAGCGATGCGACACACGACAGGACGGCGATCTGGCGCGCGGCGTGGCGATGATCGTTCATTTGTCTAGAGTCCTTGCATGTACGTGACGAGATCCGGGGGCAGGGGACTTTCAACGGTGATGGGCGCGCCCGTGATGGGGTGCGGGAACGTCAGCCTGTGCGCGTGCAGCGCGTGTCGGGGTAGCCCGTCGAAGGCATCCAGCAACTCGGGTGTCATGCCGCCATCGCAATAGGCCATGAATTGCTTTTCGCTGGCCCGGTACAGCTTGTCGCCGACAATTGGGTGGCCGATCGAGGCCAGGTGCACGCGAATCTGGTGCTGGCGTCCCGTGTGGGGCGTGACCGCCAGCAACGCGTTTCGTTCGAAGGTCTGGATGACCCGGTAGTGCGTCAGCGCCGGCAGCCCATCCTGCCCGGCCTCGGCCACTCCCATCATGAGATGCGTCGGGCTGTCCAGCAGGTGCACGGGGCTGTCCACTGTTCCCTCGGCCGGTGACGGGACGCCATGCACCAGTGCCAGGTAAGTCTTCGATACCGCCCGCCGCGCGAACGCCCGCTTCAGGATCGACGACGCCTCGCGGCCGCGCGCCACCAGCAACACGCCTGAGGTTTCTCGGTCAAGCCGGTGACAGACTTGCAGGCCCTGATCCGGGTAGCGCTCGCGCAGCACGGCCACCAGTGTGTTGCGCCAGAACTTGGCCGTCGTGTGAATCGGCAATCCCGACGGTTTGTCTATCGCCAGGAAGGTGTCGTCCTCGGCCAGTACGGCGAAATCGCGCGGCACCTCCGGTTCTTGCGGGGCGGGGCGGTTCAGCATGATGGTCTCGCCGCCGCGCACACCCGATGACGCGCGCACGCGTCGCCCGTCCGAGAAACGAATCTGCCGCTCGATGATCGACACGATCTTGGTGCGCGACAGCCGCCCGATGCGGTGTTTCAGAAAATGATCCAGTCGCCAGCGGTCGCATTCCGGCGGCACGCGCAGACGCAGCGAGATGATCTCGGGCTGCTCGTCGCTCAATTGCGCGTCTTCTTGTTGTGGTTGCGCTCGTCAGTCAGACGCGCGCCCTCCATCAGCAGAAACGACGTCGATGATCCGATCTCGTCTTCCCCGTCGGGAACGCCGGCATTGAACTGGAATCGGCCTGCGGACCAGGACAAAAGTTCGTACACCGCGGGCGAGCCGGTGGGGAATTCGTTGTTCTCGACGTGTGCGCGGATGACACGACCATCGCGCAAGACGATGCGGCCCTTGCCCGTTGACCCGTGAAGGACCAGTGCGCCCGATTTTCGTTCCAGCTCCAGGACGATCAGCACACTCGACAGACTGAATTGCTCCAGCGAGCCGACCAGGATCGTCGGCCAGCGTGACTCGGACGCGATTCGCGTCGGGCGCGCCGGGCGGCTGGCCGGGCCCGGAGCCGCCAGCGTTCGTGGGTCCGCCGGCACCGGGGCCGCGCTCCAGGCTGGGTTTGGCGGCCCCAGATCCACAGGTGCCAACGGGATCTGCCGACCCTTGGACAATCCCGCGCGCACTTTTTCTTCGAGCTGTTCGAGGCGAAAGGGTTTGCGCAAGCAGTCGTCACGGCCGGGGAGAAAACTTCGGCCCGGGCGCAGGTCCGTGCCGAAGCTGGACATGAAGATCACCGGCACCGTGGCCGAATCGGGTCGACTGCGCAGCGTCTCGACGAACGACCAGCCGTCGGTGGTCGGCAGCTTGATCTCGGTAATGACCAGGTCGGGCCGGGTCCGCCCAACGCGAATCAGGCCTTCCCAGCCGTCCGAGGCTATATCGACCGAGTGCCCCGCCTGGGCCAGGACAGCCGACACCATCCGCTGCGTCCACGGATCATCATCGACAATCAGTATCCGTGCGGTGTCCATTCCCGACCGTCCCCCTCGGGCCCCCGAAAGCGATCACTCGTCTTCGTCGATCTTCCCGTTCCAGCGCCAGTTACCGCGTTCCCGCTCTTCGGGCTTGGGGCGCGTCGACTTCTTCTTTTCCGGCCGGTCGCGGCGTTCGGGGCCGGGCAATCGTGGCGGGCCGAAGTTGCGCGGGCCGCCGGCCGCACCCATATCCGCGCCACCGGGTCGCGGGCCGCCGAAACCTGGACGCGGGGGACCACCTGGGCCGCCGCCAGGGGGCCCAAATCCCCCCGGTCGTGGCGGGCCGCCGAAACCTGGACGCGGGGGACCACCTGGGCCGCCGCCCGGAGGGCCAAATCCCCCCGGTCGTGGCGGGCCGCCAAATCCGCCGCCTGGCCTGGGCGCACCCGGCGCCGGGCGCGCCTGCGCTTCTTCGATGACCAAGGGTCGTCCCTGCACGACCTGTCCCCTCAGTTTCTCGACCGAAGTCTTGGCACCGTCTTCGGTCTCGGTTTCGACGAACGCGAATCCGCGCGGCCGACCGCTTTCACGGTCCAGAGCGATCTTCACGCTCCGGACAACAACGCCTTCGTTGGTGAAAGCCTCTTTGAGATCCTGTTCAGTGACGCCGTAGGAAAGATTGCCGACGAAGAGGCGCGTACCCATAAGACCGATTCCTTCGATTCCGTCGATTCCGTACTTGGGCGCCTGTTAGGTGCTGGGCCGGTTGACCCGGTCCTTCAGTTCCTTTCCTACCTTGAAGGTAGGCGTCTTGCGGGCCGCGATCTGAATGGTCTCGCCGGTCCGCGGGTTGCGGCCGGACCGGGCCGCCGACTCTCTTACTGCGAAGGCGCCGAAGCCGCGAAAATCGACCCGCTCACCTTTGCCCAGCGCATCGCCGACAGCATCCAGCAGCGAGTCAATCGTATCTTCCACCTGCTGGCGGGGCAGGTTCTTCTGCTGCGCTACCAGATCCACCAGATCGGACTTCTTCATGAGTCGGTTATTCTCCCAGGCAATCGTTACGTGATCCCCGACGGGGTTCTCACAGGCCCACAAGATAGTGTGTCATCTTTCCGTAGGTCAAGGCATCGCTCTGAAGTTCTTTCTGAAGTTCATTGATGCGAGGCGCGATGTGTCACGTTTGCGCGCTTCGGTTGGTCCCGGGCAAGCTGGTACAAAAGGCGTACTTCATGAAGGGTTTTTTCCTGGGCCTTCTGGTCGCGGCGCTGGTGGGCGGCGGGTACTGGCTGTGGAAGAATCAGGCGCCGCCGCCGACCGAGATCGTCATCGCTCCGCACGTTAAGGCGCCCGAGGCCCCCAAGAAAAAGAAGCGCACGAGGGGTGCCACGCGCGTCGCGCGGC
>JANXXE010000067.1 GCA_025350815.1 Myxococcales bacterium | reverse complement strand
CTCGCGCAGCACATAGTCCAGCGTCTCGCGCAGCACGCGCGCCAGATCCGGACGACCCGTCGCCTGGTGCGCCTCGGCGTAGGCGACCGCCAGCAGCGCGTTGTCGTACAGCATCTTTTCGAAATGCGGCACCAGCCACTTGTCGTCGGTTGAATATCGATGAAAGCCGCCGCCAATCTGATCGTACAGGCCGCCGGCCGCCATCTTTTGCAGCGTCACAACCGCGATCTCCAACGCCTTCGCGTCGCCTGTGCGCCGGTGATAGCGCAACAGCAATCGCACGGGCACGTTCGAGGGAAACTTCGGCGACCGGCGCACGCCGCCGTGAACCGGATCAAACGCGCGCTTGAAATAATCCACCGTCGCGCTGATGGCCGCCGCCGTCGGCACCATCGTCCCCCCCGCGGGCGCGCCCGCATCGCCCTGCATGCCCGCCTGCACCGCCTGGGTCAGCGCGGCCGTCGCGCGCTGCACGCGGCCGGCGTCGCGCCGGTAGGTATCGACCAGTTCGCGTAGCACGGTCAAGAATCCATGGCGCGTGCCCCGCACCCCGTCGCGCGGCGGAAAGTACGTGCCACCGAAAAACGGCTCGCGTTCGGGCGTCAGCCACACACTCATCGGCCATCCGCCCGACCCGGTCAGGCTTTGCACGGCCGCCATGTAAATCGCGTCGATGTCGGGGCGCTCTTCGCGGTCGACCTTGATGCAGATGTAGTGCGTGTTCAGGAATCCCGCAATCTCTTCATCCTCGAAGGATTCTTCCTCCATCACATGGCACCAGTGGCAGGTCGAATATCCGATGGACAGAAACACCGGTTTGCCGCTGCGGCGCGCGTCGTCGAAGGCCTCGGCGCCCCACGGGTACCAGTTCACCGGATTGTGCGCGTGCTGCAACAGGTAGGGGCTGGTTTCCAGGATCAGACGATTGGTGAACTTCGGCGCAGGCCCGTCCAGATGATGCGTCCGCGGTTTGTACGCCGGCCCTTTGGCTGCCAGGGCCACGCCCAGTCGAATGGCCAGCGCCTCTGAAATCACGGGGTCTCCGGGCAGCTTCGTCGTCATGATTCGGCGGATCTCCTGTGTCTGGGCGTGCGGGGATGTGCCCCGGCGAAAGCGCGAACAACCTGCGGCGGCGCAGGCCGACAGCACGATGAGTGCCAGGGCCCCCGGACGCAACCGCCTCATGTCGTGGGTATACTTGGTCCACGGCAACCGTGACCACCCCAATCTCTGCCCGGCTGATCGATCTTGGAACACGTGAATACGGCGACGTTTGGCGGCTGCAACTGGAATTGGTCCAGCAACGCCAGCGCGACGAGATCCCCGACACGTTGCTGCTGGTCGAGCACCCGCACGTTCTGACGCTGGGGCGCGCCACCAAGCGCGAGAATCTGATCGCCCCGTCGGACATGCCCGTCTTCGAGATCGAGCGCGGCGGCGACGTGACCTACCACGGCCCCGGTCAGCTGGTCGGCTATCCCATTTTCCTGCTGCGGCAGAACGAGCGCGATCTGCACGTTTACCTGCGCAACCTGGAAGAGGCGCTGATCCAGACCGTCGGCGAATTCGGCATCACCGGCGAGCGTCGCCCCGGCTGGACGGGCGTGTGGACCACACAGGGGGCGATCCCGCGCAAGCTGGCCTCGATCGGCGTCGCGGTGAAACGCTGGGTGACGTTGCACGGCTTTGCCCTGAACGTTGCAACCGATTTGTCACGCTTTGGCGTCATCAACCCCTGCGGGCTTGAGGCCGCCGTCATGGGCTCGATGACCACCTGCGTGGGGCGCACGGTCACACTGGACGAAGTGCGCGGGCCCGTGCAGCGACGATTCGCCGAAGTGTTTGGACGATCGTTTTCGGCCTAACGAGATCGCTGCGCCGCGAGCTGCCGGATCACTTCTTCCTCGATGACGGCCATCTCGCGACCGAACTGCCCGCAGCGAGCGTCCGCGCTGGCGACGCCGCAGGCATGTACTTTTTCGGCCACCTGTCGACTGTGCCCGGGGGCGAACGACAGCGTCTTGTCGGCGATCTCCTGCAACTCGGCCAGTCCCTGGCGCGACACCGGGCGCACCTTGTCGATGACGATACCGACCATGCAGTCGTCGTAGTAGTCGGACATCGAACAGGTCACGCCCGGTCGCGTCCAAGCCGGGATCTCGGGCGGCTCGGGCGCCTTGCTCCAGATCCTTGCTGCCGCGTTCTTTGCATACGCCGCCCGCGTGCGCGCCAGATACCAGGCCGGCCCGTCACCACCGCCGTCCAGTAGACACTGAACCACCTGCCAGCCTTCACGCCCGGGCTCGGCCGCGTCACGCACGGTCCAGCGACACTTGTGCCCCTGCCCCTCGATGCGCCCAACCAGGTCAGGCAGCGCACGCTGGACCTCCGTCACCGCAAGCGGCGTCACACCGAAGCGCACCAACAACATGATCAGCCCGCCCACGCCGACGACCGCCGGTGGGATCCAGCGCCAGCGCGCCGCCCGCGCAGTACGGACCACGGCCACGGCGGCGGCGAACGTGCGCCCGCACCAGGGGCAGACTTCCCCCACCCCCTCGGCCTGGCAGGATTCACAAAACGGCACGCTACTTCTTCGACTTGGCCTTGGCCGACTTCTTCTGCGCCGGATTCTTGGCTGCCTTCTTGGCTGGCTTCTTGGCCGGCTTCTTGACAGGCTTGCCGCGCTCCCACACGCCCAGCGCTGCGCCCTGCGGATCCATGAAGACACCAATCGCGCCCATCTCGCCGATCTCCTGAAACGCCAGCACGGCTTTCGCGCCGGCCTTTTCCGCCTTGGCCATCGTCTTCTTCACGCTGGCCACCTCGACGTAGGTCAACCACGCCGTCGGCTGGCCCGGCATCGTCTTCTTGGTCAGGCCCCCGCCCGACGTCTTGCTGCCAACGTCGATCATCGAGTAGTCCCCCGCGTCGGCCATCGGCGGGCCGATCTTCCAGTCGAAAACCTTGGTGTAGAACTTTCGTGCCGCCCCGACATCGTCGGCGGCCAGCTCACAGTGTACAAATGCGTTGCCCATGGTGATCACGCTCCTTTCGCTTCAGCGAGGCGCGCAGACTACACCAGGCGGATCTCGGCGTCATCGGGACGTCGCTACGGGACGCGGGGGCCCCTGGCTGTCACGTCGGGCGCCGTCATGTCGGGCCCGACCAGACTGCCTGGCAGTTCCAGGAGGCGGATGTTGCGAAAATGGATCTCGGCGCCTTCGGATTCCAGGTCCAGGTAGCCTTTCCTGATCGTCGCGTGGCTCATGCCATTGACGAACCTTCCGTTGACCGCCAGCTTGACCACGCCGTCGACGGCGACGACGTCGTAGGTGTTCCATTCGCCTTTGCCCTTGCAGCGGCCCTCGATGGCCTTGCTGCGTTCGCCCCGCGGGTTGTCGGGGATCGCCAGCAGACCGTTGGCGCCGAACAACTCGCCCTGTACGTAGGCGACCGGCGCCGGGTTGCCATCCTTGTCCCTGTGCTGGTTGATCCAATCGAGTTCCAGCATCTGGACCTCGAAACCCCGGGGTAACGGACGGTCGGCCGGCGCGCTGCCGTCGGCCCAGATGAAGACGCCGGAATTCCCCCCCGCCTCCTGGTGCTGCCATTCGATGTGCAGGACGAAGTTTTCGTACTGCCGGGCCGACCGCATGACGCCTATCGGCTTGCCCGAGCCAATCAGGATGCCGTCGCGTACGGACCAGGTGGTCTTGTCCGTGTTGACGTTGACCCAGCCGGACAGATCCTTGCCGTTGAAAAGATCAACGAATCCCCGCGGCGCATCGGCGCGCGCCACAGAAACGGACGCACCCAGCAGGGCGACAGCAAGCAGAACACGTTTTGTGACAGTGATGGCAATCGTCATGACCGCCACCAAACAGCGCCGCGGCGCCCGCGTCAAGGTTTCGGCGCGGGACAGGCTATCGGCGCGTCACTGATTGCCACGTCGTCGATCGAAAGCTCAATCGGCGCGACCGACGTCTGGTACTGGGTGAATCCCAGCCGAACCGTATCGAAGTTGGGGGCCACCCATTCCCACTTGCCGGTCGTGCAGCCGCTGCCGAAATGATCGACGGTGATGTCCGTGTGCTCGACGCTATCAATCCAGAAGCGCATCTGGTTGTTGCGCGTGCCGCCGGCCCCTTGCGCCCCGTCGAACTGCCACTGCATGCAAAACCACTTGCCGAAAATAAAGGGGGACTTCGAATCCTTCCAGCAGTGGTGCGGCTGGTAGCTGGGCCAGAACTTTTCGGTGTAGCCGCCGAACATGTAGTTGCCAGTCTCGCCCGTGGGGATCTTGCCGCTGGCAATGACCATATCCCAGTGCCGGTCGCCGGGCCCCGGTGACGTCGGCATGAACACCATCATGCGGCCGTACATCACGTTGTCCTTTAGCGGGAACAAGCCAGCCACCGTCGGAACCATGAAGGCCTGGATGTTCGCCGTGCCCGGCAACTTGATCAGAATCGACTTGGCGCCGCTGTACGCCCGCGTCGAATCGACCACCAGGCCGTTGGCAGATCCTGACACCCGCCAGTTGCTGCCGGGCGCGGCGCCGACGGGGTAGGCCTCGAAGTCGTCACACAGCTTGGCCTTCTTGCAGTCGACAGCGGGCGGCAAGGGCGTCGTGGCCGCCGGCGTCGCGTCGAAGGCTGCCACTGCATCGGGGGCCCGCATTGCCGCGTCGACGTCCTTGCCGGTCACGACCACCTTGGCGTCGGGCTGGTCGGTCGGCGCGGGGGTCACCGGCGCGGGGGTCATCGGATTGGACGCCGCATCCAGTCGTGGCGCGGGGGATGTGCCCGGTTCAGTCTGCGTGCCATCCGCATCGTCGGTCTGGACGGCGCGTGGGGTGGCGCCAGCGCAGGAAGCCGAAAGCGCCAGCAAAACAAGGGATACAAGACCCGGGCGCACGCTTGAATCGACGGGCATGTATTTACGTATGCCGCTCGCGGCCCGAGGTAACGGCTGATGCCTCGACAAAGATCGACGCGTTCGCGAGGTCTCAAGCCACCGTCAGCTCAGTGCGTTGACGGACGAACGGGCGGCAGGGTGTCGCTATAGCTCTCGCCCGCGGCCTTGGCGGCCTTCAGCGCCATCGATTTGCCCCGGTACCGAGCGTGCTAGCGTACCCATTCTCCCCATGCACTTCGCCCTGTTGCTTCTTCTCGGCGCCGCGGTCATTGGCTGCGGCGCAAGCACCACGCCCGCCGCCCCCTCCCACCCTGAGCCGGACGCGGACACGATCCGGGATGCCACGTCCGGCGCCACGCCCGACGCGACTGGCCAGGGCCCGCGCGCGGACGCAGCCCTGAACCCGATTCGTGACGGAAGCCCCGCCGAGGTCACGCTGGCGTGCGCGCCCGTGTCACGTCCTGGCCGCGGCGGGGTCTTCGACGTCACGACCTACGGCGCCCGCGCGGACGGCAGCGACGCGTACACGGGCATCCAGGCAGCGGTCGATGCGGCGTGTGCAAAAGCCACGAACCGGCCTCCTGTCTTCCTCCCGATTGGACGCTTTGCCATCAGTCGCCCACTGCTCATCAGTTGCAACGGCCTGGAACTTTACGGGGCGTGCCGCAGCGGCTCGGTGCTGGTGCCGCAGTTCGCGGGCCCGGCCGTCCTGCTGAACCCGCCCGGCGACGTCATCAAGTTGAAACTGGGGCCTGCCTTGGTGGGTACGGGCCAGTCGATGGACACCGAGGCCGGACATTTCTTTGTGAACCTTCGCGATATCCCGACGGTGGAACTGGACGGCCTTACCGCGTTTACCGCCGAAGCGTTCGTCAAGCAGACAGCGCCGTATGCACCCGGCTGGGCCGGCATCGTCGGTGGGCCGAATGGCTGCCAGGCCGGCGCCATGGTGGTGCCTTGCGGAAGCGCGTTCAGGCTGGGCGTCGCCATCCAGAACCTGGGCGCCTATCTGACGGTGGGTGGCACACCGTACGCGCTCAACGGCCCGGCGCTGGCCCTGAATGTCGTGCACCACGTCGCGCTGACCTACGACAGCGCAATGATTCGTCTGTTTCTAGACGGGGCGATCGTTGCGTCCAAGACCGCCAGCGGCCCCGTGAAGCAAAGTCCCTTCGAGGACGTCACTATCGGCCCGTCGTACTACCCGCTTGAGACCTCGATCGTGAACGGCGCCCTACCCGGCTTCATCGATTCGGTCCGCCTGTCGAACGTTGCGCGCTACACGTCGCCCTTCCCCGTCCCGACCGCCAAGCTCGCCAGCGACGCGAACACCCTGGCATTGACTAACTTCGACGCGCAGTTCCCCGGCCTGACCCGCGCCATCAACAAGGACGGCCCGTTTTGGTTGCCCATCCGTCGCGACCGCGACGCCGCCGGCAATAGCCTTGCGTTCAGCGGCGACGTGACGCTGCACAATTTCACTGTGGCGGGTGGGATGGGGATCTTCGGGTGGCTGGCGACCGTCACGCGCATCTACCAGGTCGACTGCCTGGGCTGCGATTACGGATTCGCGATGATGGGCAACAACTACCTGGGACAGTTCGACGACGTGACGGCGACAGCCGCGCCTGGCCGCGCGCGCTTCGGGATCTACACGCACACGGCGAACGGCAACGGCTGGCACAACGTGCGCCTGTCGGGGCAAACACTGCCGCTGGTCAAGGCGGGAGGCGCCGAACAGATCCACACCAACCTCACGATCACCGCCGGCCCGTCGACCGTTTATGCGGCGACCCTGCTGGAATCCGACGACGCATTCAATGGGCTGACTATCGACGCGACCGGGGCTGGCCCTGCCTGGCGCGGGGCGATCGCCGTTTTGCAACCGTGGGCCAAGCTTTTGCTCCAGCGCGGCACCATCGGCAATGCGGGCAACGGCATTCCGATCACCGTCGACGGAATGGCCGGCGTGTTGGTTGAGGGGACATCGTTCACAGGCACCCAGGGGGCAGCGCAAATCATCCACGTCGCCACCGCGACAGCGCAACCCAACATCGTCATTGCGGCGACCAAGGATTCGAACGTGCCCTGGTCGGACGACGCGAACCTGCTGTCGCCGGCAGGGCCGGATCCGGCCGTGCTTCCCAATCCCGCCACATTGCCGACGACCACGCCCGGGCCATCCGTCGTCCTTGGCGGGGTGCCAGAATCGCAGATCATCGACGTGACCACGTACGGTGCCAAGTCCGACGGCTCGGATTCGTCGTCGGCGATTCAGGCGGCCATCGACGCGGGCTGCGCGCGGGCACCGGGCTCGGTGGTCTTCTTCCCGGTTGGTGAGTTTTGGTTGCGCCAGCCTGCGCTGGTGCATTGCAATGGTCTGACTCTCGAAGGCGCAGCACGTGGCGTCTCGACCATCCGCGCCTTCGGCCGCAGCCCGGCCCTGATCCTCAACCCGCCCGGGATGACGGGCGTTGACCTCGCGCCCGCTCTGGTCGGGAGTGGCAATGCGATGAAAGCCAACGGCACCAGCATGTGGCTGGAACTGCGCGATACTCCGTTTGCCGAACTGGACGGCGTGCCCACGTTCACGGCCGAAGCCTTCATCAATCTGACGGCCGCTTCGAAGGGCTACGGAGGTATCGTGCAAAGCCACGGTTGTCTGGGCACGGGACCGTCGCTGCCCGGATGCACCTCGGCCTTCGCGCTTGGAACCAGCAACCAGTCGCTGACTGGTTCGATCAGCGTCGGGGCCACAAGCTACGCCTTGCAGGGGCCCGCAATCTCGCTGGGCGCCGTCCACCACGTCGCCCTCAGCTACGACGGCGTCGCGATTCGCCTTTTTCTCGATGGGGCCGTCGTCGCAATGCAAATGGCATCGGGCGCGCTGACCCAGGGACAGTACGAGGACGTCACGCTGGGGCCACGCACGCTGGGCTTTGATGGCGCCGTCGATGCGCCCGCCATGGCGGGTGTCATCGATTCCGTGCGTCTGTCCAGCACGGGTCGCTACAACGCGACCTTCGCGCCGCCGGCCGCGAAGCTGACGATCGACGCGGGCACGCTGCTGGCGGTAAATTTCGACGACAACCGCGCGGGCGCAACGCACGCGCTGGGACGCGGGGGCGAGTCGCTCTGGTTGCCCGTCCGCAGAACCGCCGAGCCGGACGGCGCGGCCGAGCCATCCCTCACGGGTATCACCCTGCGCAGCCTCGCGGTCGGCGCCAGCGGGGGCGTCTTCGGCATGAATGTCGTCGGCGGCCGCTACGTCGACTTCAGCAGCGTCTACGCGGACCAGTCGCTTGTGCTCGACGGCAAAAGCGGTGGTTCGACCTTCGACGGCCTGATGCTGTTGGCCGGTGGCCGGGGCCGCCTGGGCCTGGTCACGGTGAACGGCGACGGCAGCGTGTACCACAACGTCCGGATCAACTATGCCAAGATCCCCCTGGCGGTATACGGCGGCAGCGGGCAGGAATTCACGCACATCTTCCTGACGCCCGACCCCGCAACGTCCGTCTACGGTGCGTACTTCCTGAACGCCGGCGTGACCATCGAGGGACTTTATTTCGACAACGAAGGCCTGATGCCGCTGGCCAAGGGGGACATCGTCGCCGCCGGCCTGCTGACGCCGTTCACGTTGCTAAAGGGCGAGATCGACGTCTCCCCCGGTACCATCCCGATCACCATCGACGGCGGCAAGGGCATCGTGCTCGCAGGAACGTCCTTCGGCTTCTCGTCAAAAAGTCCCGAACTGGTCCACGTGAGCGCGCCGACCGCAGGCCCCCGCATCGCCATCGGCATCACAGCGGACAGCGCGGCGCGACTGTCAGACGATCCGGGCTTCGTGTCGATCGGACGTTGACCCACCCGCCGGCCGCCTTGGCGCCCGCATCAGCGGCAGAAGACGAATGAATCGCCGGACGCGGGCGCCATCGCCCTGGTGTCCATCCGCTGAAAATCACGCGAGATGCCTATCGTATTCGGCCTGACGTTCTCCACCCGTTCGCCGTCTGATGCACGCCACACAGCGCCGCCCATCATCAACAGTGTCCCGTCGGCCGAAATGCGACCCTCCCTTGCCGAGACGTAGTTGTCGAGCGTGCGAATGATCTTTCCGTCGGCGGCGGTCCGAAGCTCGTCCAGGCGATCCACCCCGGTCACATAACGCAAGCCGTCCGACGAAACGGCGACGGGACGCCCGAGATCCGGCAGACTGGACCACCCGTTGACCCGGAACTGCCGTCGACGGGTCGACAGCAGGGTGCCATCCGCGGAGAAGGCCAACAAGTTGACTGGATTGGAAAAGGGCGGTACCCAGTCGCCGCCGCCGGTCAGTGTGGTCGCCAGCGTCCCTGCGCCAATATTCCAGACCTGAATCGATTCCTGAGCCAGGACATTGTCGACGGCCAGCAGACCACCGTCGGGCGACACCGCGATCGCCAGGGCCTTATCGTTGATCGGACCCATCGTCCGGAGGCTGCCGTCCGACAGGGTCCACACCCGCAGAACAGAATTGTCTCCGCTGCTAAACAGCGTCCGGCCGTCCGGCGAAAACGCCAAGTTAGCGCCACGACCCGCATAGGTGGCCAGGTTCGCCCCGTCGGAAACACGCCACACCTTGATTGTGGCATCCTCACTTCCGGTGGCCACCGTGCTGCCGTCCGGCGAGACCGCCACCGCAATGATGGCCTTGGTGTGACCCGCGAAGGTTCGCACAACCGCCCCGTCTGACAGGCGTGTCTGGGTCAGGGTCGGGTTGATCGAGTCGTACCCCCTCCCCGTGGCTGAAAAGAAAGAGCCCTGATCCGGCGTGACAACAAAGGGCCGGGTGGTTCCCTGGAACTGGCGAGCCTGCGCGCCATCATCAAGGCGCACCAACCTGAGGCCCACTGACGGATCACCGTCTACCAGGACCTGGCTATCACCAGCCAAGAATTGCCCGCTGAGAACTGCGTTTGGTCCACCGCGGCCCTGAAACCGGGAGGCACCTCGCGACCATTTCAATACGCGGGTCGACAGATCCCACATGAAGACAGAAGGACGGGCCGACTCGCTGTCCGTTTGATAATTGGGGACCTCCTCACCTGATGCCATTCCGTAGGTGAGCAGCAACGATCCGCTTGGGGTGACGTCCACGACCTCGCCGGCAGCGTGGTAGGCGACCACCCACTCTTCGGCCCTCGTCGAGCGGTTGATTATGGCGAAGTTTGCCACGTTCGTTTCGTCTATGCCGCCGAAATCCGTAGTGGCCTTGGCGATTCGATTGGACGCAACGACCTGCTTCGAAGAGCCGTAAGCGGAGACAAATTCATTACCAACGTGCGTCCCATCGAGATTCCACTCAAAATCCGGATTCGACTGACTGGAGCAATCCCGCCCGACGGGGTAGTCGATGCTGGCTGCGATACTCTGGCTGTCCGGCGAAAAAGCGATCGAGCCCGAGCAAACGCCCGGGATAACGCCCATCTGGTGGCCGTCGGTGGCGTCGTAGATCGTCGCGGTGACACCCTGACGATCGTTAGCGGGGAATGCGACCAGGTACTTCCCGTTGGGCGACCAGATTCTCACATTCGGGGGCGACGGAAAGTTGTACTTGGCCTTCGTCTTGCCGTCGACATCCCATACCGCCGCGTTCGCGCCCTGGTAACCCAGGATCCACTTGCCGTCGTCAGAAATGGACCCACCGATAGGCATCGTAACGGAACGGATTGCAGCGCCATCGCCCAGGTTCCACAAACGCAATGCATGGTCGGCGCCCACAGTCGCCAGGCCGCCACCCCCGGGCGCCAGCGCCACTGCCGTCACATCGCCCGCCTGCCCCGTGAAGGTTCGAATCTCGGCACCGGTGCTGGCCTGCCACAGTTTCGACTTGTCGTCGGCGCTGCCCGTGACGACCTGATCGCCGGCCGCTGTCCATCCAACCGACGTCACCACGTCGGTGTGTGTCGACAACGTCTGCAACGCCACGCCCGACGACGCATTCCAGATACGCGCCGTCTTGTCCGCGCTGCCCGTCACGACCAAACCGCTGGAAGACAGCGCCACCGACGTGACGGCGCCCGTGTGCCCCGACAGGGTGCCCAGCAGCGCGTTGCTCGTCGGATCCCACAGGCGACCGGTCCCATCGGCGCTGGCCGTTACGAGGATCGACGCCGACAGGGCCACCCCGCGCACGCTGCCGGCATGCCCCGTGTAGGATCTGACAATCGCACCCGTGGCTGCGTGCCACAGGTTGGCCAGATTGTCGTCGCCGCCGCTTACCAGCAACGTCCCGTCCGGCGAATACGCGAGGGCACGAACGGCCCCCGCGTGCGCCGTCCATGTCCGCAGCAGGCTGCCGTTCGTCAGGCTCCACAGCTTGATGGCCTGGTCGGCGCCGCCTGTCGCCATTTCGCTGCCGTCGGGTGCGACGGCCAACGCGAACATCGCCGTGTTACCGGCGTAGACGGCGTCAATACCGCTGCCGTCGGCTAGCAAGAGGGACAGAACCTCCTTGCCGGTACCCACGTCGAATACGCGCACCACGCCCTCCTGATACAAAACCACGGCGCGGGCGCCATCGGGAGAGTACAAAACCTGCACCGGCGTCCCGGCGCCGAAAATCCCGCACAGCTTGCCCGGCAGCACGCTGGCCATGGCGACGTCCGCGCCCACATCCGGGGCCACATCCGGGCCCAGGTCGGGGATTGCCGCATCCGACGGCCCCGACACCGGGCTGTCCAACCCTAGATCCGGGATCGCCGTGTCGGGCACCGACGCATCCGGCACGACCTGCACCGGAAGATCGACTGGTGCGTCGACCGGCACACTGATTGAAGCGTCCGTCGCCGCATCCCCGCCTGCGCCGCCGCTTCCCCCATCCGCGGACTGCGCATCGAAGTGCGGGTCCAGGACGTAGGCGCGGTTCTGGCCCTCAAACACGCCGTTGCCAACAATCTGACCCACGTCGTTGATGTCGTACGCGTGCCGGAATTCCCAGCCCCTGGGCACTCCCGGCAAATCATCCACGTACCGGAAGCCCTTGCTGCCCGTATACAAAAATGCCCGCGTCCCCGCGCTGGTCGCAACGTCCCCCACCACGTCCCCGTTCGCGTTCATCCCGAACGCCGTGACCTCCGTCCCCGTCGCGAAATTCACACCCATATCCGTCACGGCCCCCGTCGCCGTTTCCAATATGTAACCCCCCACCTGCCCGTTTCGCTCGCCCCACCCGGCTGCCTTCGTCCCGCTCTGTGCTGATACCGCGATCAGCGTCCACGGGCTGCCCGTCGCCAGCGTCGGCGTCAATTCCGTCAACGTCCACCCCCCACCGGCCACCGGACGCCACTGCACCGCCCGGTTACCAGCCGCCGTCGATATCAAGCCCCCAATCGCCCCGGCCCCGGACACCGCCCGCGCAATCGTCCACCGCGCCGTCCCAGGCAACAATCGGAATCCGCCTCCGTCCGTGTACTGAAACGAAATCACCGACAGCGACGGTATCGACGCCGGCGCCTCCGCCACGCCCACGATCTCGCCACTTTCCGACAGGCCCGTCACACCCGTATTCGCGCTGCCCGCAGGGTGTCCCAGGTGCTCCAGCGTCCCCCCAACCCGGTACCGGTACACGTCCTGCCCGTTTCGTGGCCCCGCGGTTATCGCTATCGTCCCATTTTCGTTTATCGCCATCGCTTCGCTGCAATCACCGTCCGTAAATCCCGCGATTCGCTCCGGCGCGCCACCCCGGTGGAAGATAACCGCCACGTCGCATCCCGACGCTGACGGCTTCGAGTTGCCCACCACCACACCTCCGTTCGAAATGCTGCGCGCGCTCGACTGATCCCCGCCCTCCAGCCTCCCAAGACTCGTCAGCTCGTGCCACTTCACCACTGGCACAGCGTTGGTGCCCACATCAGCGGCGCCCCCGGCTGCGCCATCCGATTCACCGATCACGACCGCGTCAGCATTGCCGCCCGCACTTGCGTCCACCGCCGCATCCACCGCGGCGTCGACGGCGGCGTCGATGGCGACATCGATGGAGACGTCTGCCGCACCGCCCACTGGCCCGTCGCCCGTTGGCGCCGCGGCGTCCGGCGTTAGCGCGCCGAAGACCGGCTCGATCAAGAACGCGCGGTTCTGCCCCTCGAATACCCCGCCACCCACAATCTGTCCCACATCATTGATGTCGTAGGCGTGCCGAAAGACCCAGCCCGCGGGCGCCCCGGGCAGATCGTCCAGGTAACGAAAGCCGTATCCCGGCGCGAATACAAAGGCGCGCGTCCCGGCGCTGGTCCCCACGTCGCCAACCACAACGCCACTGGCGTTGATTGCCTGCGCCGAGACTTCCGTCCCCGATACGAAATTCACACCCATGTCGACCACGGCCCCAGTGGATCGATCCAGGACATACCCACCGACCTGGCCATTCCGCTCGCCCCACCCCGCCACCTTCGTCCCGTTTTGCGAGTAGCCCGCGATCAGCGTCCAGGGGCTGCCCGATGGCAACGTCGCGGTGAGATCCATCCGCGTCCACCCCCCACCCGCCGCCGGCAGCCACTGCGCCGCCCGGTTGCCCGCATCGGTCGAGACAAGACCCACTATCACTCCCGTGTTTGATACTGCCCGCGCGATCGTCCAGCGCGCCGC
>JANXXE010000039.1 GCA_025350815.1 Myxococcales bacterium | reverse complement strand
GGCTTCGCCCCGGGGGCGCCGGATTGGCTCAACCAGAGCACGTCCACCCTGGCGACGACCTTCGGCGAATCCGCGCAGATCAGCAACGGCAATCAGGTCGCCGCGGTGAGTCAGGTGCTGGGTTCGCCCAGCGGTGCGCCTGGCAATCCCAATGGCAATCCCGGCTACACCGAGGTACGAACCTGGGACGGCAACAACCCGGGCTCCTCGACCCTCGTTGCGCAGGGCGGGATACCCGGTAGTGGTTTCGTCCTGATCGCCAATCCACCGGCCATCAATACCTCTGGCCAGGTTGCGTTTGGCGCGCTCAAACAAGGTACCGGAAGTGCGCGGGCGTGGGGCAATAACAATCAGGGCGAACTCGGAAATGGCACTTCGTCGACAGGCGCCAACTATGGCGTGGTCGCGCCGCCTATTTCCATACCGCCGGGCGTCACCATCACGGCCGTTTCTGCGGGAGACATACATAGCTTGGCCTTGGCAAGCGACGGCACGGTCTGGGCCTGGGGCGATGATGACGTCGGTCAGACCGGCGTCGATCCCAGCAATGCGGCCAACACCAACTGCACCAATGGCGGACTGTTTAACGCGGTCTGCAGCCCGATCGCGGTCCAGGTACGCGGCCTGAGCAATATCGTCGCCATTTCGGCAGGCTATCACCATAATCTTGCGCTGGGGGCTGACGGCACGGTCTGGGCCTGGGGAGACAACTCCTGGGGGGAACTCGGCGTCGATCCCAGCACCAACTTCACGGATTGCACGCCCCCGCTCAATCCGCCCGAAGGTCGCTCCTTATCCTGCACCACGACGCCGGTCCGGGTTGCCGGCCTTCCATCGGGAATCGTCGCGGTTTCTGCCGGAGGAACATTCCTCAAGCAACTTCCCCCTCTTGTCAAAGGAAGCCTCTTGGGGGACTTCAGCGTCGCCTTGACGAGCAGCGGCCAGGTGTACGTCTGGGGCAGCAACCTCCATGGGGAACTGGGCGTACCCCCCGCTCCGAGTCCCAATTGCATTGCCCCGAAAGGTACGAGCCTTGCCGGGGCCAAGATGATCTGCGACTTCAACCCGCAGCTCGTGAGCGTGGGGCCGGGGCCCGCCCTGCCAGTAGCAATCGCAGCCGGTGCCGCGCACATCCTCGCCTTGAACAGCGACGGCACTGTCTGGGCCTGGGGGGATGACGAGAGAGGGGAACTGGGCAACGGCACTGCGTACGTCGGCGCGAATTTCACGCCCGTGCAGGTGACGGGGATTGCAGGCTCCGTGGTGAGCGTTTCCGCCTCCGGCGGAAACGGTCACAGCATGGCTCTCACCAGCGACGGTACGGTCTGGGCCTGGGGCCGCAACGTCGACGGCGAGTCCGGCGTGGATCCGGCTGCCAGTGCCACTTGCGTCACCTTTGCCTTTGCGCTCGTGCACTGCGTGACAACGCCGGTGCAGGTAAACGGTCTCGCGGGTGTTGTCGCCATAGCAAGCGGTGCACGCTTCGCCCTCGCCCTGAAGAACGACGGCACCGTGTATGCCTGGGGCGGCGACGAGGTCGGATCGCTGGGCGTCGCTCCGAGCTCCGTGGGAACTTGCACGAACGAAACAGGGGCCCTCGTCCCATGCTCCATCACCCCCCTGCAGGTCCTCGATCCGGCCGATCCGAGCGGCAACACGAAACTCGCCGGCATAGGTGCCATCGCAGCGGGCGCCAATTACGCTCTTGCCCTGCATTTTGATTCGCTACTGGCCACGCCCGCGGGGTCGGGCACCTCGTTCAACACCGTCGCCCCTGTCGCTTCGGCCGGACCCCCACCGGCGATGGACAGCAGCGGCAACGTCGTCGTGCGCGACGGCAACACCGGTACGTCGCCCATCGTCTCGCTGGACAACAGCCTTTCCGCGTCGACCTTGATCGCCGACACATCGTCGCTTTTCACGTCGGTCGGCAGGAACCCGGGCGTCAGCGCCGACGGCCGCGTCATCGCCTTCTACGGTGTCTTGGCGGCGGCGGGTGCGACCACCTTTCATGCTCCGGCCGGCAGCGCGGGGATCTTCGCCAGCATCGACGAGGGCTCGAGCATCCGTCGGCTGATCCTCGTGGTGGGCAACTGGGTCGAGGACAGGAGCGCGCTCACCGGTAATCTGGATGGTGCATGTGACCTGGGCGAAAGCTGCTTGCCAGCACCCGAACTGGGTTTCGACGCTGCCGGCAACCCGCTCTACTTCTCAGCCTTCGACCCGGACAGTCGCGTGGCCGTGGTGAACCTTGGCCTGACCCCGGTCGCCGGGTTCCAGGGCACCCTAGCGCCCATCGACGGCAACAGTTTCGTGATCTCCTTCGTCGGCACGCCCGATGCGGCGAGCCGGCCCAACCCGGCCAGCCCGGGCGTGCCGCTGCTCTTCTCCGGCCGGCAGGGCCTGTGGACCGTGCGAGTAGACGTGCAGCAGACCCTTTCCGGCCAGTACACGCGCGTCTACCACGCGACCTCGCCGATTCCCGTGGTGCAGATCGGCGACATCATTGGCGGCGCCGAGGTCACCG
>JANXXE010000026.1 GCA_025350815.1 Myxococcales bacterium | reverse complement strand
CTCGGCGCGCGCCGAGATCACGACTCTGGTCGGCCGGCCGGTGCACCTGCGCCTGCAGGTCAAGGTCGCCTCCGATTGGACCGAATCGCCCTACGATCTGGCGCGCCTCGGCTACGAAAGGCGCTGACCTGTGCCCCGACGCAATAAATCCGCGCCTGGACCCCGGCCCCCGCGTGGCCGCCCCCGACACCGTACGCAGGCCGATTCAACCCTGCCCATCGTCGCGCTGATTGGCCGCCCCAACGTCGGCAAGTCGTCGCTGTTCAACCGCCTGGTCGGCGGGCGGCCGGCCCTGGTCGAGGACGTCCCCGGGGTGACCCGCGATCGCCGCTATGGCCTGTGCAACTGGGACCGGGCGCATTTTCGCGTCGTCGACACGGGCGGCCTGGATCCCTCTGCCGAGGGCATCCTCGGGGCCATGCGCGCCCAAACCTTGCGCGCCGTCGAGGAAGGCGCGGTACTGGTCTTCGTGCTGGACGCCGCCGAGGGCGTCACCGCGGTCGACGAGGACGTCGCGAATCTGCTGCGCCGGACCGGCAAGCCCGTGCTGGTGGCCGTCAACAAGGTCGACTCGGCCAAAAGGGAAGGGGCAACCTCGGACGCGTACGGTCTCGGCTTCAAGGCCGTCTTCCCCCTGTCGGCCTCGCACGGCCGCGGCGTGGGCGACCTGCTGGACGCGGTCATCGCGGAACTGGGCAGCGACGCCCGCGTGACGGCGGACTGGGCGCCAAACGGCGACGCCGACGCTGTTGCCCCCGCCGAGCCGTCGCACCCCATCCGCGTGGCCTTCGTCGGTAAGCCCAACGTTGGCAAGTCGTCCCTGGTCAACCGCCTGCTGGGCGAAGATCGCGTGCTGGTTCACGACCAGCCGGGCACGACCCGCGATCCCATAGACACGGCCTTTCGCCTGGGCGCCCAGGAATTCGTCCTGGTCGACACAGCCGGCCTGCGCCGCCGCCGGACTGTCAGCAGCCTGACCGAGGCCGTATCCGCCAAGATGGCCCGCGACCAGTTGGCCCGCGCCGACGTGGCCGCCCTGGTCATCGATGCGCAGCAGGGGGCAACGGCCGAGGACGCCCGCCTGGCCAGCCTCATCGAGGAATCGGGCCGGGCCGCTGTCATCGTCTTCAACAAAAGCGACCTGGTCCCCCGCGCCGAGATCGACAAGCGCATGAAGGCCAGCCGCGAGGAACTGGCCTTCATCGGCTACGCGCCGTTCCTGCTGACCTCGGCGGCGACCGGCCGCGGCGTCACCGACATCGCCAAGCAGGCCATCACCGTATACGAGCAATGGTCACGCCGGGTTCCAACCTCGGATCTCAACCGGCACTTCGAGGAAATGATCGCCCACCGTCCGCCGCCCTCGGGGTCCGCCGGCCGCCACGTGCGCATGTACTACGCGACCCAGGCCGCCATCTGCCCACCGACCTTCTTTGTCAGCACCAACGTGCCCGAGGCGGTCGGTCTTCCGTACCGGCGCTACCTGGCGAACCAGTTGCGCAAGGTCTACGGATTTTCCGGCTCGCCCATCAAGCTGGCCCTGCGGCCGCACCGAAAAAAGGGAAAGTTTCACCTCAAGAATGACGACGAAAAGCGTTGATACTATTTAGAAAATATAACTGATCCTGGGTCCTACAGAGAACACCACGGGGATCCCCTCGAAGCCCGGCGTCAGGCCTGCCACCTGCAAAGGGAAGTGCTGGTACCGCAGCATCAGCCCGACCGCCCAGGCCCGCGTCAGCAGATAGTCACCGCCAATGCCCAGCTGAAGACCGACGTCGCGCCGGGGGCTGTTGATGGCGCCCCGCAGGTCCAGCAGGCCGATGCCCAGTTCGATGACCGGAACGAAGCGCAGGACATCGACGGCATAGGTCAACCCCAGCGACACGCTGGTGGCGCCCACCGCGCCCCCGGGCCGCCCCGCATCCGCTGTCACCGGGTGGGCCGACGAGGCCAGCGACAGCCGTGCGGCCCAGGCGTCCGTCAGCCCATACTGCAGGTCCACACCGACCAGACCCCCAGGTGGGCGCCGCCCGTCCGCCAGGACCGAGGCGTAGGCCACCTGCGCCGAGACTTGCCACTGCTCGGCGTCCGCCGCAGGCGCCACCCGCGGCACGCCGCCAAGGACCAGTGTCAACAGTATCGGCAGACCCGCCCGGGCCGCTCGCGCGCATCGTCCGGTCATTCGTGCGCGCATCATATGCTGCCGGGGCCTGCCGGGTCGTGTCTTCGTGGTGGGCAACATTGACCGCGGCGGGTCACTCTGTTATCTCCTGCCGGTGGCGTCGAAGATCGAGAGAAAGCAGCTCAAGCAGCCCGACCAGTTTGTCAGCTTCTGGACAAAGGCCGGGACGACCCTGGCCGCGCGCAAAAAGGGCATAGGTATCGGCGCGGTCGCGCTGGCCGCGGTGATTGGCGTGATTTGGGTGGCGGGCAGCTACGTCGAGGGCCGGCAGGCGTCCGAGTCTCGTGCCTTCGCGCGCGTCGAAAAGATCGCCATGGCGGGTCTCATCACCGAAGGCAAGGATGCGCCGAAGTTCGACGACGACTTGCCGCATTTCAAGACCGAGACCGAGCGTCAAGACGCGGCCGCCAAGGAGCTGGACGCTTTTCTCGCCACGCACGCGTCATCGCCGCTGAAGAATCACGGACTGCTGCTGCGCGCGCGCTTCCAGTTGCTGGCGGGCAAGGCCGCCGACGCAGTCGCCACGTACCAGCAAGTACTGGCTGGCGCGATGGACAAGCGTCTGCGCTTCGTCGCCCAGGAGGGCCTGGGCATGGCGCACGAGGCGGCGGGCGACAAGGACAAGGCGCTCGGGATTTTTAGTGCGCTGGCTGACGAGGCGCAGGGCGCCGGTAGCTTCTACGGCGATCGTGCGCTGTTCGACAAGGCACGCATCTTGGTCGCGAAGGGCAACAGCAAGGACGCCGAGAAGATCCTGCACGAGATCCTCGACAAGTCTCCCACCAGCACCCTGCGCGACGAGATCAACGACCGCCTGGCTGTGCTCGAAGGGAAGTGACGGTCCTGCCAACCGGCGCCACCTGCCGTCCCTGGGCGCTGGCCGGGATCGCGGCTCTGGGATTGCTTGCGGCGTGCACCAACGCCACCGCGCGCCGGCCGGTCACTGAGCGCCGCGAATTCCCGGCGGGCATTGTCCAGATGCGCTGGCGAACCCCCGTGCACGAGCACGGTCTGTTCGAGCCCCAGCCCGAAGAGTGTGCGCGCGGCGTGGTTGTCGGCCGGCGCCTCATCATCGGGTCGCGCGGCGGCAACGTCCTGGGCGTGAACGTCACCGACGGTCGCGTGCTGTGGTCCACCCCGGTGTCTGGGTCCATCGACAGCGAGGCCCGTTTCGATGATCTGCAGGGCCACGTCTACGTTGGCACCGACGATGGGTCCTTTTACGCGGTGGATCCGAACGGCGCCATCCGCTGGTCCTACAAGGCCAAGGGCGCGATCGAGCGGCAGCCCGAGGTGGGCGCGAACGCGGTCTACGTGGCGACCGCGACCGACCGGATCTTTTCGCTCGAAGCGCACACCGGTCGCCACCGCTGGCAGTACGACCGCGAGGCGCCCGAGGGCTTCACAATCCACGGCCACGCCGGCCCGCGCCTGCGTGACGGCATTCTGTACAGCGGCTTCTCCGACGGATTTCTGGTGGCGTTGCAGGCGGCCAATGGCGAGGTGTTGTGGGCCCGATCGCTCGCTTCGGCGTCCGAGCAATTCGTTGACGTCGATTCCACGCCCACGTTCTTGAAGGATGTCCTCGTCGCATCGTCGTACTCGGGTGGGTTGTACGGACTGGCCCCTCGCAACGGCGATCCCAAGTGGCGCATCGGCATCGAAGGCGCAGGCGCGGTGGCCGTCCTCGGTGATCGCTTGTACGTGGCCGCCCCGCGCGACGGGCTGGCGTCGGTTTCGGCGGAGGGGCAGATCTTGTGGCGACAGGGGCTCGCCGCCGCGGGCGATTTGACCACCCCCGTGGCTTCGGGACCCTTTCTGATCTTTTCGGGTAGCCGTTCGGGCCTGTACATCGTCGACCGTGCGACGGGAAGGCTGCTTCAGACCTTCAATCCCGGCCGAGGCATGTGTGCAGGTCCCGTGCTTGATCCCGACGGCAAGGGCCTGTACGTGCTGGCCAACAGCGGAACACTGTACGGCCTCGACCTGTTGCAGTAGGGCGAATGTCCGCCGGCCTAGACCGTCGGGACGGGCGGCTCGTGCGGGGACAGCGCGGCCAGGCGGCGCACCATTTCCTTGATACGTCGGGCGCCACCGGCGTCGCGGGCGCGCCATTCGACGCCCGTGCCGATGTCATGCTCGCCAGCGCGGCTCCAGGCCACGCGGGCCGAAAATTCCATCGCCACCTGGGCGCCCGGAGGCGAAACCTCGAGAACCAGATCGATGTCGCCCGGAATCGGCTCCAGGCTGGTCAGGGCGGCGCCCCCGCGTCCGACGTCGCGCAGGCGCGCCAGCAGCCCGGTGGCCGAGCCCGGGACGTGGATGTTGACGGGCAGGTCCACGGGCAGGCGCTCGTGGCGGCGGCGGCTCTTGAGGGCGCTGCCCGCGCGGCCGAGATTCAGCAGGTACTCGGCCTTGGACTGTTCAGACGCCAGGAACTCAACCGCGATGCCTGCGCGAATCTTTTCGAGGTGCCGACCCGGGCGTCGCCAGGCCACGCGCCCCAGCAGCACCACGGGTGGTTGTCGGCGCCCAAGGCGCACGCGCACCGTTAGAGGCGAGCCGACAGCGACCTTCCTGCGCGTCGGGCAAAACACCCCGCCGAATTCGAAGGTGGCATCGTAGCCCGCGAGGAAATCCTTCGCGCCCGCCAGGACCAGCTCCAGGAAATTTTCTGATGTACGCACCACGGATGCAGACCGTCGCACATCTTCGCTTGATTTAGAAGTAATGGCAGGCATTCTGCGACTCAAAGGACGATTTTTACCTGCGAACCGACGATTTTCACTACGAATTGCCCCCGGCGTTGATTGCGACCCACCCGGCCGATGTCCGCGATGCGTCCCGCTTGCTGCTGCTGCCCCGTGATGGCGCACCCATTCGGCACGAGATCTTTCGCGACCTGCCGGGCCTGCTGCGGCCGCATTCTCTTGTCGTGCTCAACGACACCCGCGTGATTCCCGCGCGGCTGTTCGGGACCTAGCCCACCGGCGGCGCGATCGAATTGCTGCTGCTCCGGAGGCTGCCGCCTGCACCGGCGGGTCCGGTGACAGAAGCGGGGATGACCTGGTCGGAGGACTGGGAAGCCCTGGCGCGTGGGATGGCAGGCACGCCTGCGGGCGCCCGCCTGACCTTCGGCGCGCCCGCCACGGCCGTGATTCTTGCCCGCGGCGAGCGCGGCCTGTGCCAGCTTCGCTTCGCGGGATCAGGCAGCTCTGGGCTTTTAGGGCTGTTAGAAAACGTAGGCGTCATTCCATTACCACCATACATCGAATCCGCGCGCCGTCGAGAACCAACCGTCGCGGACGCCGAAAAACGCGCCGCGCAGGTGGAGGATCGAGTCCGCTACCAGACGGTCTATGCGCGTCATCCGGGGGCCGTGGCGGCCCCGACCGCCGGCCTGCACTTCACCGACGATTTGCTGCGTGCGGTTGTCGCCGCGGGTCACGAAGTCGCACGGCTGACTCTGCACGTGGGGCCGGGCACCTTCCGTCCCATCGAGGTGCAGGATCTGACCGCGCACAAGATGGACGCCGAGTCCTACAGCGTTCCCGAGGACACCGCGGCGGCCGTGGCGCGCGCGCGCCGCGAAGGACGACCGATTGTGGCCGTTGGTACAACGGTGGTGCGGGCCCTCGAAAGTGCCGCGGTCGACGGCGAGGTTCGCGCGGGTTCGGGCGACACGACCTTGTTCGTGCGTCCAGGCTCGCGCTTTTCCGTCGTGACGGATCTGGTGACCAACTTTCACTTGCCGCGATCGACCCTGCTGATGCTGGTGGCCGCGTTCGCCGGGCGCGAACAGGTGTTGTCGGCCTACGCCGAGGCGGTTCGCGCGGGCTATCGATTTTACAGCTACGGAGACGCGATGTTCATCAGGGGCCAGCAGCCATGACCGCCTTTTCGGTGGTGGCGCGGTCGGGCCGCGCGCGCGCCGGTGTTCTGCAAACCTCGCACGGTCCGATCCAGACGCCGGTTTTCATGCCCGTTGGCACGGCCGCGACGGTGAAGGCCCTGTCGTCCGCCGACTTGATGGCGCTTGATGCCCAGGTGATCCTGGGCAACACCTACCACCTGGCGTTGCGCCCGGGCGCCGAGTTGATTCGGCAAGCCGGCGGTCTGCACCGCTTCATGGCCTGGCCGCGCGCAGTCTTGACGGATTCAGGGGGCTTCCAGATCTTCAGCCTGGCTGGCCGTCGCACAATCGACGAGGACGGGGTTACATTTCAGTCGCATATCGACGGCAGCGCACAGCGGCTGACACCAGAAAGCGCCATGCAAATCCAGGCGGCGCTGGGCAGCGACATCGCCATGGCTTTCGACGAATGCCCGCCGGCGGACGCGCCCGTCGCGACGATCCGGGCCGCGATGGAGCGCACCACACGCTGGGCGCACCGGTGTGTGGCGGCCCCAGCCGCGGTCGGGCAGTTGCGCTTCGGCATCGTGCAGGGCGGGACGGACATCGACCTGCGGCTCGGACACCTGGAGGCGATGCAGGTGTTGCCGTTCGACGGTCTGGCTCTGGGTGGCCTGGGTGTCGGCGAGCCGCCCGACGTCATGCACCGTGTGGTCGAGGCCATCGCCCCGCGAATGCCGGCGGACCGACCGCGCTATTTGATGGGTGTCGGGACGCCCGTCGACCTTCTGTCTGCGATCGCGTCGGGCGTCGACATGTTCGACTGTGTGATGCCGACGCGCAACGCGCGCAACGGGCAGCTTTTCGTCTCGGCCGGACGCCTGAACATCGCGAACGCCCGTTTCCGCACCGACGGGGCCCCCGTCCAGGAGGGCTGCCCCTGCGAATGCTGCCGTTCCTACAGCCGGGCCTATGTATCGCACCTGTTCCACGCCAAGGAGCTGCTGTACTACCGGCTGGCGACGGTGCACAACCTTCGGCACTACTTGGATCTCGTGCGCGCCGCGCGAGTCGCCATCCTCGAAGATCGCCTGGCGGCCTTTGTGTCCGAACGACTCGCCGCGCTTGGCGCCTGAGCCGTTGATTGGCGGTGGGCCGGGATTCTGGTAGAGCCACAGGTATGGCGAAGCGCGTGGGAGTCATTCTGAGCGGCTGCGGCGCGCTGGATGGCAGCGAAGTTCGAGAGGCTGTTCTCACGTTGCTGTCCGTGGAACGCGCCGGTGCCGAGATTGTCTGTGCCGCGCCCGACGCTGAACAAAGCCACGTGGTCGATCATTTGGCAGGTACGCCGGTCCCGGGACACCCGCGTCGCGTTCTGGCCGAGGCTGCGCGCATCGCGCGGGGGAAGATTCGCCCTTTGTCGGCACTCGACATTGACGACGTCGATGCCCTGATCTTTCCCGGGGGCCAGGGCGTTGCCACAGTGCTGTCGACCTACGCCCTAAGGGGTGAGCTCTGCGAGGTGCACCCTGACGTCGTTCGCCTCTTGAAGGGGGCGCTGTCGTCGCATTGTCCTATCGGGCTAATTTGTTTGGCGCCGATCCTGGCGGCGCGCGTGCTGGGGCCAGTGGCGGGCGTGCGACTGACGCTGGGGGCGCGGGGCACGGCGCCGGCCAAGCACGCGGCGGTGATGGGCGCTGATGTCCGTCCCTGCCCGGTGCAGGAACTGGTGATCGATCAAAAGGCGCGTGTAGTCTCGACGCCGGCCTATATGTACGACGACGCCACCCTGCCGCAGGTGGCAGCTGCGATCGACAAGCTGGCCCGCACGGTGCTGTCGATGGCGCGGGATCGCAGGGCGGGTGCTGTCTCGACACCCGCCCGCGTCGCGCAGTCGGCGGCTGCCCCGAAACCCATCCTCCGTGCCGCCAGCCCCGCGGGCGCGGTCGAGGTCCGCCCCAAGAGGCGGGTGATCACTCCAGACCGCGGTTCCGCTTGATCTGATCGAGGGCCTTGCCGTACTCGATCTCCCAGGTCGACGTGCCCTCCTGGAGATTCTTGATGCGGCGGCGGACCTCTTCGTCGAGCTCTTCCTCGACGGCCATGTGCTTCTTGAGGATGTCGCTCATCCGGCGGCGCAACACCGCATCTTCGACGAACACGTCCTCGACGTGGGGCGACTGCATGAACGACTCGATCATCTGATTGGTCATCCATTCGAGGCCGTCTTCGCCGAACGCGAAGCCCTTTTCGGCCGCCATGGTTCGCTTGATCTTGCCGAAGTGCTCGTAGGGCAGGTTGCGCTTCTGTAGCAGATCCTTGGCTTTGTCGGTGATTTCGCGATCCAGCCGAACGTATTCTTTCAATACGGCCTGCACATCCAACTCGGCTTCCGGGCGATTCGTGACCGCGATTTCCTCGCTGTCTGCGAGCGATCGGACGATCTCGGAGGCGATGACGGGGATCTTACCGCTGTAAAGACGCATGCTGAGCTTGGGGTTTTATAAGGTCGCAGCACAAGGTCAGTCAAGGAAGACGCGACGATCCCTTTTTTGCTACGCTGCGGTGCACGGCCCGCCGTGCTGATTCCGATACGAGACATCAATCCCCGCCAGCGCTTTCCGCTGGTCACGCTGCTGCTGGTCGTGGCCAACGCGCTGGCCTTCCTGTACCAGCTTGGCGCCGCGCCGGAGGTCCAGCAGGCACTGGCGAACCGGGCCGGTGCCATCCCGCTTGAGATCAGCACCTTGCGCGATCTCGGCGCTGTCGATCTGGTGCCGCCGCCCCTGACCATCATCACCTCGATGTTCCTGCACGGCAGTTTCATGCACATCGTGGGGAATATGTGGTTTCTGTGGCTGTTCGGCGACAACGTCGAGGATCGCCTGGGCCGGGTGCGCTTCCTGGCGTTCTACCTGCTGACAGGCATCGTCGGTGCGCTGGCCCAGTGTTTCATGATGCCCGAGTCGCCTGTCCCCATGATCGGGGCGTCGGGCGCGATCGCGGGCATTTTGGGCGGCTACGTGATGCTGTTCCCGCGCGCGCGGATCGTCACCTTCGTTCCGATTCCCTTCTTGTGGCCCTTGTTACCTCTGCCCGCCTGGATTTTTCTGGGGCTTTGGTTCGTCGGGCAATTTCTGCTCGGCGCCGGCTCGGGCGTGGCGTGGATGGCCCACGTCGGGGGCTTTCTCACGGGCCTCGGCATGGTCCGATTGCTCGAATACATGCCAAACCGGCGTTTGTGACCTTGACAGGCGACGGCATACGAGCAAAATCGCGGGCCGTCAAAGACCATTCGGCGGATTAGCTCAGCTGGTTAGAGCAGGCGTTTCATACGCGCCGGGTCCGGGGTTCGAGTCCCTGATCCGCCACAAAGACGACGACAAAAAATGGGAGGGAGTGCCCTCCCGGGCGGCCGCAGTCAGGTTCGGCGCCCAGACGCCAAAGTCAGACGTGGGGCAGCGTCAGGGCCAACTTCTTGTACAACTCGGCCCAGTCGGGACCTGTTTCCTGCAAGAAGATTCCCACTTGAGCGTTGAACCCAGGCGCGGCGGAGGCACTGTGCGAAACGTGCACGATGATCCCGGAGACCGTGATCTCGTACGCGGGATCGCCGATGCGCACGGTGACGTGCATGCGTGTGCCGACGGGGCGGGGTGCCGGCATCGCCAGCAAGAGGCCATTGAGGCTGGCGTTGACGATGCGCGAATTCAGGGGTGAATCGAGCGATCCGATCCGGATCACCGCCGCTGCGTCCAGGGCCACGCGGGGGCCGCGTCGCCGTTCCATTCCCGTGCTCAAAACTATTTCTTCGGCGCAGCAGGCGGTGGCGTCAGCGCGGCGGGCTTCGCAGGCGGGGCTGTGGCGGCGGGCTTGGCGGCCGGCGGAGCTGTTGCGGCCGGCGGAGGGGTGGGCGCGCCCGCCGGGGCAGGCACGGTCGCAGCGGCGGCCACCGGGGCACCGGCCGGCGCGGGTGCCGCTTCCTGCTTGTCATCGCCCTCGGGGGCGTGATCCCATTTGTCCACCTTGCCCGAGCCGGTGGTGTCGTAGCCGATGCGATCCAGACGGCCCGCCTCGTAGTATTGCCACTCGTCGACCTTGCCGTCGTTGTTGGTGTCACGTTCGATGCGCACGAGCTTGTCCGCCTCGAAATACTTCACGAAGTCGGGCCGACTGTCGTAGTTCGTGTCCATCTCCTCGCGGACCTTCTTGCCGGCCTGGTAGTAGGTCATGAGATCGAACTTGCCGTCGAAGTCGAGGTCGAATTCCTCGAAGCTGATCTGCCCCTTGTCGTCGTAGTGGTAGACGATGTCGACTTTCGAGTCGTAGTTGAGGTCGACCTGCTTGCAGGTGGGAATTTGGACGGTTTGCCCGCCCTGCTGGACACTGGAGAACAGCTTCCAAACGTCGGGCTTCTGGTCCCGGTTGGTGTCAGCGACGACGACTTGCTTGCCCTTGTCGTCGCATTTGCTGCGGTCGATCGGGATCGGGGCGCCGTCGGCACCACTGAGGCCGCTCATCTGGGCGTCCTTGGTTCGGCTGGTGCCGCAGGCCACGGTCGTCAGTGCTGCCATGCCCCACAGTGCGAAACCACGATTCATGCCGCTACGCTAGGCGCAAAACCGCCTGACATCAAGATCCTGAAGGCGCGTTGACTATGAAAGTATGGTCATGCATGGTCTCGCCATGGCCCGGAAGAAGATCTCGACGACGGTGTACATCACGCCGGAACAGAATGAACTGCTCAAGCAGCTTCACGACAAGACCAAGGTTCCCGTGGCCGAGTACATCCGTCAGGGCATCGACCTTGTGCTAGAGAAGCAGCGGGACAATCTGCCGGGACAGCTGGCACTGAGCGTCGCCCGAAAATAGCCACCGTCTAGCCCTAGCTGAACTGCGAGCAACAACTTCGTGTCGACGACGCCGCATCTCATCCGTAATTTCTCCATCATCGCCCACATCGACCACGGCAAATCGACCCTGGCTGATCGTCTGCTCGACGCGACGGGGGCGCTCACGCAGCGTGAGCAGAAGGCGCAGTTTCTCGACAGCATGGATCTTGAACGCGAGCGCGGCATCACCATCAAGGCCGCCACGGTCCGCCTGTCCTATCTCGCGGCTGACGGGCAGACCTACGAGCTGAACCTGATCGACACGCCGGGGCACGTGGACTTCCATTACGAGGTGTCCCGGTCGCTGGCCGCGTGCGAGGGCGCGTTGTTGGTGGTGGACGCCTCGCAGGGGGTCGAGGCGCAGACGCTGGCGAACGTGTATCTGGCGTCGAAGAACAACCTGGCCATCGTGCCGGTCATCAACAAGATCGACCTGCCAGCCGCAGATCCCGAAGGCGTCCGAAAGCAAATCGAGGAGATCATCGGCATCGACGCGTCGGAGGCCATCTTGGCGTCGGCCAAGGACGGGCGGGGCATCACCGAAATTCTGGAAGCGGTCGTGCGTCTGGTGCCGCCGCCGCAGGGCGATCCGGACAAGCCGCTGAAGGTCCTGTTGCTGGACAGCTGGTACGACAGCTACCGTGGCGTCGTTTGTCTGGTGCGGGTGGTCGACGGCGTGTTGCGCGCCAAACAGAAGATTCGTTTCTGGGCGGCGGGGCGTGACTACGAGATCCAGACACTGGGTGCGTTCGCGCCCTTTCCGCGCGAGATGGCTGATCTTGGCCCCGGCGAGGTCGGCTTTCTGACCGCCGCCATCAAGGAAGTCGCGGACGCGCGCGTGGGCGACACGATCACCGAGACGTCGCGCCGTTGCGACGCGCCGCTGACGGGGTTTCAGCCGGCCAAGCCGATGGTATTCGCGGGCATCTTTCCCACGGATTCGGCGCGCTACGAAGACCTGCGGGATGCCCTCGAAAAGCTGCGCCTCAACGACGCGTCTTTCTCGCGCGAGCCCGAGGCCTCGGCGGCGCTGGGATTTGGATTTCGGTGCGGATTTTTGGGTCTTTTGCACATGGAGATCGTTCAGGAGCGCCTGGAGCGCGAGTACAACCTGGACCTCATCACCACCGCGCCGACGGTGCGCTTTCGAGTCGCGACCCGAGGCGAGGGCGAGATGATCGAGCTGGACAATCCAGCGAAGTTTCCGGCGGAGGGCGACATCGAGCGCATCGAGGAGCCCATGATCGCCGCAACAATCCACACGCCACCGGAATATGTCGGCGCTCTGCTCAAGTTGTGTGAAGAGAAACGTGGAACCCAGACGGGCCTGTCCTATGCCGGCGAGAGGCGCGTAATGATTCGCTATGACCTGCCGCTGACCGAGGTGGTATTCGGTTTCTACGACCGAATGAAGTCGGTCTCGCGCGGGTATGCGTCACTGGACTACGAGCCGAACGGGTACCGGGCCGCCAACCTGGTCAGGATGGATTTGCTGGTGAACGGCGATCGGGTGGACTCGTTGTCCGCCATCGTCCACCGCGAAACGGCCTTCGCCAAGGGCCGCGACCTGTGCACGAAGATGAAGGAACTGATTCCGATGCAGCAGTTCGAGGTCGCGGTGCAGGCGGCGATCGGTTCGAAGGTCATCGCGCGCGTTACCGTCAAGGCGTTGCGCAAGAACGTCACGGCGAAATGCTATGGCGGTGACATCAGCCGGAAGCGGAAGTTGTTGGAGCGTCAGAAGGAAGGTAAGAAGCGAATGAAGCAGGTGGGGAATGTCGAGATTCCGCAAGAGGCTTTCCTCGCAATTCTGAAAGTCGACTGACGAGAACCACGCGATGAACCCCTCACCGTCCGTGCCGGCACCGCTGTCGTGGCGACAGCGTCGTAACAAGAAGCGCATCGAGGCCGAGGCGCGCCAGTTGACCGCCGAGGCGCGTCGGATCCTCGACAAGAAAAGCCACGGCATTCCCGAGACGGTCGCGGCAGACGTCGAGTTGTCGATCGCGGCGCTCAATGAGGCCCTTTCGGGATCCGACCAGGAACAGGCGCGTGTGGCGCTGGTAGCCCTGGATGAAAAAGTCGAAAGCCAGCTTGGTTTCGCACGCAAGTCGACCGTTCGCGAGTACACAGAGTCAATCGGCGTGGCGGTCGCGATTGCCCTGCTGCTGCGGGCCTTCGTCATAGAGGCGTTTCAGATTCCGTCGGGGTCGATGATTCCGACGCTGGAGATTGGCGACCACATTTTCGTCTCGAAATTCTCGTATGGGCTGGGAATTCCGTTCACCAACAAGAAGATCCTGCAATTTCGCGACCCGGCCCGGGGTGACGTCATCGTCTTCAAGTACCCGCTTGGCACAGACATCGACTACATCAAACGCGTGGTCGGCCTGCCGGGGGACAAGGTCGAGATTCGTCGCAACGAGATCTTCATCAACGGCCGCTCCATGCCGCGCGAACATCTGACCGAGCCCTGCCACCACGCCGAGGGGCCCCGCCTGGAAGGCATGGCCATGGAACGCGAATGCGATTTGTGGAGCGAATCCCTCGATGGTCACGTGCACAGGACCATCCACGATCTCGGTCGTGTGCCGACGGATTTCGAGCCAATTGTCGTGCCCAACGACAGCGTGTTCGTGATGGGTGACAACCGCGACAACTCGAACGATTCGCGCTTCTGGGGAACAGTGCAGCGCGATCTGATCAAGGGGCGCGCCCTGGTCGTGTGGTGGTCACGCGGGCCGACCAGCGGCGAATGGTCCTTCGATGGCTTCAAGGAATGGCTGGGCGCCATTCGCTGGGGCCGGCTATTTCACCCGGTCGACTAGACACTAGCGACTGGCCAGCAGCAGAATCGTCGCCACCAGCAAGACCAGACCGCCCACGACTGCCACCACGCGCACCATCTCCCAGCGTACGGCGTGCGAATCGGTGGCCGTCAGGGCCTGGGCGATGTGCTGGCGCAATTCGGCGGCGTTGGCGTGCCGTTCTTCGGCCAGCTTGCGCACCATCTTCAGGACGACGGCGTCGACCGGTCCGGGGATCTTCTTCTCGGTGGTCATGCGCGAGGGCGGCGGCGCGGGCTTTTGCAGGTGGAACTGAATGATCTCGGTCGAATTCTTGGCGCCGTGGAAGGGCAGAAGTCCCGTCAGCATCTCATACGCCATCATCCCCAGCGCGTAGATGTCGGACCGTCCGTCGAGCGGCCGTCCCCGCAGCTGTTCGGGCGACATGAATTCGAGCGTGCCGACCGTCTGTCCGATGGCCGTCAGCGCGGGGGCCTTGCCGGCCGCGTTGCCCGAGACGATCTTCGCGATGCCGAAGTCGAGGACCTTCACGAAGTCCTCGTCGCCGCGCCTATCGACCATCACGTTCTCGGGCTTCATGTCGCGGTGAACGATGCCCTGTGCGTGCGCTTCGCCCAGGGCCTCGGCCACCTGATCGAGAATGTGCAGCACGCGTCGCGGATCCAGCGGCCCTTCGGTTCGCTGTATGTGCTGCAAGCTATGGCCCGTGAGCAGTTCCATCGCCAGGTACAGCACGCCGTCCTCGGTCTCGTCGAAATCGTAGATCGTGACGGTGTGCGTGCTGCGCAGCTTGGAACACGCCTCGGCCTCGCGGCGGAAGCGCGCGACAACCGTGGCGTCGGAGACGTTGTGGGGGTGAAGGATCTTCAGCGCGACCTGGCGGCCCGTGGCGATTTGCTTGCCTTCGAAGACGGCACCGAAGCCGCCTTCACCGATCTTCCGTTCCAGCAGGTAGCGGTTGTTGAGCGTGCGGCCAATCAAGCGATCGGGCGCCACCGCTCGTGGTGCAGGGGCGGGCGCCGCGGGGGCCGGCGCCGCGCGGGCGGGGGCGGGGCGCGCCGGTGCTGCGACGGGCGCTGGCAGGGGTGTGTGTCGCGGGGGGCTGACGATGGTTTTCGCGGGGGCCTCGGCGGTCGCGGCCGCCGGGGAGGCCCTCCGCAGGATGGGCTTGCCGCAGGCGCCGCAGAAGCGGGCATCAGGCTCGCAGGCGGCTTGGCAGGCGGGGCAGGAGAAGGAGGACATCCCGATACCGACGGGGTTCACGGCGCTGGGGTGGGGCCCGCGGGGGGGGCGGCCGGCGCGGCCGGCTCGGCGGCGGCCGGGGCCATCGGTGTCGCCGTGGTCTGGCCGGTCTGGCCCTCGACTGTGCGGTCACGGTCCCACTTGATGAAGATGATGCCCGCCGCGGCGGCCAGCATCGCGAGGAAGACGAACGTCAACACCGATCGCGGCTCGGTCCCTGTCTGAGACGTCGCTGATGCGGGACTGCCCAGGGTACCGCCGGCGCCGTCGCCACCTTGCCCTTGGCCCGACGTCATGCGGATGACGTCCTTGGGAATGGTGACTTCGACGGTGACCTTCTCGACGGCTTCGTGCCGCTGGCTGCGGCGGGTGTCGGACGGGTCTACGCCCGGATCGTAGGGCGTGAAACCAACGGTGTCGGTTTCGCTGGGCTCGGCCAGGCTGGGTCCGTCGACGCGGGCCAGCACCACCGTAACGTTGTCGGGGCCGTCACGTTCGAGCGCGCGCGAGATCAGCCGATCGCAGGCGCGCTTGATGTCGGGCTCGTCGGTCAGAATCTGAGAAATTTCCTCGTCGCTGACTGGCCCGTGAAGGCCGTCGGACGACAGGACGACGATGTCGCCGCGGCGCAGGTCGACCTGGGATAGGACGACCTCGACCCGCTCTTGCACGCCCAGCGCTTGCAGAATGATGTTGGCGTGCTCGAAGGCCTTGGCCTCCTCGGCGGTCATTGCCCCCGCCTCGATTAGCTGCCACGCAAGCGACTGATCCTTTGTCACCTGGCTCAGCCGGCCAGCCCGCATCACGTAGCAGCGCGAATCGCCGATTTGCCCGATCACCAGCGTTCCATCGACCAGGGCGGCGGCAGTGCAGGTGGTGCCCATGCCGCGTTCGCTCTGGTTGTCGCGCGACTGGGCGTAGATCTTGTCGTTTGCGTCCTCGATGGCGCGGCGCAGGCGGCGCGCGAACGGATCCCGGCCGAGCGGCTCTGCAGCGGCGAGCGAGCCCGCTATCGAGTCGACGGCCATCTGCGAGGCCACCTCGCCAGCGGCGGCGCCGCCCATGCCATCACAGACCAGGAACAGGACGCCCTTGTTCCCCAGCTGGACGGCCACTGTCTCTTTCGGATCGTTCGTCCTCGTCCCCGCCGAGACGTCGGCTATCAGAAAGTTATCCTCGTTGTGTTCCCGGATCAGGCCGACGTCGGTCTTTCCGTAGACCGATATCGCGATGTCCGGGGCACTGTCCGTGGGTGGGGCTGGCTGGTCGCTCAAGAGGCTCGCCCTATCCTATATCGAACCGCAGCAACTCGTCTCCCATCCGGATCATTTCTCCTGGGGACAGGGCGTGCTGGGCGCGCAGGCGCACGAAGGTCCCGTTGGAGCTGTTCAAGTCCTGCAGGGTGACACGGCCGGCGCGAAATTGCAGCTGCGCGTGTCGCCGGGAAAGGAATTCGTCGTCGGAGAAAACCAAGTCGCCTTGTTCACGGCCAAGGACGATGTCGCTGCGGATCAAGTGGTAGACATCCCGACACGTACCGGCGGCGGTCATTTGCCGCAGGCGTCCCCAGGGGGCCTTGACCGGGGTGCCGAACAGCACCACGCCGTGCTCGACCGCCGCGCGCAGCGTCCGCTCCACGTCCGGTAGCAGGTCGTAACGCAGGACTTCCTTTCCGATGAGCACGTGGTCGCCATCGTGGAGGTCGACAGCCTCGCGCGTGCGCAGGTAGACGCCGTTTCGGTTTTCGAGCGGTGTGATGATGCGTGCACCGCCGCGCTCGATGATCCGCGCGTGTCGGGGCGCCATGTGGGGATCGTCGAACAGCAGATCCCCTTCGGTGCGGCCTATGTCGAACTGCGCCTGCGTGATCGGGTAGGAAGGGCCGTCCGTGCCGTCACGGCGAACCACCACCAGGCGGGCCGGCGGTGCCACCGTCACGGGTTGCGGCGCCAGCAGACCGCGGCCGCAAGCGTGGCAAAAATTCGTGCCCGCAGGGTTGGTCGCCTGGCATGCAGGGCAGGACAGGATCTGCGCTGGGGCGGCCTGGGCCTTGAGACTGGCGCCGCAAAACTGGCAGAAGGCCCCGGACGCGGCCGCGGGCTGCCCGCACTGGGCGCATTTCACCATCGCCGTACCGCGCGAAGGGGGGGCGCCCTGTGGGCTTGGCAGAAACCTTTCATGATTGGTCGGCTCTTCAGGTGCGGTCGCGATTGCAAGCGAGCCGATCCTCTGCTAACAGGCGAGCAACACGGTGCTTTTCAACATCTGGCGCGCCGCTCACCCTTCGTGCTTCAACAAATAGCAAGTCTCCCCAGACGCGTCAAACAAGCCGCCGCCCGGTCGCGGGGGGTCTGGCTGTGGCCCGTCCTGGTCGCCCTGGCCCCGGCCTGCGGTCCACTCGTGGACAAGGCGCCTTTTCCGACGCGCTTCGATTCCCTCACCCCCGGTGATTTGCTGGGACCTTTTGACGGAATCGTCGTGGACGAGGAGACCGATCGTCCGGTCGGGGGCGCCGTCGTCGCGGCATCGTGGGCGTTCGAGCGCGGCATCGGCCTTGCGGGCCCGGATGGCGCCCAGGAAGTCGTCATGGAAACGACCGCTGATGGTCGTTATCGCGTCCCCATTTTGCAGGAGTTGCCGTCGGGCGGATCGAGCCGCGTGCGGCGGTTTACGTTGATCGTCTACCACCGGGGCCATGTGGGCTGGCGCAGCGATCGCCGCTTCCCGGGGGGTGAGGTTCGTCGCGATTTCAGCCAGCGGGGCAACCGGGTGCGGCTGGAAAAATGGCGGCCTTCGCTGTTGCGACACCGCCATCTGGTGTTCCTGGGCGGCGGGGCGGCGGTCAAGGCGGCTTCCGCGTGGGAGCTACAGCCAGCCAGCCTGGAGCTTGAGGGTGCGGCACCGGGGACGAGCCTGGCCGGCACTGTTGCGCCTGTTGCGCCCGTCGCCGCCGGTCCGGCCTCGCTGGATGTTTCGACTGTCCTTTCCGAAGATGAGCTGCGTGCCGTGACCGGCTACGCGGGCGCGTTTGATGTTCTCAAGCTCAGCGATCTGCCGACCACAGAGTTCTATGACAGCCGCCATTTCAAGGCGCAGGGAAAGCCCGAGTCCTACGACGTGGGCGTGCGCGTGTGGCGGCTGGGGCAGGTGGGCGCCGAGACCCAGTACGCCAAGCTTCTGGCCGAGCTTCCCGGTGCCAAGCGCAGCGACGAGATCGCCGATTCGTCATTGCGGGCCAAGAACAGCGACGTGATCGGGCTGGCGTTCCTGTCGCGCGAGCGGGGCGTGGTCGTGTCCGTTACCTGCGGCGTCTCGCAGTGCACGGACGCAGGCTCGCTGTTGAAACTGGCCAAGCTAATTGAAAGCCGTCTAAGTGAGCTGCCGGCCGCACCGGCGACCCCGCCTGCCGAGGCGCCCGCGACGCCAGCGCCGGGACCCACAACGGGACCAACAAAATGAACGATCGCCGGCCTCGTCGACTGGTGTCCGTCACAGTCGCCGTCCTTGTCGCGTGTGCCTCGGCGCCGGCGGCGCGTGCCTTCGACCCCGCCACGACGCACGCCGGACTAACCGAGCAGGCGGTGTTCGCGTCGTCACTACACCGCGTTCTGTCGCGGCGGCTGGGCAGGCCGCTCGGGTTGCTCGAACCTTTGCAGATCAATTCTCGTCTGATGAATCCGCAGGCGCGGCGGGTGTTGTGGGCCCGATTCGGCGCCCTTGATCCGGCGGGTGGCTACCGCCCGGGGACCGACGGCCAATCGACCGCGATGTCGTGGGTGGTCACGGGCGCGGTGCTGGCCAAGACACCTCCGGAGCGGGGGCGAAACCACTTCTTCGACCCGATCAAACGCACGGGCTTGCACGATGACGCCGGCCTTTCTGGGGCGGTGCACGTGTTGCGGCTGGCGGTCGATGGCGGCGCCGGCCTGCGGCAACTTGCCACGGGTACCGCCTTCGATCTGACCGGCGAGCCATCGTTGGCGTGGCTGGACTCACCCCGCAATGACCAGGGGCTGGCCGTCTTCACGGCGAATCTCGAGCAAGCCGTGGCCGCATCCGAGCCGGCGACGCGCGAGGCGGCGTTGGTGCAGGCACTTTTGTCCGTGGGCGGAATCTTGGCCGTGCTGGAAGACGCGGGCGATCCGGCCCACGTGCGTAACGACTTTCGCGCGACGTTTTTGGCCCAGCAGAGTGCCAGTCCCTGGGATCAGTCGTCCGGATTTGAGCGCTACGTCGCCGCCCACTACGGGCGCAGCGGCGTGCCCAGGCCCGCCTCCGGGTCCGTGCGGCGCCCATCGCTGGAGGCATTCTTCACGGCGGCAGACGGCCAGGGCCTGGCAGATCGCGCGAACCGGGGATTCTTCTCGGAGGGGACAGTGCCGCAGACGGTCTATATCGATGCCGGCACCACCACCCGCGACGTCACGCGCGAGGCACGCGAATCCCTGCGGTTGCCGCTGCCGACAGTGGCCCGTTTGGAGCTGCGGCAGCCGGACAAGCGCGGTTACGTGATGCTGGAGGGCCGGCGGACCCTGGCGTACGAACGGACCAGGGATCGGGTCCGTTTCTTCCTCGATTCCGCCGTGATGGCCGACAGCGCGCGGGCGCTGTTGCCCCAGATCGGCGCGTACGCTGCGGGCCTGGTCGACCATCTGTTCCGGCAGGGGCTGGTTCTTTCAGCGTCGGGGCGGCAGGTGTCCGTCGCCGTCGAGCCCGGCGCCCCGGACGTCAGGCGCGGGACCTTGCGCATCTACGCGGAAGACGGCGCAGGCATCCGGCGCGAACTGCAGTCACTGACGGTGGACAGCGAGACCTTCAACGGGAATCGCACGGTCACCGTCGAGGCGCCGGCGGGAATCGTCAGGATCGCGGCCGCCCTGCGCGGCGAGGACGCGGCGGGGCCGTGTCTTGGGGTCGGCGAACTGGCGCTGCCGTAGTCGCGCCCAGGATCGGCAGTCGCAGCCGCGGGGCGGGTTCGAAAAGCGCGACCAGGGCCAGTGCCTCGTCCTTCGCGGTCGGGTCGTCCTCGGCGTCGGCGGTCTCGGCCGCGCGGCGCAATTCGGCGACGAGTTCGGGGTGCAGGGCCAGGCCTTTTTGTTTCGCCACGGCGGCTTCGGCGGAATTTCCAGCCAGGGTCGCGGCGCGTGCCGACCAGATCCACAGCCGGGCGCCTTCGCGCGCGGGCAGGACGTCGGCGGCCCGTCGAAACGAGATCGCCGCCTCGGCCGGTTGCCCGAGGTCTAGCTCGGCGCGCCCCAGATCGAACCAGGGCCATGGGTTGCCGGGATCCAGCGCGGCGGCCTTTGCAAAAGCGGCGGCGGCCTTGTCCATCCGATCGAGACGGCGGAACGCTATGCCGAGATCCTGGTGACTGTCGGCCGACCCTGGATCGCGGCGGACCGCGCGCTCGGCCTGCTTGAGAGCAAAGCGCGGCGTTATCTCCTCGCCGTCGGGGTCGAAGGCGTCCAGAAGGAATTCACCGTCGTCGCCGTAGACCACGCGCTCGCGCGCAAGCACGGCGTCCAGCCAGATGGCGAACGAGGGGCTCGACAGCCAGCGCTCATCCGAGTCGGGACGCACGCGAAAGACCCGTGCGAGGCCGGCGCCATCGGAGGCCAGAACGAATCGATCACCGCCGATCGCCTCGGCCACGATCAGATCCGTGTCCCGCACGCCCGCGGGCCGCGGTTCCCGGTTCGCGTCGATGACCGACCGGAAACATCCGGGGGCCACCCCGTAGATGATTGTGGATTCGTGGAACAGGTCGGCGCCGTCGAACGAGCGCAAGAAGGCAGCGTAGTCGTCGGGCAAGCGCGCGCCGAGGCTGGCTTCCGCCGCGAGGACGGCGTCATCGGGCGCGGGCGCGCCGGCGCGCACCAGGCCCGCAGGAAATTCTGCGAGAGCGCGCCGGAAGCCCTCGAAGAACGTGGGCGCGGCGAGACCCACGCTATTTGCGCAAGACGGACGCGGGAAGCTGAACCCCGCGCGCACCCAGCGTCGCTGCCAGTCGCGACGAGGCGCCGGTGGCGACGAAGCGGCCGGACACCCCGCCGTCACCTGTGGGGCCGTCGGCCTTCCACATCAGCAAGGTCTCCGTCGTCAGGCGGCCGTCGGCATCCACCTTGGGCTCGCTGACTTCGAGTACCCTCATGTTGCCGTCCCCGAGACTGGTCGCGAAGACCACGACATCGAAGGCGGCGGCAACCAGGTCCGCCAGACCCGCGCGTGCGCCCAGCGACGAGCCGGCAAGCGCGTGCACACGGGTCAGGGCGTCGCCCGCGGATCGGGCCGACAGCGAGGCGATGATGCCGCCCTGGTGGCCGAGGGTCCCCTCATGCACGACATCGGCCGCTGCGGTGGCGTCGCGGACTTCGGTGATGAGGTAATCCGGGCGCAAGGCCGCGGCGGTCGTCAGCAGTTCGGGTACCCGGGCGTCCGGCGTCAGACGGATCCAGGCGGTTGCGCCGCTGGGGGGACCCAGGCTTTCGGCCAGGCAGATCACGCGCGAGCGGGCCGGCAGCGACGAGGCCAGGGCGTGCATCACGGCGCGTGCCGCGTGGTGATCGCCCGCCACCAGGACGCTGCGGTGCTGCAGAATGCAGGCCTCCAAGACCTGCTGCATCTCGCGCGACGCGATGCCGTCAGCGACGAGCTCGGCGAAGCTCTTCTGCACGGGCGTTACCTTCTGCAGCGCGACTGTTAGCTGGTCGCTGAGCGGCGGAAACAGGGCGGTCAGACGGGCGCCGTCGGGCAATGTGACGTTCACCAGGCCGGCGTCCGGTGCGGGCGGCGGCACTGCGCGGCTTGCAAGCGTGCGGACGGCCTCCACGAGGGCCGCCGGATCGGGAGCCGTAGCGGCGGTTTCGCGCTGGCCGTCGCGCTCGACCTCGACGGTCTGCGGGCCGCTGATGAACACGGCGGAGATGCCATCCGATTCCAGCAGTTGGCGCAGCCAGGCGCTGCTGTTGTCCCGCGGAACCAGCGTGGGCCCCGTCAGGGGACCGCGATCGCGCGAGGCGGTGATGATGTCTTCCTTGTCATCATCGGACAGGGACATCGTCGCCTTGTTGAGCGCGGGCACCGTCATGCGCGGCGGCTTGACGCCCAGTGCCTCTTCATCGATATCCACTTCCGAGGGCGACGGGGGCAGGGCCTCATCATCGTCTTCGTCACGCGCACTGATGGGCGTCGGCTTTTTTGCCTCGCGCCGGGGCGGCGGCGGCGGCGGTGGCGCGGTCGGGCGTTTGGGCAAGGACACGGCGGGCGTTTCGGCAGATTCGTCCGCGGTCGGCTCGACGACACGCTGATCCCTCGTGGAACGGGCGGGCGGCGGCGGCGGCGGTCGTCTGGGGATGGCCGCGCTCAGCGATCCGGCCTCGGGACCGATCGGCGGTGACGAGACGCTGCCGGCGAGGGCGGCACTTTCCACCTTGATGATGAAGTCGCCCACGTAGACCTTGTCGGTGGCGGAGACCACCGTGGTCTCGCCAATCTTGCGGCCGTTGATGTACGTACCGTTCGTGCTCTTGAGGTCTTCGACGGAATAGCGACCGTCCTGCGTGAAGATGCGACAGTGGCGCTTGGACACGTTGCCTTTGGCCAGCACGACGTCGTTCCCTTGCACCCGGCCGATTGTCACCTCGTCCTTCTCGAAGGACAGCTGCTTGGCGTCTCCACCTTTTTCGGTCAGGGTCAGGGTCACCATGTCGCCACGCTAAGCCGGGTGATCGAGTCGGTCAAGGGTCTTGGCGCGGTGAGACCGACGGGTTTGGGGTCGAAAGGCCCATGAGGGATTCGCCGAACACCGCCACCACGCCGACGACGGCCAGAAAAATCATGCCCAGGGCGACCAATGGGACCGGCGGGACGCGTGGCGACCCCGTCGGGGGCGGGGGCCCGGCCTGTGATTGCGGGTCTCGCTTCAAGGCCAACAAGTATACAATCTCGGGTGAGGTAATCGATGCCCCCGATTAGTGTCGTGGCCCTTGTCGGTCTGCTGGCGGCCGCCGACGGGGTCGCCAAAGCGCCCCGGTACTATTTCAGAGTTGTCGAGGTCAAAGCCCCACCCGCGACGGAGGCGGCGGTCAAGGATTCGGCCCGCGACCTGCTGGCCAAAGATCTGGCGGCCCGGTCAGAGTTCACCTCCGATGTCGGTGGCGCCACCGAGCCGGGTCAATTGCTGGCCGAGCTCAAGCGCCGCAGGCTCGACGGGTTCAGTCTTTCTCTGCGCATCGATGAGATACGGCGCGAGCTGCTGCCGCCCAAGCCGGGCGGCCGGCTCAAGCAACTGGCGCTCAACGTAAAGGTTTCGGTTTTCGGCACGACGTTGCCCACGGAAAAGCTGGCATTTTCCGGTGAAGGTGAAGCCGGCATAGAGGCGGAGGTGGCCGAGCGCCGCCTGGATCAAGAGGGCGCGACGATGCTAACCGAGGTGCTGACCCAGGCCATCAAGCAGGCGGTTGACCAGGCGGTCCTGAAGCTGTCGACGCCCAAGTCCGTGCCCTTCAATGAGACGCGGCGCAAGCCCAAGAAAAAGTGAACCAGAAGAAGTGAAGGGGCTGCCGCCGTTCGAGTCCTGGTCGTAGTATGAAGGTGTCATGGTCGATGAACTGAAACGGCGGCTTGGTCGGGCGCGCCCTGCCGCCGTGGCGACAGCCGCATGCCTGTTCGTCGCGGGCCTGTTTGTCTCAGCAGGGGCCGGGTGCAAGAAGGCCACCCCGGCGGCGCCGTCGGCCCGGGAAGCCGCGCTGCCGCCGATCGAGATCCTGAAGGACGGGCGCTGGCTGTTCACCTACGTCGAGCCAAGCGGAACCTTTGCGACGACGGACAAACCGGTGGCGGTTCCCGAGGATATGCGGGCGCTGGTGCGGGTGACGAACCCCACGCAGTCTGCGGATGAAAGACAAGACGGAGCAGACGTTTACGTAGTAGATCTGAAGGAACTGTTGAAGTCTGGAAAGGTCGCCGCGCGGGTCATGTCGCGGGGGGCGTTCGAGACCGGCGCACTGGCGCAACTTCCGCCGGGGGAATCGTCCTCGCTGGCCGCAGGCCGTCCGTCCGATGCACAGGACGAGGCCCCCACCGGAGCCGGCGGGCAAGGGGGCGCGCCCACGGGTGCCCCGGTCGTGACGATCTATGGCACGTCGTGGTGTGGGGCCTGCCGGCAAGCGCGGCAGTACCTGAGCGCGCGAAAGATTCCGTTCGCCGACAAGGACATCGAACGCGATCCGGCGGCCGCGCGGGAACTGGCCGGCAAGGCGGCGAAGCTGGGTGTGCCCGCGGATCGTGTGCCGGTTCTCGAGGTGCGGGGCCGGCTGTTGGTGGGTTTCGATAAGGCGCGCTTGGAGACCTTGCTGGGAGAATCCACATGAAGAAGATCACGGCCCTGCTGGCCAATCGCACTGGGATCACCTGCCTGCTGGTCGGGCTTGTGGCGACGGCATCGCCCCGGCCGGCCGAGGCCAAGCTTCTGGACGTCTATGCCGCCGCGCGCGGCGGGGGCGTGTTGGGCTGGGGTCTCAACGATATCAACCCGGAGGCGTCCGACTTTTTCAAGACGGTGCATGGACCCGGGATGGGCGCCGAAATCGGCATCGAGCTGCTGCTACTGAACGCGTCGATAAACTTCACGCAGCTTTTCGATACGGCTGGGCCGGCCGGAACGTTGACGCAGTTTCTGCTTGGTTTCGACGGTGAGATCGCCGTCGATGGTCGGAAAAAGCCGCAGACCTACCTGCGCCTGGGCCTGGCGGGTGGGGCGGCCCTGGGAACGCACCGGCCTGTGGACCCGCCGCTCGACAACCGACAAGTATCGGACAAGGGGTTCGTGGGTCAGGCGACCGTCGCGCTGGACCAGCACCTCGGGGACGTGTTCAGCATCGGGCTGGAAGTCATTCCCGGCTATCATTTCTTTTTTGCCGGCGGGGACGCGCCTGCGAACGTGGGTGCGAACCAGTCGCACGGGATGCATGTCATGGCTTTGCTGTCCCTGCGCGCGCACTTCGAGCCGTTCAAGTAGAAGCCCGCCATGGCCCCTGCCAACCTGTCCGTCCGCCTGGCGATCCTGGGCGTTGGGTATATGGGGGGCTCGCTGGCCCTGGCGGCGCGCAAGGCGGGTCTGGCGGGGCCGGTCATCGGGTTCGACCTGGATCCCGCGGCCGCGGCCGTGGCGCGGCGGCGGGGCATCGTCGACGAGTTGGCCGCCGATCCGGTCGAGGCCGTTCGCGGGGCGCAGATTGTCGTCCTGGGCGGGCCCGTGCGCAGCCTGGCCCAGACCGCGACTGCCATCGCGGACGCCGTCGATGCCACCGCGCTGGTCTTCGATATTGGCAGCGTCAAGGCCCCTGTCGTCCGGGCGATCGAGGCCACGGGGCTGGCGGGGCGTTTCGTGGGCTGCCACCCCCTGGCCGGTACCGAACAGTCGGGGCCCGAGGCCGCGGAGGCCGACCTTTTCGTCGGCAAGCCGTGCTTGATCTGTCCGGGGCCGCGGGCGACCGCGGAGGCGGTCCAAGCCGCTTCGCGCTTCTGGCAGGCCATAGGGTCATCGGTGATCCGGATGGATCCGGACCGCCACGACGCCTTCATGGCGGCCGCCAGCCACCTGCCCCACGTCGCGGCGTTTTCCCTGGCGGGCAGTCTGATAGATGTGGCGGACATGATCGAATCGATGACGCCGCCGTCGTCGCCCCCGACCAGCCTGCGGGATACGACGCGCGTCGCCGCTTCGAACCCGGCCGTGTGGCGTGACATCTTCCTGGAAAATCGCACACACCTCTTGCCCCTTGTGCGCGGGCTTGAGCGTCGGGTGGCCCAGTTGCGTCAGGCGATAGAGGACGGCGACGCGCGCACGGCGGAACAGTTGCTGTCGGCGGCCCGCGATTGCCGCAAGCGGGTGGTCAAGGTCGGATGAGAACGCTGCGGCCCGTGGCGCTGCTGGCGTTGCTGGGACCGGGGTGCGCGACCCCGCTGCCCGCGACACCCGCGCCGACGGTTGCGCAGGTGGCTGCGGTTGCGGGTGATGAACTGCTGGCCGTGGTGCCCACAGCGGCCGAGGTGCTGTTGCTGATCGATCTGGCCCAGCTGCGCGCCTCGCCCTGGACGCGCGATGTCCTGCGATCGCCGGCGGTGGCGGGGCAGGCGGCGGCGCGCGTTGCGGCCCGCGGTTTCGATGAACTGGTCGATGTCGATCAGATGGTGATGGTGGCAGCCCCCGGGTCGGGCACGGCCGACGGCAACATGACGACGGGATTGCTGGTTATGCAAGGCCGACTTGACGTCGGACACGCCATCGAAGCTGCGACCAGGCGTTGGCCGGGCGCGCAGACGTCTACCTTTCGTGGTCGCCCCCTCGTCAGTAGCGGCGAGCAAGCGGTGGCATTTGCGACCGACCGGATCTTCGTGTCGGGGCCGCTGTCGGCGGTGCGTGCGGCCATTGACTGCGCGGCGGGGAAAGGCGCGGACATGCGTCGTGCCGACTGGCTGGCTGACCTGCGGCGCGAGATGATCGACGGCCACGGTCGGCGCAGCGGGCGACCGGCCCTGGAACTGGCGGTGGCTATCAGCCCCGAGATTCGCCAACGGATGACCCAGGAACTGGGCGACGCGGCTGACCTGCGCACCTTCGGGGCGCGCCTGGATTTGCAGTCGTCGCTGGATGTGGCGTTTGTCGGCGCGACGGGGACGCGGGGCGGCGCCGTGGACCTGGCGGCCCGGTTGGAAGAACAGGTCCACCAGTTGCGGACGCGGCGATCGCTGGCGGCGCTGGGCCTGGACCTGATAATGGAACAGCTGCATGTCTCGACGCACGGGGCCCGGCTGGAAGGATCCCTGTCCGTGTCCGAGAGCCAGCGCGATGTGGTCAGTGAAAAAGTGAAGGCGTTTGCCGACGAAGTGATGGCCGCGGTACCTGCCCAGGCGCCGTCGGTGTCCGAGGGAACCAGGGAGCCGAAGTGAAATGAGCCGAGAAGCTGCCGACAACACCGACGGACCGTTGCGCCCCCGCCGTTCGGGACCGTTACGTGGGATCTGCTGCGTCCCGGGTGACAAATCTATATCCCACCGCGCCTTGCTGTTCGGGGCGTTGACCGACGGGGTTGTCGAGATCACCGGCCTTGGTGTGGGCGGGGACAATGTATCGACCGCGCGCGCGCTGGCGGCGCTGGGCGTGCCGGTGTCGCTGGACGGGGCGAACGCACGGGTGATGGGTGTCGGCATTTCGGGCTTGCGGCAGGCGGCCGAGTCGCTTGACTGCGGCAATTCGGGCACGACGATTCGGCTGATGTCGGGCCTGCTGGCGGGCCAGCCCTTCGTCAGCACGCTGTATGGGGATGCGTCGCTGACGCGGCGGCCGATGGGTCGGCTGGCGCGGCCGCTGCGCGAGATGGGTGCCACCATCGAGGGGCGCGGCGATCCGTCGCGTCCGAACGATATTTTCCCGCCCCTTCAGGTGCGCGGGGGCAACCTGCACGGCATTCGCTACAACCTGCCGGTGGCCAGCGCCCAGCTGAAAAGCGCCCTGGTGCTGGCGGGCCTTTTCGCCAAGGGCACAACCGAGATCACCGAGCCGGGGCTGTCGCGCGACCACACAGAAAGGATGTTGCGCCACCTGGGGGCGCCCTTGCACGCCGACCCGGCCCGGCGATCCGTGCGGGTGGAGCCCGACGGCTGGAACGGACGCCTCCGCGCGGGCCCCTTGCAGGTGCCGGGGGACATCTCGTCGGGGGCGTTCATGATGGTCGCGGCCTTGCTGGTCCCGGGCAGCGACGTGACCATTGAAAACCTGGGGCTGAATCCCACGCGCACGGGTGTCATCGACGCCCTGCGGGCGATGGGGGCCGAGCTTGAGGTGCAGATCACCGGGGACGCCATGGGCGAGCCGGTGGGGACGGTGCGCGCGCGGGCCTCGGCGCTGAAGGGCGCACGCATCGCGGGTGATCTGGCATTGAGGTCGATCGACGAGATTCCGATCCTGGCCGTCGCTGCGGCAATGGCCGAAGGGCCTTCGCAGTTCTCGGATTTGCACGAATTGCGCATCAAGGAATCCGATCGCATAGCGTCGATCGGGCGCGAGCTGTCGCGGGCGGGGGTGGCGGTGGCCGACGCGCCGGATGGCTTCACTGTCGAGGGCGCTGGCGCGAATCGGCGGGTCAAGGGCGGCCGCGCCCAGGCCGATCACGATCACCGCATCGCCATGGCCGCCGCCATTCTGGGTCTGTGCGGCGAGGAAGAGACCGAAGTGCCGACCGAGGACATCGGCACGTCCTTCCCGACTTTCGCGCGGACTCTGCGCGCGCTGGGCGCTTCGCTGTAGGCGACGGCCGGCCGCTACATCTCGGTCCAGCCGAGCATGTTGAAGCGACCGCTCCCGGCGCCGGAAGTGGGCGACTGGCTTGAGCCCGTGACGTAGGTGGCATTGATTTCGCCCCCGATATTGACGAGGCCAGCGGAGCTTACGACGTAGATGTGTCCTGCCACCACGACGGCGCTGGCGATGGGTTCCTGGGCGAAGGCAAGTTCCATCCCTTGTTTTTGGACCGCGGCACCACCGACGACCTCGTGCAGCGCAAGATAGGTCTTGCCCTTGGTGCAGCCGGCGGTGTCGGGCGTGTACCACAGCGACATCAGTTGAAAGCCCGATCCGTCGCGCTTGAGCAGCCCCATGGGGGTGCCCATCGGCCGGGCGTTCGCGGGCAAGACCTGCTCGCAGGCGCCGGTGGGGCCGGTGCGCCCGCACAGGCCCGGGGTCCCCACCGTGAGGACGATCTTTCCGGCGGCGCCGAAGGTCGGATCCGGGACGGGCAGTCCATTGATGTCCGCCTTTTCCTTCATGATGACCATCTTGGATGGCTCTGCAAAGTCCGCCGTCACCTCATCCATGGCGGAATTCGTGACCTGGACCAGATACGTCTCGCGCGAAAAATTGGTCGGGTCGTCGCGATCAAGCTGGACCACGGTCGGCGCGAAGTGCAGCGGGTCCTGGCAGCCGAGATTGGCTATCGAGCTGAGCCCCGTCGACGAATAGCGCCACAGCCCGCCCCAGGTGTCGCCGACGTAGGCGCCCAGTAACTTGGCCCGTTCGCCGCGGGCGAAGTCCTTGGCGGTGGCGACGTCGGCGAGCAGCGTGTATTCCTGCGCGCAACTACCGGGCGGCACAGCCGTCTTGCGATCCAGGATCGCGCCGGTGGCCGCCGAAGCGATGATGATCTGGCGACCCTGGTCGGCCGGACCGTCGGTCCTGTAGCCGGATGCGAAGACAAGGCGATGGTCGTCCAGGGTATCTGTCTTGTTGAAGAAGAAGCCCGGTAAAGACACGCTGAGTCCCATCGCCGCATCGTAGGTCGGCTTTACGAACGCGTCCTCGGTGTGCCACACGGGCGCGACGGGTGGGTCGGCAAAGCCGGCGTCGCTGACCGGATTCGTGACGTCGAGAACGAAGGTGTCCGACCCGCCGTATCCCTCGGGCATCACAAGCAGGGTCTTCCACACGGCGCTGGCGGCGTCCGTGCAGTTGCTGACGCACAGGCTTTTTACCTTGGCCGAATTCGCCAGCCCGAAGATGTGCTGGGCCGGGTCCGCGATTTGGCCGCCCTGGCTGTGGATCTTGGTGATCACCGGCAGCATGTCGTGGGGGATGTAAGCGAAGGCTTCGCTGCCCGGGGCGTAGGTCTTGCCGGCAACGGCGGTCGGGTTTGTAAACAGGGCGTGCAACATGCCGTCGTCTGAACCAACGTAGGTAAGACCAGGGCGCATCCGGTACGCCAGGAAGAATTCGTGCCCGCCGGGCAGGGGGCTGTCGCCCGGCTGTCCGACGTCGATGGGTGTCGAGTTGACGATCGCACCCAGGATCGCGGGGTTCTTCGACGCCGGATCCCCGAGCATGAAGCGCACGATGCGCTCGGCCTCGTCGGGATTGGTGCCCAGACCCAGCGCGGACAGCGTCGCCTTGTTCGTGACGGCCTTGGTCCCGGAATCGACGTCTACCTTGATGACCGTCCCGTCGCGCATGCCGATATAAACCCGGCGTTCCCACCAGTTCATTGCCTGAAGCTGCGTCGCCGCGTCCCACGCCAGCGTCGGTGGCGTCGACGAAATGTCGTAGGCCAGTAGGTGCCCTTGCCACGAGGGGAAATCGACACGCGAATCAAGGACGTACTTGCCCGCCTGGATCGTCAAGGGCAACTGCGTGCCGGAGGACGAGGTCGCGGGCGACGTCGCATAGCTGCCTTTGACCGCCTCGTAAATGGCGGACTGGATGGCCAGGGCCAGCTCGCTTTCGTTGCTGGCGGCGAATGAATGATCCGTTCCACCGGCGCGGGCGATGTTGTCGTTGATGGTCCTGCCCACCCCGGACGCGGCGTCTTTCGAGAAGCCGACGACGAAGGTGCGGACATCCAGCTTTTCGCCGGGGACGCGATCGTTGTTGCGCAGGTGCCAGGCCGCCTTGACGGCGCGGCAGGTGCAGTGCGCGGCGATGGGATCGGCGGCGGCGCAGGCGGGCAGATCGCAGCCGTCGTCCCCGGGCCCGTTGGCTTCGCCGTCGGTGATAAACAGCACGAAATTCTTGCGGCACTTGAGTGTGTCGTCCGTCCGGACCTTGAACATGTAGTCGTAGGCGCTGCTGTTCGGGCTGCGCGTGACATCGTTTTCAAGCGTGCACCCCGACGGCGTTCCGCCGTAGGTGACGAGTCCGCCATTGGCCGCCTTTTCCATCCAGTCCAACATTCGGTCGGCGTTGGTCCGGGCGGTGTCGTCGGTGGCCGTCGGATTGAGGAAGGGCGCCAGCTGATCGTCCCAGCGGCCGCCACAGGTGGCGCTACAGGACGCCCCGCAGTTCGGCACCTGTATCGGTGGGTTGATGTTCGGGTCCCGCTGGGCGTTGTAGGTGTAGTAGTCATTGCGCGGCGTGAAGTAGCGATACGGAACGCCGCCCACCGTGATGTTCTTGCCGGTGTACGTTGCCTGTGGCACCAGCGTCGTCGTCGCGCTGCCGGCCGTCGTGGTGCGCACGTAGTAGCTGCCGCGCCACTTGCCGAGGCCGATACCCGGCACTGCACACCACTGACCGCAGAAGTTCATGTCGTGGTAGCTCTTGCGGCCCCGCTGATTCACCTCGTACTGGCTGTTTGGCGTCGGTGCGAGGGTGTATGTCAGCCCCTGGTAGTCGCAGGTCGGCGTCGGGCCGTGGTGCGAGTCAAAGCAGCCACGGTCCTCGTTGTCGCCGCGCCCGAAAAAGCGCGCTTCGGTGGTTGCCGTCGTGCCGGCGTTAACCCGGTAGTAGGGGAAATACCCGGACTGGTAGAAGGTCATCAAACCCAGATTTATGATCTTGTAGTTCTCGGTGATGATGCGCGATAGGGATCGCTTGGCGATCACCGTCCGCGACACCGGCGCGCCGCAGCTGTCGCCGTCCTGTGTGCAATCAGCGTCGCGCCCGCACAGCGTCTGGGCGGCCCGACACATACCGAGCGGCTCGGCGGCACCGAGGACGGTGCAGATCTGTCCCGGGCAGTCGCCCGCGTTGGTGCAAGGCCGTCCCGTGCCGTTGCAGCGCGATCGGATGATCGCCGCGCGACAGTCCACGCCGTTGTCGCAGTCGACACCAACCTCCAGCGGATAGCTGTTCGTCGCAGCCTCGTACTCGAATTCGTTGCCCGGTACACCCGTCATCGAGCCGGAAGTGTCGAGGACCACCAGCATGTTGGGCTTGTGGATCTGCCGCTTGATGATGGTCAGCGGGTTGACCCGGGCCTCGGACGCACGCGCCGCCACCAGGGCAAGCGCGCCGCACAGCAGCGGCAGGGCGACGCGGATGCACGGGGGCGGTCGGGGGAAACGATGCATTCTGCCTTGCCAGACCATATCGGGCCTTTTCGCAGGCAGATTTAGATACGTTTATACTACGTGTTATACGTTACGTATAAATATCAGGTGTATCACCAGCGGACGCCCGGACCCGCGGGCGGGTCGAAACCCATATACAGGCCGTAGGTCGCGACCACCAGACCTGCCCCCATCAGGCCGCCCGCCAGTGCCGGCGGACCTTTACCCGCATCGTCGCCGCTGGCGGCCAGCACAGCGGCGCCGGCAAAGACCGAAGCCACCCCAAGCGCGACGCTGACGATCGATGGCCCCGACCAGGTGTGGGTGCGGGGCCGACGCGCCGGCGGTGGCGGGGTCGGCGCTTCATCAAGCGGCTTCTTGATGCCGTCGGCCAGGCGGATCATCACCTCGCGTGCCTCGGTCACGGTACAGACGTCGCAGAATCGCGACTGGGCCTCCACCGGCAGTGCGGCCGGCACGGCGCCCTCGGTGGTGAACAGACGCACGGCCATCTTGTAGCTGTTGCCGGTCAGGGAGACCTTGACCCGCATCACGAAACGGATATCCAGAAGCTGGCCGAGGTTTTTGAGGCAAGGCGAGGTGTCGCAGCGCTGAAGCTCAGGGTTCTTGGGTAGGCGTCGCGCCACGTCCACCGGATCGAGGACCGGGATCCCCGCGCGAAATAGCCCGACGACGAAACCATCTTGAAGCTGCAGGGCCAAAGCCGGGGAGGCGCCCTCGCCCTCAAGATCGAATTCCGTCAGCGCCACCTGCGGGTGCGCCGTCGTCAGATTGACCGGGGCGGCACCGACCAGCCGTGGCGCCAGGGCCTCGGCGAAGAACAGCGTCGCGAATAGACACCGGGGAAGTGGCACGGCGGATCCTGATTGTCGCACATCCCGGCTGCGCGCAAGTTACTTGTCGTCTGCCTTTTCTGCCTTTTCCTCGACCTTCTTCTTCATGCGCTTGAGCAGGGCATCGAACGACTCGCGGGTGATGATCTTGTTGAACTCGGCACGGTAGTTCTCCAGCAGGCTCTGCTCGTCGGTGATGACGTCGTAGACTACCCAGTGCCCGGACCGGTAGATCATCCTGTAGTCGATACCCAGAGTGACCTTCTTGCCGTTCGACACTGTGGTCAGCGTGGCGGTCACCGTGGCTTCCTGATCCGCCTTCACCTCTTTGTCGAACTTCAAGTCGTACTCGGGCTGTCCGTAGACCTGCTTGACGTAGCTGCGCGTGATGAGTTCGCGCAGGGTCGACACGAAGTCCGTGCGCTGTTTCGGCGCCAGCGGGTCCCAGTGCCGGGCCAGCGCGCGCCGCGACAGTTCCTCGAAGTCGAGAAAGGAATCGACAATCTTCTTTAGTTCGACGTTCTTCGCCTCGGCCTCGGGTGACCAGGACGGCCGCTGCTTCTGGAGGACCTTCTTGAGCGAGGCGTTGGCCTTCTTCAGATCCGCCGCCGGACTGGAATCAGCCGGGGCAAGGGTGGGGGCGGCGGGTGTCGCCGCCGGGATCTGCTGCGGCGCCGTCTTCTGTCCTGGCTTCTTTGTACGGGCGGAGGCGGCCAGCGTCGTCGTCGAGAAGACAAGGGACACCGACACCATCATGGCTCCGAAGCGGCTCAATCGTTTCATCATGCGCATTCTCTATACTGTGGACGCTGCTGCGAAGGAAGCCGGGCAACGGAAGCCATGCAACGGAAAGCCATGCAACGGCGTCCGTGACGCCCGACGGAGGCCATGTTACGGTTGATGCAGCCCATGTCGGCCGCCTTTGATGCAAAGAGCTGGCTTGGCCAGACCACCACCGACGTTCGCGACGCCTTTGCCCGCAAGCGCCGCGTGATGTCTTTTGGCGAATACTTCGCTTTGTTTTCCGGCGACACCGCCCGGCAGGTGCGGTCTGCAGCGCAGTACGTTCGCGACGCCTTCGACCATTTCGGCACGACGACGGTCAAGACGCCCCGGGGGCCCGTCACCCGGTGGAAATTGTTCGACTGCCCGTGGGATGGCGGCAAGGACGGTTTGATGGGGCAGGAGGAAGTCCAGGCCGCCGTCTACCGTCTGGTGTCGAATTTTGCGCGCGAGGGCCGTACGAACCGCCTGATTCTGTTGCACGGCCCGAACGGCAGCGCCAAGTCGACCTTTGTCGCCTGCCTGCAGCGCTCGCTTGAACACTATTCGACGCTGGATGAGGGCGCGCTGTACCGGTTCAACTGGATCTTCCCGTCTCAGAAGGTGGCGAGGGGCGGGATTGGATTCGGCGGCGGCGGTCCCGGCGGCGGTCTGGAATTGCCCGGCGCCGTGGACAGCTACGCCTACCTGGAAGACGAATTCATCGAGGCCAAGATCGTCGACGAATTGCGCGACCACCCGATCCTGCTGCTGCCGCGCCCCAAGCGTGTCGAGTTCATCGAGCAGAATCTGGCCGACGAGATTCGCGGCGGGTTCCGGCCGTCGCATTATCTGATCGACGGCGACCTGTCGCACCGCAATCGTCAGATCTTCGAGGCGCTGTTATCTTCGTACCACGGCGATCTCGCGAAGGTGTTGCGGCATGTCCAGGTCGAGCGTTTCTTCGTGTCGCGCCGTTACCGGCAGGCGGCCGCGACGGTCGAGCCGCAGCTGGCGGTGGACGCCCGGTCCCGCCAGTTGACGATGGATCGGTCTTTGTCGTCGCTGCCGCCTGCACTGCAATCGCTGACGCTGTATGAATTTCAGGGCGAACTGGTGGATGGAAACCGTGGCGTGCTGGATTTCGCCGATCTGTTGAAGCGTCCGCTTGAGGCCTTCAAGTACCTGCTGGGCACGGTCGAGCAGGGGCGGATTTCCCTGGACGTCGCCAGTCTTGAAATCGACACCGTCTTCGTGGCCTCATCGAACGAGGGTTACCTGGCGGCCTTCAAGGAACTGCCGGAATTTCAGTCGTTCAAGGGCCGCATCGAATTGGTCCGTGCGCCGTATCTGTTGGACCACCGGATCGAACAGCAGATCTATGATGCGCACATCCGTTCGGTGAGCGCGCCGGAATCCGACAGGCACGTGGCCCCGCACGTGGCCTGGGCGACGGCGTTGTGGGCGGTTCTCACGCGCATGAAGAAGCCCATGCCGGAGAAATACCCCAAGGGCCTGGCCGAATTGGTCGCCCGTGTGGGTCCGCTGGACAAGGCGTTGTTGTATGCCGCCGAAACCTCCGTCGAGGGTTTCTCGCCCGAACAGGTGCGCGATTTGCAGTCGGGCCTGGAACGCATCGCGCGCGAATCGGACAGCTACCCGAACTACGAGGGGCGCACCGGTGCCTCGCCGCGCGAGATGAAGCTGTTGCTGATGAACGCGGCGCAAAGCCCCAAGTTCAAGTGCCTGTCGCCGTTCGCGGTGTTCGAAGAACTGGAAGAACTGGTCCGCGGCGTCACCATCTACGATTTTCTCAAGCAAGAGCCGCTGTCGGGCGGATATCACGAAAACCGCAAGTTCATCTTCCAGGTGCGCGATCGCCTGATCGATCGCATCGACGACGAGGTGCGCACGGCCATGGGTCTGGTCGACGAACGCCGCTACATCGAGCAGTTCGAGCGGTATCTGGGCCAGGTGTCGTCGTGGATCAAGCGCGAGAAGGTTCGGAACCCCATCACCGGGCGCGACGAAGAGCCCGACGAGGAGTTCATGAACGAAATTGAACGCATGCTGGACGTCGGCAGCGGCGGTGGCCGGCGGGAAGAATTTCGTCGCGAGGTCATTGCCAAGGTCGGTGCCTGGTCGCTGGACAACCTTGGCCACAAGCCGGACTACGAACAAATTTTCCCGCAGCCGATCGCACTTTTGCGTGAGTCGTTCTTCGGTGAACGCAAAAAGCAGGTGCGCAAGATCAACGAAGATTTGCTGGTCTATCTGGTCGATGGGCCGTCGCAGATGTTGTCCGATGCCGCGCAGGCAGCGCGCAAAACCATCGACACGCTGAAGACGCGGTTTGGCTACTGCGATCACTGCGCCAAGGACACGATCCTGGCGCTGATTCGCAAGCGCTACTCCTGACGGGGCAGGCGCGCACCCAGCCGCTCGACATGGTCCAGAATGGCCGTGGCGCTGGGCTGGCGCGGGTAGACGTACAGGGCCGCGGGCAGGTCATCACCCAGAACAGCCTCGGAGACGCGCAGGTGCTTGGCCACGGCGAACAAGACGGGTGCTCCAAGGCCGGCCTCGACCAGTTCGACGCGTTTCCAGACGGCGTCGCGACTCCAAAAGCCCAAGATCTCGACGAAGACGACGCGGCCGTCGTCGCGGTGGACAAGTTCCAGGTCGGGTACGCAGGTGCCCACGCCGGGCAGGTGCAGCAAAGCGGTCGAGACCCGCGCGCGCCAAGACGTCTTTGCGGCCTGCAGGCGGTCGAGCAAGTGGGCGATCTCGTCGGGCAGCGCAGCGCTGGATGTGTCGTCCTCGGCGCGCCGGCCGCGCAGGGCAAAACGCAGGGGCGCGCGATCCTTGCCCCAGCGCAAGTCTGCCTCAAGCGACCAGTGATCGCAGGCGCGCAGTGCGGGCAAGGCCAGGGCCAGTTGCAGGCCATATTTCGTGACCGATTCAAAAAGGCTGAACGGACCGTCGATTTCGATCGTGTAGCCGCCCTCGGGTCGCGGGTGGATCTGCGGCAAGAGGCGCAGGAACTTCAGCTTGCGAAACAGCGCCCGATACGTGGCCGGCGCGGCGTCCACAACCGTGGCGTGGACGCGGACGGCGCGCAGCAAGACCGCCTGCGTCTGGGCCTCCTGGTGCAGACGCACCAGCGACTCGGATGAAACGGGATCGAAAGCGCGCAAGATGTGGGCGTCGGGCAGGTCGCTATAAAGGCCCGTTTCGAAGGCCGCCGGCGTGGTTCCGACTTGCCTGCCGGCCGCCTCCAGCACCGCCGCGCGGTCAAAAAGTTGCCGCGGCCCCAGTGTCTTGCGGGCGGTGGTCGCGGCGGCGAATAGTGTCCGCCGGATCGTCGGTGGATCGAAGCCAGTGGCCTCTTCGAAGGTGCAACGATCGACCACTAGCTTCAGCAATCCTTTTGCCAGACGGCGATCGTGCGCGGCGACTGGGATCTGCCGGGCCGAATCAAGCAAGGCGCCCCGCGATAGGCCGACGTGCGCGCGGGCCAGGTCCAGGTAGATACGGCCAAGCTCGCACGCCCGGCCGGCCGCCGCCTGGTCCAGTGGTACGACCGTCAACACGTCGCCCCGGCGGCGCACACAGACGAGATCAGCGGTAAGCAACGTGCTGCCTTCGTCGATCGCTGGTGTAGGCCTCGCTGGTGCCGCCCGTGACCAGTTCGTAAAGGACCGCGCGCTTTGCGCCGCGCTTGCGCAGCAGGCGCCCCAGACGCTGGACGTGCTCGCGCACCGAGCCGCTGCCCGACATGACGACGGCGATGTTGGCGTCCGGCATATCGACGCCCTCGTTGAGGACCCGGGAGGTGGCCACGGCGCCGTAACGCCCGTCCGCGAAGCCGGACAGGATCTCGCTGCGCTCGCTGACGCGTGTGCGGTGGGTGATCGCCGGCAGCAAAAAGCGTCGCGACACCAGATACACGGTGGCGTTGTCCTGGGTGAAGACGATCGTCCGGTCGTTTCGGTGCTGGTGCAGAAGGCGTTCGACGTAGGCCAGCTTGGCCGGGGCGGTGAACGCGATCTCACGCTGGCGGCGGTAGGCGGCCATCGCGCGACGGCCGTCTTCCCCGCGGGACGATCGAATCACGAAATCCGACCAGCCGGACGGCCGCGCCATCGAGATCCCGTTTTGTCCGAGAAACCCGCGGTAGATCTCGCGCTCGGCGGCGTATTCCTCGCGCTCGGCGGCCGTCAGCTCGACGGTGACGCGAACGGTTTCGTATTCGGCCAGGTAGTCGCCGGTCATCTCGACGATGTCCTTGCGGTAGACCAGCGGCCCGACCAGATCGTCCAGATCGCGTTCGCGCCCGTCGCCGCGTTCGGGCGTGGCCGTCAGGCCCAGGCGAAAGGGCGCCAGGGACAGGCGCGCGGCCAGCGCGTAGCTGCTGCCGGGCAGATGGTGGCATTCGTCGAACACCAGAAGGCCAAAACGCGCACCCAGGTGTTCCATGTGCATGTACGCCGAGTCGTACGTGGTCACGGTCAACGGTTGCACATCGTAGTCGCCGCCGCCGATCACACCCACGGGTCCGCCAAATGTGGCGACCAGTCCCTCATGCCACTGCGCCACCAGGTCCAGCGTTGGCGCGATGACCAGGGTGCTGCGGCAGCGATCCGCGATGGCCAGGTGGGCGACCAGGGTCTTGCCCGCGCCTGTGGGCAACACAACCACGCCGCGCCCGCCCTGCTGCCGCCAGGCGGCCAACGCCGCGCTTTGGTACGGACGGGGCTCGCGTCGTGCGGTCTGCGTGATGGCCAGGGTTTCGTAACGCCGGGCCTGGTCGTCGTACGGGATCTTTTGCCGCGCCAACGCCCGCACTACATCCGGATAGGCGAAAGCCGGCGCCCGGTGGCAGTCGGCGCGCGGATCCCAGACGCAGGTCGTCGGTAGACCGTGAAAATCAAGCGACAAGCCCGCAATCTCGATCGTGCCCGACACAAAGCGAACCGCAACCATCGCGGCCGTTCTACCCCAACGCCGCGGCCGTGGAATGTCCGATCGCCCGCGCTGGGTTTGGCAGGCATGCCCCGTGACAAGTTTTTGTCCCGGTTTACGGGGGCGTCTCGATGGGGCGCTCGCGCATGATGGGGCCGACGTCGGAGCGACTGGTGACGGCCGTGTTGGGTCCGGGCTCGGCGTTTCGCTCGCTGGAGTACCGGGCCCAGCCCATCCAGTACACGCCCGACGGCGACCGAACGTTGCCGACGAAGGAGGCCTTGACGGCGTCTATGACGCCGATGGCGGTCTTCAGACCGCGCGCCGTCGGGGGCGTCCCAGTGCGGCGGCGACCAGCAGCACCAGCGTCGCAAACCCCGCGCCGCCGTTGCCGCCGCCAAAGTTGCAGCGAAAGCCTCCGCGGTCGGGCAAAAGGCCGCTGCGCTGGGCCTCGACCACGACGGTGACGCGTGCCTGTATCGGCCCGCCGCTGCCCTGGGCGGTCAGCGTGTAGGTCGTGGTTTCAAGCGGGCTGACCTCGTGCCCGTCGACGGGGCCGATGCGCACGCCGTCGAGGTCCAGCGTCGTGGCGTTGCGAACGCGCCAGTCAAGTGTCGTGCTGTGGCCCCTTTCGATGTGGTCGGGCTGGGCCGCAAAATGTTCCACCATGACTGGCACGGGCGTTGGGTTGACGGTGACTTCCAATGTCCGCGTGTCGCCGGTGGCGGCGATGGAACTGCTGGCCGTCAGGCTAAGGGTCATGGTCGACGCTGGTTTGATCTCTTGCGTGCCCTCGGCCGCCACCTGCGCGCCGTTCAGTAGCACCTGATCGGCACCGAATGTGTTCCACGTCAGGACGATGGATTCCCCTGGGGCGACCGTGTAGCTGGACGCATAGAAGTCGCCCACCTCGGGATGCGGTGGGGGCGGCGGTCCGGGCGGCCCGACCCACAGGTGGGGCCAGCCATTGAAGTCCGACGTGGTCAGCGCTTGCTCGTCGCCGACCGTCATCGCGACGGGGTCGAGCGCATAGAGCGAGATGTCGTAGCGGCCGGAGTTGTGGTCGGGATCGGTCCCTTGTGCGGCCAGGACCCAGTTGCCGTCGGTCGAAATTCCCGGATGATAGGCCTTGTGGTTGGGCGAGCGCGCCGCAATCAGAAGCTGGTCTTCCTTGCGATTGGGAACCTGCGGGGCGTGACCCCAGCGAATCCCTTCTGTGGCACCCGCTATCAGGCCGAAGGCACCGTTCGGGGCCACGCGCGGCATGCAGCCCACGTCGCCTGCGCGGGCCAGCAGCAGTCGCGCGGGTGGATTCAGCGTGAAGGCGCTGACCCCGTTCTGTGTGCCATTGCCGCGCGTGCGACCCGCAAACCAGCTTTCGTCGGGCGCGACGGCGGCCTCGTTGACCTCGGCGAAGCCGCCGAACAGATCCCGGGTCACGGCGAAGGTCTTCTTGCCGGTGACACGGCCGCGATCGTCGATTTCGACGCGGATGATCTTGCTGTGCGTGCCGTCGGCCTGGTTGTAAAACAGCGCGCCGCTCTGGCTCCAGCTGGGCCAGGCGCCGTCGTCATCGATCTTGATCTCGCGTCGGCCACCGCCTGCGCCGTGGATCGAGACGACATAGACCCTCCACAGTTTGAAGTCGTGATAGTCCGAGCCGCCGCCGTACTTGGCCTTCGCATACGCGACCCATTTGCCGTCGGGGCTGATCTGGGGCTCGACGTCCTCGCCGGAAGTCAGCACGATCTCTTCATCGCGTCCGGGCAGGGTCAGACGGTGAATCTTGCGGCTGGCGGGATCGTCAGGGGTACCCCGGGTCCAAACAAAATACCCCTGCGGCAACGCCGCCCGCGCC
>JANXXE010000019.1 GCA_025350815.1 Myxococcales bacterium | reverse complement strand
GTTCAACGCGCACCCGGCGCAGGTGTTCATGGGTGATGTCGGTGCGCTGTCGCTGGGCGGGGCGCTGGGCTTCGTGGCGCTGGCCACCAAGACGGAACTGTCCGTTCCCATCATCGGCGGCGTGTTCGTCGCCGAACTGATTAGCGACATCATTCAGGTCGGGTACTTCAAGAAGACCGGCCGGCGCGTCTTTCTGATGGCGCCGATCCACCACCACTTCGAGAAGCTGGGTTGGCCGGAGTCGCGGATCGTCGTGCGTTTCTGGATCGTTTCGTTCGCCTGCGCCATTGTGGGACTGCTGCTGACCCTAAAAGTCAGGTGACAGGTCAGGCGACGATGAACGACATCCCACTTGCGGCGAAGAAGGTGCTGGTCGTGGGCCTCGGGCGATCAGGGGCGGCGGCGGCGCGTCTCGCGGCAACACAAGGAGCGCTGGTAACCGTGACCGACAAGCGCAGCGCGGCCGAGCTGAACACCAGCGCCGCCGACCTGCCGATTGGAATCGCGCGCGAGCTGGGCGGCCACCGGCGCGAAACCTTTGTCGCGGCCGATCTCATCGTGCTGTCCCCGGGCGTTCCACCGCTGCCCGAGGTCGCGGCGGCCGCGGCGGCGGGTGTGACTGTCACCGGCGAGCTGGAGTTTGCGTCTCATTTCGTGTCGGCGCCGCTGGTCGCCATCACGGGCACGAACGGCAAGTCCACGACCACCACGCTGTGCGGGGCGATTCTGGCGGCGACCGGCCGACCCACCTTCGTGGGTGGCAACCTTGGCGTGCCGCTGTCCGAGGCCGTGGGAACGCCCGCCGCGCTCCCGGGCGGGATCTGCGTCGTCGAGGTTTCCAGCTTTCAGCTGGATACGGTGGAACAGTTTCATCCGCAGGTGGCCGTGCTGCTGAACATCACGCCCGATCACATGGATCGCTACGCGGATCTGGATGCCTACGCCGCGTCGAAGGCGCGCATCTTCGCGGCCCAGACGGCGGCTGACTTTGCCGTGCTGAACATCGACGATCCCGCAGTGGAACGCCTGACGCGTCAGATTCGCAGCCGGGTAATGCCGCTGTCGACGCGGCAGCCTTTGCGCGAGGGCGGCTGGTTGGAAGACGGCTCGCTGTGCTTGCGCCTGCCCGGCGGATCTGTGGAACGCTATCCGTCGACGCTGCCGGGTCTGGTGGGTCGACACAATCTTGAAAATGCCCTTGCGGCCACGCTGGCGGCGCGTTTGGCCGGGGCGCAGCCGGCCGAGGTGGGGCGCGTGCTGCCGGTGTTTCAGCCGCTGGCCCACCGTATGGAACTGGTGGCCGAGTCGGACGGGGTGGTCTTCTTCGACGATTCGAAGGGGACCAACGTCGGCGCGACGGTGGCGGCGCTGTCCGGGTTTCCGCGGCGTGTGGTGTTGATTGCCGGGGGCCGGGACAAGGGCGGCAGCTACGGGCCGCTCGCGGCCGTGATGAAAGATGTGGGGCGGGCGGCGGTGGTGATTGGCGAAGCGGCGGAGCGCATCCGGGACGCGCTGTCGCCGGCGGTTCCGGTTGAACAGGCGGCCAGTCTGCAAGAGGCTGTCGCGCGCGCCGCGGCCCTGGCCCGTCGGGGCGATGCGGTGGTTCTGTCGCCGGCCTGTTCCAGTTTCGACATGTTTGCCGACTACAGACACCGGGGAGACGTCTTTCGCGCGGCGGTCAGAAGCCTGCTGCACGCCGGTGCAGGGCAGTCGGCACCGTCGGGCGGCGTGCGCCCATGATCGCCACTGCCGGGCTGCGCGAGCGCGTGACGGATTGGATGGGGCGGCTGCGCCCGGGCGGCGCCGGGCGGGTGGGTGTCAGCTTGCGCGTGCCGCGTCCCTCGACGGGTCCCGATCGCCTGCTGTGCGGGGCGGTGTTCGGTCTTATCGCGCTGGGCATCGTCATGGTGTTCTCGGCCGGCGCGGCTTTCGCGGCCAAGCACTATGGCGACTGGACTTTCTTTTTGAAGCGCGAGGCCGTCTACGTCGTGATTGGCCTTGTCGCCTTCACCTTCGCTGCCCGAACGGATTATTCCGTTTACCGGCGCATCACCTACCCGCTGTTGTTCTTCAGCATCGCTTTATTGGCGGGGGTGTTGGTCCTGGGCCCGCGGGTCAACGGTGCGGTGCGCTGGTACCGCTTCGGCGGGCTGTCGTTTCAACCCTGCGAGCCGATGAAGTTTTCACTGACGCTGTACGTGTCGGTGCTGCTGGCACGCAAGGCCGATCAGGTGCGCGACTTTTCCATCGGCTTTCTGCCCCCGCTGGTGATCACCGGCGTCGTGATGGGCCTGCTGATCTTGCAGCCGGACCTTGGCACCGCCGTCGTCATCGGCGCCGTCACGATGGCGCTGCTATTTGTGGCCGGGACCCGCACCAGCTTCATCCTGATGGCCCTTTTGGTGGCGGCGCCGATCGGTTGGAAATTTCTGGTCATGGGCAAAAGCTTTCGGCAGCAGCGTTTGCTGGCGTTTTTGAACCCGTTGGAGTTTCGCCAGAACGTCGGCTACCAGTTGTGGGAGTCGCTTATCAGCGTCGGCTCGGGCGGCGTGTGGGGCCGGGGCCTGGGCGAGGGTCGGCAAAAGCTGTTCTACCTTCCCGAGGCGCACACCGATTTCGTCCTGTCGATCATCGGCGAGGAACTGGGTCTGGTCGGGGTGCTTTCGATACTGGCGGCATTCCTGGTGTTGATCTGGCGTGGCTATCTGGCGGCGGCGCGCGCGCGCGATGTGTTCGGCAGCTACCTGGCGTTCGGTCTCAGCAGCCTGTTCGGCCTGCAGGCGCTGGTGAATATGGGTGTCGTGCTGGGTAGCCTGCCGACCAAGGGCATCCCGCTGCCGTTCATCAGCTATGGCGGTTCATCCCTGGTGGTCAGCCTGTTCATGGCGGGCGTGCTGGCCAATATCTCGGCGCGCAAGCCCGAGCCCGGGGCGACGCCCTTTTTCAGTGCCTTTCGGCAGCGCGTGGCGGCCGGGCGAAACAAACGGGCCGAGCCCGGCGTCCGCGTGGTGGTCGAGACGGGCGCCCACAGGCGTCGGTCGGCCCCGGTCGCAGATCCATCGCCGCCTTCGGAAAGCTGACGCGCGCCATGCGGCTGGTCATTGCGGGCGGTGGAACGGGTGGACATCTGTACCCCGGCATCGCCGTGGCCGACGAGGTGATGGGGCGACCTGGTGGCGAGATCCTGTTCGTCGGTACCTCGCGGGGGATCGAGGCGCGCGCCGTTCCGGCGGCAGGCTATGCGCTGGAATTGCTGGAGGTCAGCGGCCTCAAGGGCATGGGGATACTGGGCTTCGCGCGCGGCATGGCCCGTCTGCCATGGGCATTCGCGCAGTCGCTGCGGATTTTGCGCCGCTTTCGGCCAGATGTGGTCCTGGGCGTTGGCGGCTATGCGTCCGGTCCCATGGTCCTGGCCGCCGCGCTGTCCGGTTACCCGACCGCCATTCAAGAACAGAACAGCGTGCCCGGCGTGACCAACCGGATCCTCGGACGCGTGGCCCGCATCGTCTTCGTGGCTTTCGACGAGGCCGGCGCGGCCTTTGGCGGCGCGCGCATCGAGCCCTGCGGCAATCCGATTCGGCGCGGTTTTCTCGACGCTGTCACAGGCCGCGCCCTTACCAGGATGGACGGCGCCGATGTGCCGTCAGCGGTGCTGGTCGTGGGCGGCAGCCAGGGCGCCCGCGCGGTGAACGATCTGGTGCTGGGCGCCGCGGAGATCCTCGCGCGACAGGGGCAGTTGCCGCGCCTGCGGCACCAGACTGGCGCTGCGGACGTGGACAGGTGTCGCGAGCAGTACCGGGCCAAGGGTTTGCTGGACAAGGTGGACGTCAGCCCCTTCATCGACGACATGGCGGCAGCCTATCTTGCGGCCGACCTGGTGGTGGGGCGCGCGGGGGCGCTGACCCTGGCCGAGTTGGCCGTGGTGCGCAGACCGGTCGTGCTGATACCCCTGCCCACCGCGGCCGACGACCACCAAGCCCGGAACGCCCATGCGTTCGCGAAGGCCGGCGCGGCCGTGGTGCTGCACCAAGGGGACACCGACGCTGCCAAGCTGGCCGCCACGCTGGGCGCCTTGCTGGCGGATGCGCCGCGCTTGCAGGCGATGGGCGCGGCCATGGGCGGACTGGCGCGCCCGACGGCGGCGCGGCAAATCGTCGATGGGTTGCAGCGGCTGCTTGACGACACGCCTGCCGAAAGTTGACCGCGCGCGCCCGTGCCGCAAAGTGTGGGAGTGAAACTGGTCTTTTTCACGCCTGCGGCCGGACGCCATGTTCCGTAAGCGCGACGTCGACATCCACTTTGTCGGCATCGGCGGTATCGGCATGTCCGGCATCGCCGAGGTGTTGCTGAACCTGGGCTACCGCGTGTCCGGGTCGGACCTGCGGGAAACGGACGTGACGCGGCGTCTGGCCACCCTCGGCGGGCGCATTCTCATCGGGCACCGGGCCGAACACGTCGCCAAGGCGGACGTCGTGGTGGTGTCGAGCGCGGTCCGTCCCGACAATCCCGAGATGGCGGCGGCGCGGGCGGCCGACATTCCCGTGATTCCGCGTGCCGAGATGCTGGGCGAGTTGATGCGGGTCAAGGACGGGGTCGCAGTCGCGGGCTCGCACGGCAAGACCAGTACGACATCCATGATCGCGGCCATCTTGGCGCGGGCGGGGCTCGATCCCACGGTCATTATCGGCGGCAAGGCGACGGCGCTTGGCTCGAACGCGCGTCTGGGGCAGGGCGAGGTGCTGGTGGCCGAGGCCGACGAATCTGACGGATCCTTCCGACACCTGTTCCCCATGACCGCCGTGATCACCAACATCGATCGCGAGCACATGGACCACTACGGGACCGAGGCGGCCTTGCGCGCGGCCTTCCTCGACTTCGCGAACAAGGTGCCGTTCTACGGATTGGTGGTCCTGTGCGCCGACAACCCGGCCACTGCGGCGCTGGCGCCCGAGTTGCTCAAGCGGCACGTGACCTACGGCCTGGGCGCGGGCGACTACCGGGGCGAGATCGTGGCGGCGAGCCCCGAAGGGACCAGCTTGCGCGTCAGCGTACGGGGTAAGTCGCGCGGCGAGGTCCGCGTGCGTATGCCAGGTGTTCACTATGCTGCCAATGCTCTGGCGGCGCTGTGCGTTTCCGACGTGTTCGGGGTGTCATTCCAGGACTACAGCGAGGCGCTGGAATCCTTCGCTGGCGTCGACCGGCGCTTTTCGGTGCGCGGCGAGGCGGCGGGCGTGCTGGTGGTTGACGACTATGGCCACCACCCAACAGAAATTGCCGCCACCGTCGCTGCGGCCCGCCTGTACGGCCGGCGGCTGGTGGTCGCCTTCCAGCCGCACCGGTACACCCGGACCGGCGATCTGATGCAGGATTTCGCGCCTTCGCTGGCGGGCGCCGACGTCGTCATGTTGACGGACATCTATGCTGCGGGTGAAACGGCGTCGCCCGGTGTGACCATCGAGCGCTTGCGGACCACGTTCGCCACGAATCGGGCCGTCCACTATGCCCCCCGTCGCGACCTGGTCGATGCGCTGGTCGGGATCCTGCGGCCAGGTGACTTGCTGCTGGTTCTGGGCGCCGGCGACATTACGCAGGCGGCGTCCGACACCCTGGCGCGCCTGTCGTCGCCTGGAATGGTGCTTCGATGAACGGCCCGGCGGGCATGGCGGCGGTCGATGTAGAACGCCCGCGCCATGGCCTTTTCCGCCGGCGCAAAAGCAACCGCCGGGCCCAGGTGCAAAAGCGCGCCCCGCTGGTTGCCGTGGCCGACGGTCTGGTCGCGGTCGGCCGTGGGCTGTGGGTCTTGCTGTTGGTCGTCGGCAAAGTGGCCGCAGCCGTGGCGCTGGTGGTGGGTCTTGTGTGGGGCACGCGCTGGGCGACCCGGCACGTGATCGATTCGCCGCGTTTCGCGGTACACGAGATTCAGGTGTCACCGACGGCGCGCCTGACCCGGGACGAGGTGTTGTCCCTGTCGGGCGTGCGGGCGGGGGACAGACTACTGGCCGTGGACACCGACCAGGTGGCGGCGCAGGTGGCCGCCCACCCCTGGGTCGCCACCGTCCGCGTCGGGCGCCAACTGCCGTCGACGTTGACCATTGACGTCGCGGAGAGGCGGGCCGCCGCCGTGGTGGCGCTGGGCGGCCTGTACGTCGTCGACGACACCGGGCGTCCCTTCAAGCGTGCGAGCATGGCCGAGGCCGACGGTCTGATGGTCATCACCGGCGTGGATCGCGCCCAGTATGTGGACATGCGTGACGCCAGCGAGGCCGCCCTGCGCGAGGCGCTGGCGCTTGCCGTCGAGTATCGTTCGCGGCCCACGCGTCCGGCGCCGTCGGAGATCAACATTGACATGCGCTTCGGTTTCACCCTGTTTCTTCTCGACGGCGGTGGCGAAATTCGGCTGGGTCGTGGCGAATACAACAAAAAATTGGCCAGGCTCGATCAGATCTTCGAAGCTGTGAGAACAGGTGGCTCTTCCGACGTTCGTGACATACGCCTCGTGCACCTTGACGTCGCAAGCGGCGACAAGGTTCCGGTGCGGCTCGCGAATGCCCGCAGCGCCAGCAACGATCCGCCCGGCAAGCCCGGCAAAGACTGAACGGAGACGACCAAAACATGGCGCGTAGAAGTTCCGACATCATCGTGGGACTGGACATCGGCACGACAAAGATCGCGGCGATCGTGGGCGAGATGACCGAGAACGGTCTCGACATCATCGGCGTCGGCACGCAGCCGGCCCGGGGCCTGAAAAAGGGCGTCATCGTCAACATCGACACCACGGTGACGGCGATCCGGCAGGCGGTGGCCGAGGCCGAAGGCATGTCCGGCTGCGAGGTCTCGCAGGTTTATGTCGGCATTGCGGGTGGCCACATCAAGGGCGTCAATTCGACCGGCACGGTGGCGGTCAAGGACAAGGAAGTGCGCGCAAGCGACGTGGCCAAGGTGCTGGAACTGACACGCGCCATCGCGCTGCCCGTGGATCGCCACATCCTGCACGTCTTGCCGCAGGAGTATCAGATTGACGGTCAGGACGGCGTGCGCGAGCCCCTGGGCATGTGCGGCGTGCGCCTGGAAGCCCGTGTACACATCGTCACCGCCGCTGCGGCCGCCACCCAGAACATCATCAAGTGCTGCACGCGCGCCGACCTGGAGGTCCTCGACATCGTCCTTGAACCCCTGGCCTCGGGCGAGGCGGTGCTGGAGGAAGACGAAAAGGGCCTGGGCGTCGCCCTGGTCGACATCGGCGGCGGCACGACGGACATCGCGATTTTCATCGACGGATCGGTCGCCCACACCAGCGTCATCCCCATCGGCGGCCACCAGCTGACAAACGATATCGCCTTCGGCCTTCGCACGCCGCCGCACGAGGCGGAAACCATCAAGCACCGCTGGGGCTGCGCCATGGCCAGCATGGTGTCCGACGACGAAACCATCGAGGTCGCCTCGGTGGGTGGCCGCGCGCCGCGGATTCTGTCGCGGCAGATGCTGTGCCGGGACATCATCCAGCCGCGACTGGAAGAGCTGTTCGACGTTGTGAAGAAAGAAATCGCCCGTCTCGGCTGTGAGGACATGCTGGCCTCGGGCGCGGTCATCACCGGCGGTGCCACGCAACTGCCCGGCATGGCGGAGCTGGGCGAGGAAATTCTTGGCATCCCCGTTCGCCTGGGTATCCCGAAAGGCGTGGGCGGTCTGGCCGAAGTGGTCAAGTCGCCGCGCTTTTCCACCGGCGTCGGCCTGGTTCAGTACGGTGCCGCCCAGCAGGGCGTCAGTCGCGAAGCCCCCGCCCCGGTGCGCGCCGGCATCATCGGCCGCGTGCGCAAGGCGATTTCGAACGCCTTCTAGGCGCACCACGCGCGTCGCCGTTTCGTGCCCGGGCGGAACTTTGTCGTGGCGACAAAGTAGGTCCGTGTGCCGACGCCGATCGGGCAAAAAAAGAGCATCAAAAAATTGGCCCGGTCCCGATGCCCGTGAGACCAATAGATCACACGGAGACAACACGCATGCTTCAATTTGCAGACGAGCTCCCCGGCCCCAAAATCAAGGTTATCGGTGTCGGTGGGGGCGGGGGCAACTCCGTCAACACGATGATCGAGGCTGGCGTTCAGGGGGTGGATTTCATCGCCGCGAACACTGACTGCCAGGTCCTGGACACCAACCAGGCCGGCATGAAGGTGCACATGGGCAAGGCGCTGACCAAGGGTCTGGGCGCCGGTGCAAACCCCGAAATCGGCTGCGCCGCGGCCATTGAAGATGCCTCGCGCCTGGCCGAGGTGCTTCAGGGCGCCGACATGGTGTTCGTGACCGCGGGCATGGGCGGCGGCACCGGCACGGGCGCCGCGCCGGTCATCGCGCAGGTGGCGCGCGACATGGGTGCGTTGACGGTGGGTGTGGTCACCCGGCCGTTCGCCTTCGAGGGTTTGCAGCGGAAGAGGAAGGCCATCGGTGGCATCGCCGAGTTGGCCAAGGCGGTCGACGCCCTGATAGTCATTCCGAATGATCGCCTGGTGGCGCTGGCGGGCATGAAGATGACCCTGCGCGATTCGTTCGCCATGGTCGACAACGTGTGCGTGAACGCCGTGCGCGGGATCAGCGACCTGGTTTTGGTGCCGGGCCTTATCAACGTCGACTTTGCCGACGTGCGGACGATCATGACTGGCATGGGCCGCGCGCTGATGGGTACAGGCCGCGGCACCGGCGACAAACGCGCCATCGACGCCGCCCAGGGCGCCATCAATTCGCCGCTGCTGGAAGATGTGTCGATCAACGGGGCGACCGGCATCCTGGTGAACATCACCGGCGGCCCGGATCTGACCCTGGCCGAGGTCAACGACGCCTGCAGCCTGATCCAGGAAGCGGCCGATCCCGACGCGAACATCATTTTCGGTTCTGTCATCGACGCCAACTGCGGCGACGAGGTTCGCATCACCGTCATCGCCACAGGCTTCCAGACCCACGGGGTCGCCGAAATCCCCGGTATCAATCACGCCATCGGTCGCAGCGGCCGGCGCATGAGTGAAAACCAGATGGCGCTGCCGATTCAGACGCCCCACATATACGGCAACGGGCCATCGGCGCTGTACGCCCCTATGCCCTTGCCGATGCCTGAGCCCATCGACATCGGCGATCTGGCGGCGGACAGCTACGTCAGCCCGCTGGCCTACACCCCGGCGCCGACCGCACCGTATCCGCCCGCCTCGCCCATGCCGTCGGCACCGATGAACTACGGCGTCGTCGGCAACCCGGTGCCGGCCGCGGCAACGGGTCCCGCGCCGGTCGAATGGGCACAGTCGAGCGACAGCCGGCCCATCATCCGCCCGCCCGTCAGTTCCACGCAGCCGAGCGGCACGGGTATGACGTCCGGCGCGCGCCGCGGACCCGCGCCGTCGACGCCCGCGTTGTCGGCGGAAGATCTGGGCATCGAGGAAAACGAATTCGACAAACCCACGTACCTGCGACGAGGCCTCCAGGAATCCGGCAGCCAGACCTACCGCATCCCCGGCGACGGCAAGTACTAAGAACTAGACCGCGCCGGAATCTACAGGGGCGCCACGGTCATCTGAACGCCGGCGCGCAGCGTCTGGTACACGACGCAGTATCGTTCGGTCAGCTTCAGCAACGTCGCCTTCTGTTCGGCCGTGGCGTCGCTGTCCAGGTCGAAACGCATACGAATGGCCGAAAATCCCACTGGCGTTTCTCGGGAGACGCCCAGGGTGCCGCGAAAGTCCAGATCGCCCTCGGCGCTGACGGTGCCGGCCCTGATGGTGATCCCCAGTGCCGTGGCGACCGCCTTCATGGTGACGCCCGCGCACGCGACCAGGGCCTCCAGCAACATGTCGCCCGAGCACACCTGCAGGCCCGTGCCGCCCGTGGCCGGGTGAAGGCCAGCGTCGACGATCGCGCGGCCAGTCTCGACCTTGCAGGCAATGTTCTGGTCGTCCAGCGTCCCCTTCGCCTTGAAAGTCACCTTCCCGCTGGCGTCGTCGTCCTTGTATCGGGCCTTGAGCGGGGCCTGCAATGCGCGCAATTCGTCGGCGTTCATGGGCGGCACGTTACCCGGTGCCAGGCGCCTTGAACAACCACGCCTTGATCTTCCGTCGGCAGTTCGTCAACCTCCGGGCGCGGTGAAGAAGAAGGGCTCGGCCGGGGACAACAAGGTGCTGGCGCGCAACCGGCGGGCGCGGCACGAGTATCACATCGACGAGGTGGTCGAGGCGGGCGTCGTGCTGGCGGGGTCCGAAGTGAAATCCATCCGAAACGGCAAGGCCACCCTGGTCGACGCCTTCGCCGACTTCGACCGGGGCGAGGCCTGGCTGCACCAGGTCGACATCACCACCTACGCTTTCGCGCACGCCCGCAACCACGAACCGCGGCGCAGGCGGAAGCTGCTGCTGAACCGCAGCGAGATCGATCGATTGCAGGGCAAGGTCCAGGACAAGGGCTACACGCTGGTGCCTTTGTCCCTGTACGAAAAAGACGGCCGCGTGAAGGTGGAATTGGCGTTGGTGCACGGCAAGCAGCAGTGGGACCGGCGCGAGGACCAGAAGAAGCGCGAGGCCGAGCGTGAAATCGATCGCGCAATGGCCAGCCGTCGGCGGATCTGAGGCGGGCGTCTTAGGGGTAGTTGATATCCCCCACGGTCAGCTCGCGCACCGCTTCGTTCCAGCGCACGGTGACCGTGTCACCGACCTCCTTGCCCAGGAGTGCGCGTCCGACAGGGGACTTCCACGAGATCGCGCCTGATGCGCCGTCGATCTCGTCCGAGCCGACGATGCGGTAGACGTGTTCTTCCCCTTCGGCGTCTTCCACGGTGACGGTGGCGCCGAAGAAGATCTTGTCGCGGCGCTTTTGCTCGGCCGGGTCGACGACGGCGATGTTGTCCAGGCGCTTGCTCAAAAACCGCAGGCGCCCGTCAATCTGTCGCAACTGCCGCTTGCGGTAGATGTACTCGGCGTTCTCGGAACGATCCCCCTCGGCGGCGGCGTCGGCCAGCGCGTTCACCACCTCGGGACGTTTGGTGGCGCGCAGGAAATCGAATTCCTCCACCATCTTCTTGTAACCGGCAGGCGTGATGTAGTTCTTCTCGCCCGCTTCAGGCGCCGGCCGCGCGGGGGCGGCTTTCGGGGTGCGACGAACGGCCATTGGTCGGGCAGTCTACTCCTGGCCCTCGGCAGTCTGAGGTATTCTGTCTGAATGCGGTCGGCCGATACGACGCCAGCGGCGCACGCCCTACAGGTCGCCCTGTATCAACGCCTCGGAGCCACCGGACGCGCAACGCTGGCGGCTCAGTTGTCCGAGGAGACCCGGGAGATGACCCGGGCCGGCGTGCGTGCGCGTCACCCCGAATATGGTGCCGCCGAAATCGAGTTTGCCCTTCGCCGCCTCCTGTTGGGCGATGACTTGTTCCGCCGGGCGTGGCCCCGGGCCCCGTTGCTATCGCCATGAGCGAATCCCCGGCCGGAGACTTTCTGGCTCGTCTGACGGAACGCCTGACGGTTGCTGCCGTACCCCACATGGTCGTGGGCTCGTTCGCAAGTTCGTTTCACGGTATCCCCCGCAGCAGCCAGGATCTTGATCTGGTGATCGACCCTGATCGAGAGTCGCTCGGCCGTTTTCTCGGAAGCTTGCCCACCGCGGCCTACTACGTCGATGCGGACGCTGCCGCCGACGCTTTTCTTCGCCGGGGTCAGTTCAACGTCATCGACATGGCGACCGCATGGAAGGCCGACATGATCATCCGGAAGGCTCGCCCGTTCTCGATCCAGGAAATGAGCCGCCGTCGCGAGGGTCGGCTTCTGGGCAGCCAGGTGTCTGTCGCGTCCGCCGAGGATACGATCATAGCAAAGATGGAATGGGCCCAATCAAGTGGGGGGTCCGACCTTCAGTTAAGGGATGCCGCAGGTATTCTTCAGGTGCGGGGTGCGGCGCTGGACGTCGCCCATATTGAGCTGTGGGCATCGGCCCTTGGGCTTGCTGATCTTTGGCATCGGGTCCGCGACGGTGTTTCACGCGCTTGACGGACGGGTCACGCCCAGCACGCGCGTAAAAGCCTGCCGCACCCGGTTCATCCGCGCCGTTAGCTCGGTCTGCAACACCGCTTCGGTCATATCGAGAGCGCGCGCGACCACCGGCAAATCATCGGGCGCCACCCAGTCGTCGGGCGTGTCACGTAAAAGTCGCAGGCCCAGCGCCGCGCGCTGCAGGAAGCGGTGGTCGTCGGCCAGCGTCGCCCCATCCGGATCAAGGAAGCCGCGTGCGGCCAGTCGGTCCAGCGCCGCGACGGGCGACGTGGTTCGCAAGGTGGGATCGCCTGCGCCAAGCAAAAGCTGGCCGTAGGCGGCCATGAATTCGAGGTCGGTCAGTCCGCCGGGCGACAGCCGCAGGTGGACGGCGCCCGCCCGCCCGCGCCCGCGCTCGTCCTCGATGCGGCCGCGCATGCGCAGCAGATCCCCCCGCAGTTGTTCCGTGTCAATCGGCCGTCCGTAGGTGATCTCGTCCAGCGTTCCAGCGAAGTCGTCGGGGGCGGATGCGAACACCGGGCGCGCCCGCAACAGGGCCACGCGTTCCCACGGCGCGGCGGTTTCCTCGTGGTAGCGATCGAAGGCCGCGTATGACGTGACCAGCATGCCTTGCTCGCCCGACGGTCGCAGCCGGGTGTCGACCTCGTACAGGCGCCCCTCGTCCAGGCGCGCGCCCAGGGCGCCAATCACCCGCTGGGCCAGGCGCGCGAACCATTCCTGGTGGTCCATGCCGCCGGCCGTTGTGCCGGGGCGCGCATACAGAAACACCAGGTCGAGATCCGAGCCATAGCGCAGCTCACGCGCACCGAAGCTGCCGAGGCCGAGGACCGTCAACGCCGCGTCGGGCCGGCCGTGACGGGCCTCCAGGGTGCCGGCGACAAGCTCCACGGTCCGCCCCAGGCAGGCCTCTGCCAGTGCCGTCAGCTGCGCCGAGACGTCTACGGGATCGAGATTGCCGGCGACGTGGTGCAGGCCGATGCGCAGGATCTCTTCGGTCTGGTAGCGCCGCATCTCGCGCAGGGCTTCCTCGAAATCCAGGCCCGCGATGCGCGCCGGCAGCGCCTGCCGCCATTGTGCCTCGGTCGGCCGCGGTTCCCCGAGACCGTCGACCAGGGGCTCCCACATACCCGGGTGGCTGATCAGATGGCGCGACAGCCGGTCGCTGGTGCCGAAAAGACTGGCCAGCATGCGCAGCAAGGTGGGCTCATCGCGGAGCAAGGCAAACAGACCCAGCGACCCGTGCAGCGCCAGATCGCGAAAATGCACCAGGGCCCGATCGGGGTCAGGTGACGTGATGGCCTCTTCCAGCCACGCACCCGGCAGGCGTCCGCGCGCCAGATCGAGAGCATCCGCGCTGGCCTCAGGCTGCGAAAATCCCGCCGCGCCCAGGCGCGCTTCCAGCTCCGGTCGCGACGACGCGGGATCCAGCAGGCGCAGCACCACGGCTGACAAGCCCCGCTCGGGCTCGCCCAGCGTTTCAGCGATGGCGGCGACGGCCGCGGCGTGACGCTGGACTTCGGCACCGAAGTCCGGGGCGGCGACAAACCCCAGCCGTCGCGCCATCAGCGACAGGCCTTCTTCCGTCGCCGGCAGCTCGTGCGTCTGCGCGCCCTGTTCCAGCTGGACCCGGTGCTCCACGCGGCGCCAAAAACGATAGGCCGTCGCCAGCGTGCGTTCCTCGTGATCGCTCAACAAGCCGCCGAGGCGCAGCTTGCGCAGGGCGGGCAGGGTCGTGCGCTCGCGCAGTTCCCGACGCTGACCGGCGTATAGCAGTTGCAGCAACTGGGCGACCAATTCGACGTCGCGAATGCCGCCGGCGCCCAGCTTGACGTTGAAGCCGCCCTGCCCAGGGGTGTCACGGAACAGCCGGCGCAGGGCGCGCACCTCGTCGACTGATCCGGCCCCAAGTGAGCGGGGGAATACGAACGGTTCCAGCGTGTGCAAGCAGACGTCACCGAATGCGGTGTCGCCGGCACAGGGGCGCGCGCGCAGCAACGCCTGCCTTTCCCACGTGCGGCCGAAGGTCTCGTAGTACGACTCAGCCGCCGCCAGGGAATTGCAAACAGCGCCGCTGCGTCCTTCGGGGCGCAGGCGCAGGTCGACCCGAAACACCAGGCCGTCGCCGGTCAGCTCTGACAGGGCGCGGGTCACGGCCAGCGACAGCCGGGAATAGTATTCGTGCAAGGTCAGTGTGCCGGCGCGCCCCTCGTCCGTGGAATACAGATAAATAAGGTCGACGTCCGAGCTGAAATTCAATTCCTCGCCGCCCAGCTTCCCCATGCCCAGCACCACGAACGCCGCCGCCCCCTCGGTCGCCACCGGAGCCCCGTAACCGGCGCGCAGCTCGGCGTCGCAGAAGTGCACGGCGGCCTCCAGGCACGCGTCGGCCAGTGCGGACAGCTCGCGCGCGACCTCTTCGGTCGTACCCCAGCCTATCTCGCGGGCGCCCAGGCGCAGCATCTCGCGGCGGCGGGCAATGCGCAGTCGGCGCATCAGATCGGTGAACGACGACGCGCCCCGCACCTCGTCGTGCACGTCGCCGGTCAGCAGGGCGCGGGGTTTCGTCCGGCGCAACCAGGGGCTTGCCGCCAGGCGGGTGAATTGGTCGACGTCCGACAGGATGATGTCCGCCAGGAAGCCGCCGTTCGCCAGCAAAGCCGCCAGCAAGGCCTGTCCTTCCGGCGTCGTAGGCAGCGCGCCCCCCTGGTCCACAAAACGTTCGACCAGCGGCCGCGCGCCTTGGGGGTCCGGTCCCTCGGCAATCAGGCGATCGAGCGCATGCATGCAACCCCATCAACCATATGCTAAAGCAAAGCCCATGGCATGGATTGCATCGTCCGCATCGTCCGCATCGTCCGCATCCGCGCGTGGCCCCGCGGCGCGCGACCACATCGACGTGGCCGCCCGTTCCTTCCTGGGGCAGGTCTACCGCTTCATGAGCCTGGGTCTCGCAACCACGGGGTTGATCGCGATGCTGGTCGCGTCCAGCCCGGCCGCCCTGTCGTTCTTCGTCCTCAATCGGATGGTGTTTTTTGTGGTCGTTATCGCGCAGTTCGGGATGGTGATGGCCTTCGCTCCGATCGCCGCCCGCGTCAGCGCCCGCGCCGCCGCCCTGATGTTTTTCGCCTACTCAGCGCTCAGCGGCGTGACCTTCTCAAGCATCTTTCTCATCTACACCTCGGGCTCAATCGCGGGGACCTTCCTCGTAACGGCCGGCATGTTCGCCGGTGTTTCGGCCTACGGGGCCATAACCAGGCGCAGTCTCGACAGCGTTGGCAGTTTCTGTTTCATGGGTCTCATCGGCCTGGTCATCGCGTCGGTGGTGAATATCTTCCTGGGCAGCCCGGCGCTCTACTGGCTGACCACCTTCATGGGCGTGATCGTCTTTACGGGCCTTGCCGCCTACGACACCGCCAAGATGAAGACGCTGGGTGCCACGGCCGGGGGCGGGCAGCAACAGACCAAGTTGGCGATGCAGGGTGCGCTGATCCTGTATCTGGATTTCATCAACCTGTTTCTGATGCTGCTGCGGCTGTTCGGCGGACGGCGTCGTGATTGACAAGTTCGGCCGCGATCGCGACTGGACAGGCAAGCACCCCGTCGGTTACCCCGATCCCGGCGTCGAGATCATCGACAAGCGTTTCGGCAGGTACAAGCTGGGCAGCGCCGCGATCGAGCGGATCGCGACGGGAATGCGCTGGACCGAGGGCCCCGTCTACATGGGCGACTGGGGTTGCCT
>JANXXE010000006.1 GCA_025350815.1 Myxococcales bacterium | reverse complement strand
ACCAGCAGCGCGCCCACCAGACCCGGGCCGCAGGTGACAGCTATGCCGTCGAGGGCGCGAAATTCTATCCCAGCAGCGCTCACCGCGCGGCGGATTACGGGCACGACCGTCGCCAAGTGCTGGCGGGATGCCACCTCGGGTACCACGCCGCCGTACTCTGCATGCACCAGCACCTGCGACGCGACTATGTCGGACAGGACGTGTCGTCCGTCTTCGACAACAGCCGCCGCCGTCTCATCGCAGGAAGTTTCGAGGCCAAGAACCAGCACGGCAAGAACAGATGACGAGCGTTAGAGGCCCCCAATGATGGCCCGAACATCGTTCGCATACTGCCCTTTGGGCGCAAGCTCAAGGTATTTCTTGTACGCGTCCTTGGCCTCACGGCGCCGGCCAGCCTCTTGTTCCGCACCGCCGATGAATACATATGCCTCGGCGAGATTCGGATCCGCGGCGGCCGCCTTGGTGGCCCAGGCAAGCGCCTGGCCCGCGCGCCCCCGATCCAGCTCGGCGTGGGCCAGCATCACCATGACGTCAGCCGCATCCGCTTTGATCTCCAGGGCCCGCTTGCAGGCGAGGACAATGTCCTTGTACTTGCGGCTCTCATAAGCCTTTCGACACGTGGCTTTCGCCGCGGGGAAATCCGACGCAGGCGGCGCCTCGGGGACGACCTTCGCCGCGACGGGCACGGACGGTACGGACGCCACCGATGGGCGGACGGGCAACGCGGGCGGCTTGGCGGGTGACGGCGCGGAGACCGGGGGCGAGGGCGGCACCTGTGCAACAGCGGCGGAAGGTGTCTTGGCCACGACGGGCGGCGACGGCGCTGGCGACGGCGCTGTTATCGGGGCGGCATCGGGCTCGACGGGGACAACCACCTTCTTCGGGCCGGGCGCCGCTGCGGTGACTACCGGTTTGTGGGCCACGCCGAAGGGTCCTATCTGGGCCTTCGACAGGGCAAACAAGACACCGGCGACTCCGACAACGCCGACGGCAATCAGCAGCGGCCGGCGATTCGACGGCAGGCCCAGCTCCGCGGCCATTTCGGTGCTGGTCAATGTGTCCACGTCGTTGGGACGGCCGACCATGGCGGCGAGGGCAGCCTGCGATCCCGCTACGTCGGGGCCCGCTGCGCCCATCTCGGATGCGGCTCCGGCGGCGCCCTCGGTCTGGGCGACGACTGGTCGGTTGCTGGCGACGGCGCCGATACCTGTCAGTGGCTGGTTACCACCCGTGGTGGGCGGCGGATCGGAAAACAGCGCTTCTTCGGAGACCCCTTCATCGGCGAACAAATCCTCGCCGAAGGTCGCCGCGAGCTGCGGATGGCCGTGCAGCGTAGCTGCCCGTGGCGTGGGGGCCCCTTGTACCGGTTCAGACAAGTCGGAGCCATCGCTGACCACATCGGCAGGCGCTTCGGCCGCGGGGCCGTCCTCCAGTTCCAACCCATCGACGCCCGGACTGGCGGAAGCGGCCACGGGGAGGGCGCCGGCATCGTCAGCCTCGGGACCCGACAGAAAATCGGCCGGCCAGCCCGACGCTTCCTGCGGATCGGGTTCGGGCAAACCTTCGGGCTCCGACAGTCGTGGATCGACCGCACCGGCCGCTGTGCGCACTTCGCCGAAATCTTCCTCCGCCCGCCCGGGCTCGTCGGCCGAGATGTCGTCGACGGCTTCGGGGACTTCGGCGTGCCCGCCGTCGGTCGGGCCGACCTGGGTCGAGTCCCCGCGGGCCAACCAGCGGTCCAGCCGTTCAGCGCCCGGATCGGGGCCCTTGACGACCGTCGGTGCGTCCTGGGCGTGCGCGGCGTGGGACTCGTAGATGACACTGACCCCGTGCAGACGGCCAATGATTGAAAGGGCCTCGAGATCGGGAAAATCGCAGTCGTCGATCACTTGCGCCAGCGAGCGGCGACCGTCGAACAGGCGCAGGATCCGATTGACCTCGTCCGGGATCTCGGCCAGACGCTTGGCCAACAGCTGGTAGTCGACCTCGAAGACTGTTTCAAGCGGCGGCAACGTGTCGAGCAGGTGCGTCCACTCGTCGAGGCGCCGCATGCCCTCCATCAGCAGGGCCTGCTGTGACAGCTCGATGATGTCCTTGCGGCGAATGCTTTTGAATTCGACCTCGAACAAACCCTCCGACCAGGAGAACAACCGGTAGAGGGCATCCGGACCCGAGAGGCGTCCGACTTCCGCGTCGATGACCTTGCCGTCGCGAAAGTAGATCGCCCCCTTTCGATTCTCGCGACTCTGAATGTGAATGATGCCGGACTTGCGGTTGACCTCGATGGTCTGCACCAGGTCGATGACACCGATGTCGGTCAGCTGGCCCGAGAACTTGGTACGTCCTTCCCGACTTGACTCAAGCCGCTCGCGCTGCTGCCGCTGAAGCAACATGCGCACGCGCGTCGTGATCTCCTTTATATAGATGGGCTTGGTAAGGTAGTCCTCGACGCCCAGCTCCAGCCCGCGCACCTTGGCCTCGATGGACTTGTGGCCGGATAAAAAGATGAACGAGATCTTGGACCACTCGGGACGTTCCTTGATGCGACGGCAGAGCTCGAAGCCATCCATCTCGGTCATATGGGTGTCGGAGATGATCAGGTCGGGTACGGCGATTTCGAGAGCCGCGAGGGCCTCCGCTGCGCTGGTGGTGGCGGTAACCTGGAAACCTGCCTTCTTGAGACTCACGTCCAGCACCCGAAGGCTGTTCGGATCGCCATCCACGAGAAGGAGACTGTGCTTGGTTCCCCCGGTCTGCATACCCACGTCCGCCGAGCGACTATATCGCCACCGACATTCGGCGGCAAACTTGGATCCCTTTAATTTCCTTCGTGGAATTCGGCGCCGGCGGATCCTCGGAGAGAATTCGTTGGGCGTCGGAAATAGTAATGTAGCTTACTGCAACAATGCTCGTTCTGGTGGTCCGTCGTGAGCCGCGGAGCTGCCGACGGTCGGTCAAGCCCGAAGTCCCTGAGCGAGTCGCTTCAACGCGTCGCAAAGGGCTCGGGATTTTCCCTGACCGAAGACCAGCAGCTGATGTTGTCGCTATATTTCAATAGGTTGCGGCACTGGAACAGCCACATCAACTTGACGGGCCCGGGCTCGGAGGCAGATCTCGTCGCCGAGCATCTCCCGGATTCCTTCGCTCTGGCCGCTGTGTTGACGACGCCATGCCGCGTTGTCGACGTTGGTTCAGGCGGCGGACTTCCGGCGATTCCGTTTGCCGTACTTTGCCCCAACTGTCGAGTGACGCTGGTCGAGCCACGGGCCAAGCGCGTGGCCTTTCTTCGCACCATCGTCCGGGAGTTGGGTCTTGCGAATGTCGAGATTCGGGCTGCCCGGGTCGAGGCGATTGCCGCGGACCCGGCGTTTGACGCCGCGCTGTCGCGCGCGACCTTCCCACCGGCCGAGTGGCTTGCAATCGGGGCGGGTCTCGTGACCCCGGGCGGCCGTGTCATCGTCTTCGGCACGGACGACGGGATGGCAGGGATCTCGCCGCCGCCATCGGCTACAAGGGCCTACGTACTGGCAGACGGTCGAAGGCGGGTCCTTGGGGTCTTCCTCGCCCAATGTTCCACGTGAAACAATCCTCGCTCGCCGCGCGGGTCTCACCTCCCTTTTGACACCCTTGGCAGGTCCACCTAACGTCTGGCCGATGCTCGGTACATTCGAACAAGCGCTGCAATCTGATCTGACTGCCTTGGAGGCGGCCCACCGACTGCGCAGCTGCCCCGCTCACGCCGGAAACTCCCGAGTCCACACGCAAGTTGCCGGCCAGGCTCTCGTTTCGTTCTCGTCAAACGACTACCTTGGCCTTGCCTGCCACCCGTCACTGCTGACCGCCGCGTCGGAATCAGCCCGTCGTTCTGGCTTCGGCGCCGGCGCCGCCCGTCTTGTCTCCGGCGACTTCCCGGAACACCGCGAGCTTGAGGCAGCCTTGGCCTCATTCTTGGACAGACCAGCCACGCTGCTCTTTCCCACCGGATACCAGGCGAACATCGGTGTCATCACGGCCCTGGCCGGCCCCAACGATCTTATCCTCTCGGACGCCGCCAACCACGCCAGCATCGTCGACGGATGCCGCCTGTCCCGCGCCACCGTGGTCGTCTACCCCCACCTCGATCTCGCGGCCCTGTCAGGGGCCCTTGGCGCACCAGCCGCACCCTCCTTTCGCCGCCGCTTCATTGTGACGGAATCGGCCTTTAGCATGGACGGCGACGTGGCACCGCTCGCCGATCTCGCCGCCCTCGCCGGCCGGCACAGCGCGGCCCTGATTGTCGACGAGGCTCATGCCCTCGGCGCTCTAGGACCCGGCGGCCGCGGCTTTTGCCCGCATTTCGGCGTCCGCCCTGACGTCCTCATCGGCACCCTCGGCAAAGCCTTCGGTTCATCTGGGGGATTCGTGTCCGGCTCCCACACTCTGCGCACCACGCTCGTCAATCGGGCGCGCACCTTCCTCTTCACCACCGCCCCACCCCCACCAGTCGCTGCGGCCGCCTTGGCCGCCCTGGCCATCATCCGCTCTACCGAGGGGGATCGCCTGCGATCCCGCCTGCACGACCACATACGGGAACTGGGCGCCATCACAACACCCCATCGCTCCCCTTCGGTGATCTCCACGGCCATCTTCCCGATCCTCCTCGGCACAGATCAGGCGGCCCTCGCCGCATCCGCCCGCTTGCGGGCCGAGGGCATCTTCCTGCAGGCCATCCGACCGCCCACCGTCCCGGAAGGCACCGCCCGCCTCCGCGCAACGGTGTCCGCCGCCCACGAGCCCCAAGACATCCGCCTCTTAACCCGCGCGTTCGGCGCCCTGGCCCTACCCCACCCCGCGCCACCCTCCGTCTAAGCCGCCCCCAGGCCATGCCTAACCCAAGTCCCATGCCGCACGGCTTCCGAGGCATCTTCCTGGCCGGCACTGACACCGCTGTCGGCAAGACGACGGTCGGCTGCGCCCTCTTGCGCCTCTGCCTGCAACGAGGGCAATCGTTTGTCCCCTTCAAACCCGCCGAGACGGATGCCGACCCCTTGCCCCGTGACGCCGAACGGCTCCGCATCGCTGCGGGGCGAACCGACCTCGCCCTTGCGGAGATCTGTCCGTTCTCCTTCGCGGCACCCCTCGCGCCGGCCGCTGCCGCTGCCCTCGTTGGCACCACCATCACTCTCACAGCCGTGCTCGCTGCCGCCGCTCACCTCGCCCGAGGCGGCTCCCCCCTGCTGGTCGAATCCGCGGGCGGTTTGTTGACCCCCTACGGGGCCGACCTTACCAGCGCCCAAATTGCCACCGCCCTCGGCCTGCCTCTGCTTCTCATCGCGCGAAACTCCCTCGGCACCGTCAACCACACAGCCCTCGCGATAGCCGAAATCCGCCGCCGCGACATTCCCCTCGCGGGCCTCATCCTCGTCAACACCAGTCCCTCACCCACCCCCGATCAGGCCTCGAACGCGGCCCTCATAACCTCCCTCACCGGCGTCACGCCCCTGGGCATCCTGCCCTATATCCTCTCAACAGATCCCGATCAGCTCGCTGCTGCCTTTGCCCAAGCTGTAACTACCGACAGCCTCTTCGCCGCCGCCTTTGGGCCCAGGTACCCTAAATAGCTTCCGCGACTGGCGCCTTCGGGAAAATCACCACCCGCCGCATCATGCCCTCCCCCTCCGACTCGGTCGTGACTCCCGGATGATCCGCGAGCGTCACGTGAACAATCCGTCTGTCGTGTGCACTCATCGGCTCGACAGGAACAGGTCGCCCCGAACGCTCCGCCTTCTCGGCCAGCCGCTTCGCCAGATCTGCCAGCGAATCCTCCCGTCGGCCTCTGTAGCCTTCGGCATCGACAACGACCATGGCCCTCTCGCCGGGCTTTTTGAACACGATCCGATTCACCAGGTACTGCAGGGCGTCCAGGGTTGACCCCTTCTTCCCGATGACCAGACCGGACTCGGACCCGTGCGCGTCCAGGATGATCCTCTCCCCATCGTCGAACGCACTCACTTCCGCGTCGACGCCCATGCGGTCCAAAATATCCCGCAAAACGCCCGCGGCGCTTTCTCGTTGCTCGGCCCAAGCGGCGCTGTCGGTCATCTCTCTTGCTCCTCTTTTGAGACTCAGAATATAAAACTGGCTATCGGCGTGGGCAGCGGTGGCGGTGGCCCGCGGTCGCTCGGCACAACCTGGTAAACTCCGGCCGGCGGAGCCCCTTCAAACCGCCTCAACGGCACTTCCAGCAGCTTCGACGCCTCCCTGGGCGGTACCTGCCCCGTGGCAAACCCCTCGGGGACGGCGCCCCCGTCAGCCCGGCCCTTCACGAGTGTCGCAGCCGTCTTGCTGAGCACAGTCTTGCTGACCACAGGCGTCTTGCTGGCCGCAGGCGTTTTGTCGCGCATCGGCACCGCTTTGCCAGTCAGCGACTTCTTCCCTTCCCCCGCTACGGCGGCCTTCTTCAGTTCCGCCTTGACCGCCGGCTTCTTTACTACCGTCGCCTTCGTCGTCGCCTTCGTCGTGGCCTTCGTCGTGGTCTTCGTCGTGGTCTTCGTCGTCGTCTTCGTCACCTTGCCGACCCTACCAGCCGCCTTGGCGGCCCGTGAGCGCCTAGCTGCACCCTTCGGGGATCTCGCCTTCGTGCCACCTCGGTGTCGTCCCCCAGCCTTCTTAGTCTTCGAAGCCGCCATGGCGTCAGGTCACGACGCTACTGGCGCCCGACCACCCTGTCAACAGAAACCTCTTGAATTCAGGCACTTTGCCCTCTAATATATCCCGCCTTGCAGCTCTCCCTGTCCGCCGACGACCCCCGCAAGGCCACGGCCGACCTTCTCGCCATCGCCTGCGACCAGGCGACGCTCGCGCGGGACCCCTCACTGCTGGCGCTCGATCATGCTCTTGGCGGCTCCCTCCTGCGGGCGATCGCGGACGAGCGCTTTGACGGGTCAGCCGGCCAGCTCCTTACCTTGCACACCCAGGATCGACTGCCATCTCGCCGCCTGGCTCTTCTGGGCCTCGGCCGGCAGACGGCGGCCAACCCACCCGCCCTTCGCGCCTTTGCCGCCCGGGCGGCCCGCGTCGCGCACAGCGCGGGCGCCGCCAACGTGGCCCTTCTTGTGCCCTCGCACCTCCTCGGCACGGACGTTTCCGCAGTGATGATTGCAGTCCAGTTCCTGACCGAAGGAGCCCTTCTTGGCGGGTACCATTTCGACCGGTACATCTCGCCGGAAAAACGCGCACCCCGCACGCTCAGCCAAGTCGACCTTCTGCTCGAAGCGGCTCCTTTGGTTCCAGACGTGGCGTCGGCCATCTCCCGCGGCACCATCCTGGCGGAGGCCGTGATGCGGGCACGCGATCTCGTCAACGAACCGGCCGGCTACCTGACGCCCACGCAACTGGCTTCCGCCGCGCGCGATCTCGCTGACCAATTCCATCTGGACATCACAGTTCTGGGGCCCAAGGAATGTCGGGACAAGAACATGGGCCTGTTCCTCGCGGTCGCCCAGGGCAGCACGGAAGAGCCCCGCTTCATTCACCTCAGCTGGCGACCAGAAGGCGCCAAGAAACGCATCATCCTCGTCGGCAAGGGTGTGACCTTTGACTCCGGAGGCCTGTCGCTCAAACCCAACGACGGCATGTTGGACATGAAGACCGACATGGCTGGCGCCGCCGCCGTCCTTTCGGTCATGTCGGCGGTGGCGCACCAGCGCCTGCCGATCGAAGTTCATGCGCTCGCCGCCTGCACGGAGAACATGCCCTCCGGCCGGGCCTACAAGCTAGGCGATGTGCTTCGGTCGAAGGCCGGCAAGACCGTCGAAATCAACAACACCGACGCCGAGGGGCGGCTGACCCTCGCTGACGCCATCTCGTACGGGCTGGACCTCGCCCCGACCGCGATCCTTGACTTCGCAACTCTCACCGGTGCGTGCATGGTCGCCCTCGGCCCCCACACTGCGGGCGTCATGACCAACAACGACGCACTGTGCTCCGAATGGCTCGCTGCGGCAGCAGCGGCGGGCGAAGAGATGTGGAAACTGCCGCTGCCCGACAGACTCCTCCAACAGCTCAAGTCCGATGTCGCGGACCTGAAGAACACCGGCGAACGCTGGGGTGGCGCTCTGACCGCCGGTCTTTTTCTCAGAGAGTTCGTCGGCGACACACCCTGGATTCACGTCGATCTTGCCGGTCCATCCACTGCCGACAAAGACTTCGACCATCAGTCGAAAGGCGGGACCGGTTTCGGCGTTCTGACGATCTTCGAATACCTGCGCCGGGTTTCCCAATCCTGAACAGCAAATCGAGACCGCAAACAGTACGTTACCTTGCATCAAATACGGTCGACTCAACGATTCCGCATTGACCGGACCATACCTGCATGCTAGAGTTCGCCCGCTTCGGAGCCGACCGGGCTCACACTCTACACCCTCAGGAGCAAAGGTAAAATGGAGCCAAATTTCTGCGTGGGAGATCTAGCCGTATACCCAGCCCACGGCGTGGCACAGGTGATGGGAATCGAGACCCGGGAGATTTCGTCGAGCAAGCAGACCTTCTACATCCTCAAGATTCTCGACAACGGGATGAAGATCATGATCCCGACGCGGAATGCGGCGGCCGTGGGGCTGCGCGAGCTCATCCGCGCGGAGGAAGTGGACGAGGTTTTCGAGATTCTCAAGAGCCGCGACGTCGCCGTCGAAGGCCAGACCTGGAACCGCCGGTATCGGGAATACATGGAAAAGATCAAGACGGGTTCAGTGTTCGAAATCGCCGAGGTGCTCCGTGACCTCCAGCGGCTCAAGGGCGACAAGGAATTGTCGTTTGGCGAACGCAAGATGCTCGACACCGCGCGCACGCTTCTCGTAAAGGAGATCGCCGTCGCCACCAAGTCAAAAGAAGTCAAGATCGAGGAGAAGCTCGACCGGATCTTCGCCTGCTAGTCCGTTCTTCCAAATAGACCTCCTCGTACTTGAGCGACCGCCACAGCCGCTCGACGAAGATGTTGTCGATGCAGCGGCCTTTCCCGTCCATGCTGACCTTGACGCCCTGATCGATCAACGGCTTCGTGAAATCATCCGGCGTGAATTGGGATCCCTGGTCGGTGTTGAAGATGACTGGCAGTCCGAATTTTTTCCAGCGCCTCCTCAAGAGCGTCGACGCAGAATCTGGTGTCAAGGCTGTTTGAAAGCCGCCAGGCCAGCACGCGCCGCGAGATCCAGTCGATGATCGCGACCAGGTAGCCGAATCCCCAGGCCATCGGGATGTACGGTTGATGAGCACGCCTTCACCGCGAAGTTCGAGAGCCAGTTTTCGGCTGCCATAGAACGGCAGCTTCAGCTGCAGTTCCTGCGTGAGTTCTCCGTGGGTCAGGTGCGAAGGATGCACAAGAACCTGCCGAAGTGAGGTCGTGATGCTTAGCCGTGGACATATCGAGGTGAGCCGCCTGCTCTTTGTCGTTGTCATCATTCAGGCAGGTGCCTGCGGTAGAGGGAAGGAGAAGCGATCACTGGACGGTGCCCAGCCAGCCGGAATGGACGCTGCGGCGGATGTGGGGGGCGGCGATGTTTCCGGTTCCAAGGACGCGGCCGCCGAGTCGGCATCCGTCGATGTGTCCCCGGGTGATGCCGCGAAATCCGGCGACGCCTGCGTGCCCGTTGGCGACATCGACGTGGACACCGCTGACGCCGGAGCCGCACCTGTATCGTTCGTTTCACGTTGTGCCAGGGCGGCAGAAACCTGCAAGAGCTGCGTCCCGGAGGGGCGGTGGACCTTGTCGTATGGACCGGCGCCCACGGGGGCAAATCCTGTTTGTTCAACGAAGGAAACAACCGTCCTATCCATCGCTTCGTGCTCCCGCGGAAATGGCCTGACGGTGCAGGTGGAAGGTCGCGACAAGAGGCAGCCTCCCTTCACTCGCTACCAAGTGTCTGCCGTTTTCAGCAACGGCGCATGCTACGCAGAGATCGCCGAGCGTGGCGGGTGGGATCAAGGCGGCGACACCTGGTCAACCGATTACCGCTGGTCGCTTACCTTCCAGGATGACGTTGTCAGCGGCACCATACGCCGCTCCATATCCTTCGGCTGCGAGGGCGGTGCGGTCTTGAAGGTGGCCGGCGCACGCCTGCCGTGATCTCGCTCGGGAAACTCCGGTGGTTTTCGACACGCCCCGGTTGACGGCGCGGCCCCTCGTGGACAGGCTTGGCCGGAAAAACCGACCGGGGTTTTCTTGTTTCTGCCGCAACCGCTGGAACACGGCGCCGAAGACTCCTTGCCTGCAACGAAAAAGCACCAGGCAGAACAAAGGAGCCCGCCATGTCCACTGCACGCTTCCGATCCACGGCCACGACCGCCGCCGACAGATTCCTCGAAAACACCCCCATGCGGGCCATCCTTGGGATTCCCCCGGAGGTGCTCGATCAGGCCATGGCCAAGGCCTACTGCCTGTACCAGGCTGGCCGCCTCGCCGACGCCGAGATCCTCTGCAAGGGATTGCTCGCCGCTGACCATCGTTACTGGTGGGCCTATTCGCTCTACGCGGCAGTCCTTCAGAAGCTGGGCCGGTCTAATGAGGCTCTCGTGCAGGTCGAATGCGGCCTGCGCTTCGAGCCAGGACAAGCCAAGCTCGTCGCGATGCGGGCCCAGATCCTGGGCGCCGCCGCCTCCACGAAGCCACGCGCACCCGCGCGCCCTCGCATGATGGCCATTGTCGCGGAGGCTCGCTAGCCATGCCCGATGCCGTCGCGGGTTTCTTTCACAAAACCGCCGATGCCGCCCATCACGTGTCGGCTGCCGCCCGTGAGGGAATCGCACACGCCCTGGGCGACGTGGGCGCGATCGCGGGCTCCGCCGCTGGCCCCGTGGCCAGACTGCCCGACCTCGTCGAGCTTCCCGCTGGCTCACCCGCCGGCGCCAAACCCACCGCTGACCCCGGGGCGCCCCCGTCCGCCACCGACGGACCAGGCGCCAAACCGACGCTCACGGCCGAGGCCTTCATGAAGCTGAGCCCTGACGACATGATGCGCGAAGTCCGGGCTGGTGCCATTCCGCCGGCCGTCCTTGAGTCCAAGCAGGGGATGCTTCAGCTGCAATCCAAGATCGAGCACATCTCCGAGATGAACAATTTGCTGACGCAAATGCTCAACAGCATCCACCAGATGAACATGGCGATCGTTCAGAACATTCGCGCCTAATCACCCCGGGGCCCCCCGCGAACCAAGGCGCCGGCGGCCCCGCTCTAGACGTCGAGGTTGCGAACGTTCAGGGCGTTCTGCGCGATGAATTCGCGGCGCGGTTCGACCAAATCACCCATCAAGGTGGAAAATAGCCGATCGGCTTCGTAGGCGTCCTCGACGCGAACCTGCAGCAACGTCCGGCGCGCCGGATCCATCGTTGTTTCCCACAACTGCTCGGGATTCATCTCACCCAGGCCCTTGTATCGCTGGATCGACAGGCCCTTTTTGCCGAGCTCCAGAATCCGGTCGGCCAGATCCTCCAGCCGCGCGAACTCGACGGGCTCGCTGCCTCCCTCAAGAAGGTACGGGGGATTCCCGAGCGTCGCGAGATCAGCGTACAGGGCTGTGAGATCCGTGAACTCCGGCGAATTCATGAAGGCGAAGTCAATCGTCGTGCCCTTGCGAACGCCCCCGGGGCGTGCCGCAGCTTCGATGCGAAATCCCCCGTGTTCCGTATCAGGTGCCACCTTGAGGACAGCGTCCGAAAGCTCCGGCGCGTAGGCATCGAAGTACTGCTGCAAGTTCGCCAAAGCGCGCGCCACAACCATCTGGTCGCGCAAATCGCCCTTGGCCAGGCGCGCGGACTTTACAATGGCATCAACCAGCCGCGCGTCGCACTTCCGGTCGATGGCCCGCAACAGGCGCTTGTAGCGACTGGCCTGTCGGGCCAGCGTGCGCAGCTTATCGCCCTTCAGCGCTTCGGCCCCAGTCGAGGGACGAAGGCTCAAATTCTCGGTCGCACTTTCGACCAGGTGGTCCTCAAGGGCCTGCTCGTTCTTCAAGTACAACTCTTTTTTGCCCTTTTTCACCCGGTACAGCGGCGGCTGCGCGATGTACAGATAGCCACGCTCCACCATCTCGGGGAAGTGCCGGTAAAAGAACGTCAACAGCAGGGTGCGGATGTGGCTGCCGTCGACGTCGGCGTCCGTCATGATGATCACGCGGTGGTAGCGGATCTTATCGATCTCCTTTTCCTTTTCGACGCCACAGCCCAGCGCCGTTATCAGCGTGACGATTTCCGTCGAGGACAGCATCTTGTCCAACCGCGCCTTCTCGACGTTGAGAATCTTTCCTCGCAGCGGCAGGATCGCCTGATCCTTCCGATTGCGGCCCTGCTTGGCTGACCCGCCGGCGCTGTCACCCTCGACGATATATAGCTCAGACAGGGCCGGATCCCGCTCCTGGCAATCCGCCAATTTCCCCGGCAGCGACGAAAAGTCCAGAGCGCCCTTGCGCTGCACCAGTTCGCGGGCTTTTCGCGCGGCATCCCGCGCCCGAGCTGCGAGAACCGCCTTCTCGATGATCTGCTTCGCCTCGCGCGGGTGTTCTTCGAGAAAGCGCCCCAGCCGCTCGTTCACGATCCGCTCGACGATGCCTTTGACCTCCGAGGAGACCAGCTTGTCCTTCGGCTGGTTGCTGAACTTTGGGTCCGGGTGCTTCACGGAAACGATGGCCGTCAGACCCTCGCTGATGTCGTCGCCACCAAGACCGTTCTTTAGATCTTTCAGCAACCCGGACGCCTGCGCGTACGCGTTCACCGTCCGCGTCAGCGCGGCCCGAAAGCCAGTCAGGTGCGTGCCGCCGTCCTTGTTCTTGATGTTATTCGTGAAGCAGAAGATCGACTCTTGATAGGAGTCGTTCCACTGCAGCGCGATTTCCACTTGGGTGCCGTCGACCTCGCCCTCGACGACAATCGGCTTGTCGTGAATCACGGTCTTGGACGTACCAAGATCCGCGACAAACTCGGCCAAGCCCCCGATGAAGTGAAAATCATGGGCTTTTCCTGAGCGCTCGTCCTCGATGGCGATCGACAGGCCCCGGTTCAGGTACGACAGCTCGCGCAGCCGCTGTGACAGCAGCTCAAAGCTGTATTCCGTCCCCTTGAAGATCTCAGAATCAGGCTTGAACGTGATCTTCGTGCCTGTCCTTTCAGACACCCCGATCTCGTCGATCAATGTGGCAGGATCCCCACGACGATATTCCTGGTAGTAGACTTTGCCGTCCCGCTTGATTTCCAGCTTCAGCCACTCGGACAAGGCGTTGACAACCGACACGCCGACGCCGTGAAGACCGCCGGACACCTTGTAGTTCGAGTGATTGAACTTGCCGCCCGCGTGTAGCACCGTCATCACGACTTCAGCAGTCGGTCGCTTTTCAGTGGGATGCTCGCCGACAGGGATGCCCCGACCATTGTCGTCGACGGAGACCGAACCATCGAAATGGATCTTGACCTCGATCCGCGTGCAGAAGCCAGCCAACGCCTCGTCCACGGAGTTGTCGACAACCTCGTGCACCATATGGTGCAGGCCCGTGCCATCGTCGGTATCGCCGATATACATCCCAGGCCGCTTGCGGACGGCCTCCAGGCCCTTGAGAACCTGGATGCTTTCTTCGTTGTAAGTGCTGGGCGCGGCCGGCGACGCAAGACCTGCTGGCGCGGTTGCCGGCGTGCTTGTGCCGCTGGATTCGGCGGTTCCCGATACGGAAGAAACCCGGCTCATTCTGGAGGTCGTCTCCGCTTTTTGGGACAGGCCCTGTTGGTGGCCCGCCAGGACAGAAAGTCCGCCCCGGCTCTGGCTACCCGCCCTAATAAAAAGCGTAACAGTTACAGTTACCTAGCACCATTTTCAGGGCGAGTAAAGCAAAAAGGCCCTGCTTTCACGGGGCACCGGGTCCGCCGGGCGCAAGCCGTCCTGCGACAACCGAAAAATCCTCTCGCCCTGGTAGCTGCGGCACAAAGGTTCTATCGGTCACGGTGATGAAGGTTTGGCCGGGCAGACCCGCGATGGTCTCGAATAGCTGCTGTCGTCGTCGTTGATCGAGCTCGCTGGCGACATCATCCAGAAGAAGAATGGGTGCCTCGCCAAGCGCCTCATGCACATACGCGAGCTCGGCAAGTTTCATCGCCAGCACCAACGACCGCAACTGCCCCTGAGAGCCGTGCTCCACTGCCAGCCGCCCGTCGAGTCGAATCGCCAGATCGTCGGTATGTGGCCCAAAGCCTGTGAAGCGCCGTCGCTGATCAAGCCCCCTGCGGGTTCGCAGCCCCTCGGCAAGAGCGGACTCGACGCCGCTCTCGCCCTCGGCTTTCTCCACCTCGGCGTGCCCGTGGTATCGGATCTCCGCCGACAGGGGCCCATGGATGCGCTCGAACAACGCTTCGACCCGCGGGCGAAGGGCGGACACAACATCCCGACGCCGAACCACCAAACGCGCGCCGAGCCGCGCCAGCTGGTCATCGTAGGTGTCAAGCAGGGTCCCATCCGCTAAGCCCTGCCGAAGGATGGCGTTGCGACTGCGCAGGACCCTCTGATACGCAAGAGCCTCGGCGTAGTAGCCTCGGTCGACACCGAATATGGACCTGTCGACGAAAGCCCGACGCGCTGCCGGGGCGGCCCGCGGCAATTGCAGATCCTCCGGCACGAAGAGCACGACCGCCAAACCGCGCAGGCTTGTCGCGTCCCGCCGTGCCGTCTTTCCGTCAACGCGCGTGGTCTTGCGACCACCGGCCACTTCGATCTCGACCTTTCGATCGAGCCCACCCACCTCCACCTGACCGTCAAGCCGGGCGGCCTGCTGCCCCCACTGAACCAGGTCGGGAGCCGTCTTCGTCCTCCAGGATCGAAACTCCGCCAAGAAATACGCGGCCTCTAGAAAATTGGTCTTTCCCTGACCATTGTCACCATGGAAGACGGTGACACGCGGTCCGGGGCTGAACGTTACCGTCTCCAGATTCCGCCAGCCGCGGATGCGAATCGCGCGCAGCCTCACCGCGGTCGCAACAGAAGCTAGAGCCTCATCGGCATGATGACACCCAGATAATCAGTGCCATCTGCCGGCCGGATGATTGCGGGATCCAACTCCCCGGCAATCTCCACCCGGACCTCCCGAGAGCCCATCTCGGTCAGAAGTTCGATGAAATAACGCGCATTGAACCCCACTTGAACCGCGACGCCCTTGTACGCTACGTCCAGCTTCTCGCGTGCGTTTCCCAGATCCGGGTTGTCCGCCTCGATTGACAGCTTGCCCTTGTCGAGGCCCAGGCGAATGCCCCAGGTCTTGTCCGACGCCATGATGGACACCCGTCGCAACGCCTCCAGCAATTCGTTCCTCTCAACCGTTAGCGTTCGGTCGTTATCTTTAGGAATGACCTGATCGTAGGGGGGGAACTGTCCGTCGCTCAGTTTGACCGAAAGCGCCACGTCGTCAGCGCGCACCACAAAATGGCCCTGCTGCACGCCCACCTCGCAGGGCGTCTGGCGTCCTTCGAGGACCCTGCGAATCTCCACCACGCCTTTTCGTGGGATCAGGACCCCGGCCGCCAGTTTGGGTCCTCCCGGCAATTTGCGTCCCACCTTCGACAGCCGGTGTCCGTCGGTCGATATCATCCGCGCTTCGTTTCCGTCCGATTCGAACAAGACACCCGCAAGGTGTTGCCGCGTTTCGTCCAGAGAGACAGAAAATATGGTCTTGCTGATCATGTCCAGCAGCGTCGGGGAATCGACCTTGAACATCTCTGCTTCGGACACTGCGGGCAGCTTCGGGTAGTCCCGCTCGGCCATCCCCACAACCTTGAACTCGGCTCGACCAGAGCGAATATCCGCCCAGTTCTGCTCGGACCGGCGCAGGTGGACTTCCTCACCCGATAGGCCCTTTACGATCTCGAAGAACTGTCGGGCCGTGACCGTCAGGCCGCCGTCCTTTTCGACCTTCGCTGGCAGGGTCGCCATCACGGCAACGGTGAGATCGGTCGCAGCGCACAGGATTCGATCTTTTCCATCTGTACGAATCAGCACGTTTGCCAGGATAGGCATCGTGCTTTTTCTGTCTGCGATTCCCGCGGCGAGGTACAGCCCGCGGAGAAGCTGGTTCTTGTCGATCTTAAAATCCATTGCTCACCCTCTTCTATCTGGTCGCCTCGCGTCTGCGGAACCTGGCAACATTCTCACGCCTCCCTCTTTCTATAAAGAATGAATTGTCTAAAGAAGTAGTAGGTAATAGGGCCTGTGGGAACGTTGACGGATATGAATTACCGTCGGTGACGGAGGTCTTTTGCCTGTGGAGAAATGGGCGGACTAGGAACTGAGGGATGGGTGACAGAGTCAGGGGCGGCCGTTCGGCTGGGTTACACACAGACTTTCCCACAGATTCATCCCCTACCTGGTCGAGAGACCACCGGCGCAGAAACGGCGCTACACTGCCTCGGACACTGCCTCGGACACTGCCTTGGACATCGCCCGGGCCGGAACGGACCCCGATAATAGCGCAGCGACTGGGCTACGGTTCGCGCAGGTGGCTCTCAAGCGTGTTGATCACGCTGCGCAGGCTTGGATCCTGCGCGTAGAGCCGTTCAATTTTACGGACAGCGCTGATGACGGTTGAGTGGTCCTTGCCGCCAAATCGACTGCCGATTTCGGGATAACTCATAGACGTAAGTCGCCGTGCCAGGTACATCGCGACCATGCGCGGGTGAGCGACCGCGCGGTGTCGCTTGGGGCCCTTGAGGTCATGAAGCTTCACGTCGAAGTAAGCCGCAGCTTCGCGCTGGATCGCCTCGACAGTGAGACCGGTCGGGGCACTTGCGAGGAACTTCTGCAGAGTCTCCTGGGCAAGCTCCTTCGTGATGGGCCGAGCTTCAATCGAGGCCCGGGCCGCCAGCCGAAGAAGCGCCCCCTCAAGTTCTCGGACGTTCGATTTGACGTGGGCGCCCAGGTAAAGGGCAACCTCGTCGCTCAACTCGACCTGATCGATCTCAGCCTTGCGCTTGAGGATGGCGACCCGCGTCTCGAGATCCGGGTGGCAGACCTCGGCAATCAGGCCCCAGGTGAAACGGCTGCGCAGTCGATCCTCGAGACCGGGAAGCTCGCCGGGAAGCTTGTCGCAGGTCAGAACGATTTGCTTGTGCGCGTGATGAAGCGCGTTGAACGTATGAAAGAATTCATCCTGAGAGCTGTCTTTGTTCGACAAAAATTGGATGTCGTCGACCAAAAGAACGTCGGGCGTCTCTCGGTAGCGCGTGCGGAATTCCTCCATCAAGCTGACGCCACCCTGGCGCTTCTGGTTCATCATGGAGCCGATAAAATCGGTGACGAACCGCTCGCAGGTGACGAAGGCGATGTGCCAGTCCGGGTGTTGCCGCGCAATTTCCTGCCCCACGGCATGCAGCAGGTGCGTCTTACCCAGACCGACACCCCCGTAGATGAACAGAGGATTCCACTTGGACGCGGGGGCCTCGGCGACCATTCGAGCCGCCGCGTGCGCGAATTGGTTCGTCGGTCCGACAACAAACTTGTCGAAGGTGTACCGAAGGTCCAGATCGCGCGAGGGCTTGCTGGCAACCGGCCGCGTCTCGATGGACGGCTGCGGGAAGGCCACCGGGGGCGGCGTACGAACGGCGGTCTCCTCGGCGATCTCGAACTGGACTTCATATGTCCGGCCAGAGCGGGCCTGGAGATCTTCAAGGATGGAGGGCAAGAAATGGTCTTCGAACCATTCTTTGTGATAGCGATTCGGCGCGCGCAAGACGATCTTGCCTTCCGACAGGCGGAGGCATTCGATTGGTCGCAACCACAGGTCCCGATGACTCGGCTTGACCTTCGGCTCGATAGACCGGACCGCCTCAGTCCATAGTTCGATCATTTTTTATCCACAGGTCTGGCCATAGAAAAACACACGAAGTCGCAGGCACTTGCGCACCGATTCCCCCTTTCTATCAACAGCACCACACACCTCCGGCCCGAATCGGTAGCGAAAGATTCTCCCCGTGGCTTGTCCCAGAGTGCAGGACAAAACCAGCGGGCTGTTTCTGTATCAAAGCTGCGCCGATACCGGCAAGGGAAGAGATCCCATGACGCGGAAGATCTTGAAAAGCCGACAGAAATTTTTTTTTTGGCAATCCACATCAGGTTGGGGCGACCCCGGAGCCGTGACGTGACCGACGCCAAACCCTATGAGATCGCAGCGGTTTCCTCGCGGCAAGAAATGGTCGCCGCGAAGAAGAGGAAAGCACTGCGTGGATCTCGCTTCGTGCGTGCCAAAGCCGCATGCCATGCGGCTTGGCGCGCTTGAGGCTGCCGCAAGCGTCAATTTTCCGACGGGGCGAAATATTCAGGAGGACAACGATCGCTACATCGTCGACGGTGGCAAAGCGACAAAGGTTGTCATCCCTTCTGTTCTCCGTCGGAGAATTTTCCTAACGCGCCTGTGCTGGGGGCAGGCCAGCACGCCAAGGACATTCACCGTCGAGAAACTGTCCCACAGGTGAGTGAAGAACACAGGCGTCGGGGAGTGCAAGGAAAGGCAAGGAAAGGCAACCAAAAGACGCACGCCGAATACAGCCGCCCCTTGGTTGCGCCAGGTTCGTGAGGGTCGAGCGTTGACACCGCGCCGGCGGGGTGCTAGTTCACCTGGTCCCACTGCGCAGGAAAGCCGGAGGATCTCGTGAAGCGGACATATCAGCCCCATCGTAAGAGCCGGAAAAGAACCCATGGCTTTCGCAAGCGCATGAAGACTCCCGGAGGGCGCGAAGTGTTGCGCCGCCGCCGCCGCAAAGGTCGCAAGCTCCTGACCGTCAGTCTGACGAAGAAGTAGACCTGTGGCCCGCACCGAGGGGTTTCGCCGCCCCGAGCGAGTCACGCGACGGGCCGACTACCTGGCCGTGCAAGGTCGTGGACGGTGCCATTCGGCGGGTCACTATCTTTTGTTCGCCCTGCCCCGGGCGGCCGGGGCAGAAACACGCAATGCGCGTCTGGGCGTCACCGTAAGCAAGAAGGTCGGCAACGCGGTGACCCGCAACCGGGTGAAGCGCTGGCTGCGCGAGAGTTTCCGCCGCATGAGCACAGCCGCGCCTGCCCAGACGGACCTTGTTGTTGTGGCCCGACCCGCGGCGGCCACGGCTGGCTATGCCCTGACGGCTGACGAACTACGCGGCTTGCTTCGGCGGGTGAAGAACCGATGAGCGTCCCGATTAGGATCACCCTGATGAATCAAACGCCGGCACGTGCGACCGGTGCACGTTTGCTGGTGTGGCTGCTGCGCGCTTACCGTGCGGCCCTGGCGCCTGCCATCGGTTCGGTGTGCCGATTCCATCCGACCTGCTCGCACTACGCTCAGGACGCAATCTGCGAATGGGGATCGCTACATGGGATCTGGCTCACGTTCAGGCGCGTGGCCCGTTGCCACCCCTTCTCGCGAGGCGGCTTCGATCCCGCTCCCTTGCGACGAAGTCCACGCCCGTACGAATCGACCCCGTCCGGGGCGCGCTAAACAGAAGGGCGGACCATGGAGAAGCGTCTTCTGCTCGCGGTCGGATTGTGTATGGGCATCCTTTTGGTGTGGTGGAAGATCTTCCCGCCGCCCACGCCCGGAGTCACCCAGCCGGGGACGATTGGACGGGCGCTAGACTCCCCCACCGGATCACTGCCTTCGATGGGCGTGGCGCCTGCTGCGGGCTACGTCGCCGCGGAGGCCCTTGCCAGCCCGACCGCCGCCGAGGAGGTGGTGACGCTGGAGACGCCCCAGGCTCGCTTCGAGCTGTCGAGTCTGGGCGGGGTCCTTCGGCAGGTGAAGCTGAAGGACGCCAAGTTCCTGTTGAAGAAGGGCGAGCCCGAAAGCGGCATCGAACTCATCCGGAACGTCAAACCGCAAATCGCGCCCTTGCGGGTGACCTTTCCAAAGGCTGATTTCATTCTGCCCGACACGGTGGCGTGGACCGTTTCGCGTCCCGCCGCGGACGCCGTGACCTTTCGGGCCGAGACGGACATGGTGGCGGTCGAGAAGCGCTACCGTGCGCTGCCGCAGCGCTTTCGCCTGGGCCTCGAGATCGTGATCCAGAACAAGACCGACAAACCGGTCAGCGAAAGTCTCGCCGTTCACGTCTATGGCACCCAGGATCCCGCGAAGAAGGGCGGTGGCTTTCTCGACTATGCGTCGGCCAATGTGGCCGAGATGGTGTGCTACGCCAACGAGAGCCCAGCCCGATCGTCCATCGAGGCCTTATTGAAGGAATCGGACGAAAAGGTCGGCGACGTTCGCTGGGTCGCCTCCGACGAGAAGTTCTTCGCGATTGCCCTCGTACCCCACCCCGAGACCCCCGCGCAGGAGCGCAAGTGCGGCCGCCGGGCGACAGATGCCGTGACCGGCGAGGCCTTCCTATCATTCGCCAGCCGCACGGTGCCCCCCGGTGGGACGACAGGTTACGGGTTCGACGTCTTCGCCGGTCCGAAATACACGAGCGATCTCGACCAGGTCAACCCGGGCGGGCAAGAGTCGCACCTGTCCAAGGTCGTCAACGTCACCTTCGCCGTTTTGTCGCGTCCGCTGCTGTACCTGCTGAAGACCTTCCAGCATTTCGTCGGCAACTGGGGCTTCGCGATCATCTTGCTGACCATCTTCGTCAAGCTGCTGACCTTCTACCCGACGCAGCGGGCGCTGATGTCGGGCAAGCGCATGCAGAAGCTGGCGCCGAAGATGGCCGAGTTGCGCAAGAAGCACGAAAACGACCGGCAGCGTCTGGGTGCCGAGACCATGAACATGTACAAAACCCATGGCGTCTCGCCACTGGGCGGCTGCTTGCCCAGCCTCATCCAGATGCCGATCTGGATCGCGCTGTTTTCGACCCTGAACTATTCGGTCGAGCTATATCGCGCGGATTTCCTCGGTTACATCCACGATCTGTCGTCGCGGGATCCCTACTTCATCAGCCCGTTGTTAATGGGTGGCGTGATGTCCTTTCAGATGCGCATGTCGCCGGCGGGCGCCGATCCGCAGCAGCAGAAGATGATGTCGATCATGATGCCCATCATGTTCACCGGCTTCTCGCTGTTCTTGCCGGCGGGCCTGGCCATCTACACGCTCACCAGCTACCTGATTGGCATCCTGCAGCAGTTGCTGGTCAACCACCTCGAAAAGAAGCGCGTCGGCCATGGGTCCGGGTAATGCTGCTGTGGTAGCCTTCGCCCATGGTTGAGCGTCTCTCCGAGCTGTTCGGGCGGGTGCAGGAGTCGCGCCTGCGGCTGGAAGATCTGGCTGAGCAGGCCGCGCAGCTGCGCAACCGACTGCGCGCGGACACGGCCCTCGTGGATTCGCTGCAGCGTCTCACGCAGTCGTCAGAGCGCGGCGGTCAACGATCCCGGCCCGAGCCCCTGGGCGCCGACGGACGACCATTCTCGGATGGGGGCGACGGCCATCTTGTTTCGGACGCGTGGGAGATCGCATTGATCAACGAGGAAGGAAAATGAAGCTATTCATCGACAGCGCGAACATCGCGGAAATCAGGGAATGCGCGGACCAGGGCATCATTGACGGGGTCACGACGAATCCGTCGCTGGTCGCGAAGAGCGGCCGGAAGTTCCGCGATGTGCTGGTTGAAATCTGCGAGGCCGTCAAGGGTCCGGTCAGCGCGGAGGTGGTGTCGCTGGATGCCGCCGGCATGATGAAGGAGGCGCACGAGTTGGCCAAGGTGGCCAAGAACGTCGTCGTGAAGATTCCATTGATCGGCGAGGGACTGAAGGCCGTCCGCCGCTGCTCTGAAGAAGGCATCAAGACCAACGTCACCCTGTGCTTTTCCCCGATTCAGGCCTTGCTGGCGGCGAAGGCGGGTGCGACGTACATCTCTCCGTTCGTCGGGCGCCTGGACGACATCGCCCACAATGGGATGGACCTGATTCGCCAGATCGTGACGATCTACAAGAACTACGGCTTGCAGACCGAGGTGCTGGTGGCGTCGGTACGCAATCCTATTCACCTGGTCGAGGCGGCGATGTGCGGGGCCCACGTGTCGACGATTCCGTTTGCCGTCATACAGCAGCTGCTCAAGCACCCGCTGACCGACTCGGGCTTGAAGAAGTTTCTCGAGGACTGGCAGAAGGTTCCCCAGTAGGGGGGCCCGGTGCGGATCCGGCAGCACGTCAATCCGCTGAAGTCGAACTTCTTCGAGATTCCGATCGAGCCGCTGGCCTTCCCGGTGGGCTCGCCGGTTGAGGTGGAGCTTGGGTCGGCCGAGGCCTACTTTCTGATGGATCGTGCCAGGGAAGATCCGGGCACCAGTTACGTGGGCGTCGAGATCCGACGCGATCTCGTGGCCAAGGCGAACGAAGAATGCCAGCGCGAGGGCCTGGCCAATGTTCGCAGCGTCTTCGCCAATATCTCCGTGGATTTGCCGCGGCTGTTCGGGCCCGGCCAGGTGCGCCGCTTTTATCTGTACTTCCCCGATCCGTGGTGGAAGTCGAAACAGCACAAGCGACGGGTAATGGCGCCCGGCCTGACCCTGGAGCTGCACCGGGCCCTGGCCACAGATGGCGAGGTCCACGTAGCAACGGACATCTTCGATCTGGCGCTCGACGCGATGGCGGCGCTGGAGACCGAAGGCGACGGATTTTTCGCGAACGTCATCGCGCCCTGGACGTTCTTGCGGCAGAGCCCCTTTTCGGCGCGGTCGCGCCGCGAGCGTCAGTGCGAGTCAGACGGCTCGCGCATCTGGCGCCTGGCCTATCGACGCCTCTAGATCACGAGGGCCAGGTCTTCGAGTTCCTTGATGCGGTCGCGAATGGCCGCCGCCTTCTCGAATTCAAGGTCCTCCGACAGGTCGAACATTTCCTTCTTCAGCGCCGAGATGATTCGCGGCAGCTCGTCTGCGGGAATGTCCCTTCGCCCTTTCTTGTCCTTCTTGGGCAGCGCCAGCTTGGTAAGATCGACGAAATCGTCCTGCGCCGTGCCGCTGTAGTCGTGGATCGCCTTCTGAATGGTCTTCGGGGTGATGCCGTGCTCACGGTTGTGGGCCTCCTGCAAGGCGCGGCGCCGGGTGGTCTCTTCGATGGCCCTTTTCATCGAGTCGGTGTGGCGATCAGCGTACATGATCACCCGGCCACGGATGTTGCGCGCGGCGCGGCCGATGGTCTGGATCAGCGAGCGGGCCGAGCGCAGAAAGCCTTCTTTGTCAGCGTCGAGAATCGCTACCAGCGACACCTCGGGCAAGTCGAGCCCCTCGCGCAGAAGATTGATGCCCACCAACACATCGAACTCGCCCAGCCGTAGGTCGCGCAGGATGTCGATGCGCTCGAGAGTATCGATGTCCGAGTGCAGATAGCGCACGCGGACGCCAAGTTCGCTGTAGTACTCGGTCAAGTCCTCTGCCATGCGCTTGGTCAAGGTGGTGACGAGGACGCGCTCGCCTGCGCGCACACGCTCGCGAATCTCGCCCAGCAAGTCGTCGACCTGCGAGGCCACCGGCCGTATCTCGATTTCGGGATCAAGCAGACCGGTCGGGCGGATAATCTGTTGCACCACCACACCCTGCGCGCGCGAAAGCTCGTATTCGGCCGGCGTGGCCGACACGAACACCACCTGCTGGGCGCGCTGTTCCCATTCCTCGAAGCGCAGCGGGCGGTTGTCCAGTGCCGACGGAAGGCGAAAACCGAAATCCACCAAAGTCTCCTTGCGTGAGCGGTCCCCCTTCGACATGGAGCCGAGCTGCGACACCGTCTGGTGCGATTCGTCGACGAACAGCAAGTAGTCCTCGGGAAAGTAGTCGAGCAGCGTGGGCGGCGGCTCGCCCGGGGCGCGCCCGGACAGGTGGCGCGAGTAGTTCTCGATGCCCTTGCACCGACCCATCTGCTCCAGCATTTCAAGGTCGTAGAGCGTTCGCTGGGACAGGCGCTGCTCCTCGACCAGCTTGTTGGCGGCCTTGAGATCCACCAGACGTTCCCGCAGCTCGTTCTTTATGCCGGTCATGGCCGACACCAGGCGATCGCGCGGGGTCACGTAATGCGAGCCGGGGAAGATTGAGACCTCGTCGAGCTTGCGCAAAACCTTGCCGCGCAGCGGATCGACTTCGGCGATGGTCTCGATCTCGTCGCCGAACCATTCGATGCGGATGGCCTTTTCGCGCTCGTAGGCCGGGAAAATTTCGACCACGTCGCCACGCACCCGGAAGGTACCGCGCGAAAAGTCGACGTCGTTGCGGTCGTACTGGATTTCCACCAGGCGGCGCAGCACAGCGTCGCGCCGCACCTCGACGCCCACGGCGAGGTCGATCTTCATGCCGAGATAGGCCTCGGCGGCGCCGATGCCGTAAATGCAGGACACCGAGGCCACGATCAAAACGTCGCGACGGGTGAGCAAGGCATAGGTGGCTGCGTGGCGCATGCGATCGATCTCTTCGTTGATAAGCGAGTCCTTCTCGATGAACGTGTCCGTCGAGGGCACATAGGCTTCAGGCTGGTAGTAGTCGTAGTAACTGACGAAATAGTGGATGGCGTTGTCCGGGAAGAGTTCTTTGAACTCACCGTAAAGCTGGTGCGCCAGGGTCTTGTTGTGTGCCATGACCAGCGTCGGGCGGCCGATGCGTTCGACAACGTTGGCGACCGTGAAAGTCTTGCCGCTGCCGGTGATTCCAAGCAAGACTTGTGCGGGATCGCCGCGCTGGATGCCCTGGGTGAGCTCGTCGATGGCCCGGGGCTGGTCGCCGGTGGGCCGCAAATCCGTCTTTAGCTTGAAAGGGGTTGGCATCCAGGTGGCCTCGCAGCGGTCGGGCGCCTATAGTGTAAGGGTATGGGCGCGTTTGCGCTTCGTGGTTATTACGCCATCCTAGACTTGACCGAGGCGGCGCTTGCGGCCGGCGGGCAGGACCACGCCCTCGACCGGGCCCGCGCCCTGCTGGCTGCGCATCCTTGTTGTTTGCAGCTGCGGGCCAAAGGCGCGCCGGCGATCGCGATGCAGGCAATTTCTGCGCGGCTTGCGCCCCTGTGCCGTGCCGCCGGGGTACCGTTCTGCGTGAACGATCGACTGGACGTGGCCCTGGCTGTGGGTGCGGACATTGTGCATCTGGGCCAGGAGGACTTGCCGCTTGCGGATGCCCGCCAGGTCTTGGCAACGGCCCCCGGTGGGTCCCGGTTGTTGATTGGGGTGTCGACCCACAACCTGGCCCAGGCGGTGGCGGCAGTCGAGGGCGGCGCCGACTACATCGGCTTCGGGCCGGTCTTTCCGACGACCAGCAAGGACAGGCCGGACCCGGTCGTGGGAATCGAATCGTTGCGACAGGTGTGCGAGCGTGTGGCCATCCCGGTGGTCGCCATCGGCGGCATCACACGGCAACGGGTGGCCCTGGTGGTCGCGGCCGGCGCCAACGCGGCAGCGGTGATAGCTGACGTGGATCGCGCGCCCGATCGCACGGCGGCAGGCCGCCAGGTGGCAGACGCATTTCGCCCCGAGTGGGCGGCATCTTGAAGAACGCCCCCGGGTTCGCGCTGGCGAGCTGCATTGCCCTTCTGGGCGCGGCCTGCTTCGAGGGCGACCCCAGCACGCCGTCACGGGAGTCCCTGGGCGGCTTTGACGGCGGTGTTCTGTTCCCGGATGCCGACCCACCCTCCAACATGTGCGGAAACGGACCGCCCACCATCGGGTCGGGCTGTCCCCGGGAAAACGCGATAGCCACCTGCACGTACGTCGTCGGCCAGTGTGTTTTGGGGCAGAACGCCTACGACATGACCCAGGATTACTGTTGTTTTCTTGGCGTCTGGCAGCAGTGCGGGGGTAACACCACGCCTTGCGATAGGTTGGAACCGGATGCCGCGGCGGTCGACGCGCCCGCGCGAGCGGACGCAGGCGTCGATGCCGGGCGGGACGGCGGCATGGACGCCGGCATGGACGCCGGAGGCGACAGCGCCTCTGACGGAACCTCGCCAGACGCCGCCGGGCCCGGTTAGAACTTCGCCTGCATCTGCACCGTCACGATGTCGTTGCCGGGAACGGTGGGCGCCTGTTCGGCGAGGTGCTCGTACGCCAGCATCGTGCGTAGGTTTTCCGAGATATAGAACAAAAACGAGGCGCCCAGCGTGGTCACACGATCCTGCTCTGACGCCGCATACTGCGCACAGGTGTCATTGAGCCCGCGGTTCGGATCGTACTGGTCGACGCGCAACGCGACGCCGAAGCGTTCGCCCACGTTTTGGACCACCGTTGCATACCAGCCGAGCGTCTGCTGGCTTCCGCAACTGTCGGCGGGCGTACCCGAGAAGGCGAGCGACGTGTCGTGGGCCAAAACCAGCTCGCCACGGATGATCAGCCTGCCCACGTGGGGCGTTCTGAAGTACAGCTGAGCGTCAGCCCCCAGGCGAACACGTCGGACGCGAGCGTAGCTGGCCGCGGTCCCGGGTCCTGCGGCGGTGCCCGGTTTGCCGAGCGTTGTTTTGAGGGCGTGGCCGTAGTAGCCGGAAACGCCCAGAACCAAAATGCGAAAGTCGGCGCCGACGCGCGCCACCAGATCCTTGAAGCTGGTCTGGTCGTAGGTGGTGTAGATGGGATCGACCACACCGTTGCCGTTGATGAGCGCGGCCGAAAAACGCAGCTCCTGGTAGTGCCCGGTCAGGCGAAGGCCCCGATCCCGCTCGCCCGGAAAGAGGGATCGCTCAAGCAAGGTGCGCTCGGGCAACTCGATTTCTGAGGCAGGTTGGCCGATTTCGAAACCGAAGGGTACTTTGAACTGCCCCAAGGTTAGCCGCAGGCCCACAGGTGTCCAGGTGTCCACCAGGGTCGCCTCAGCGTCGCTGAGGGTCACCGGACCACCGCCACTGCCTATCTGCACCAGGTACTCGGCGTTCTTCCCGCTGTAGACTGTCTTCATGCGGGCCCGCCGGATATAGAAGCGCGAGGTTTCAAGGGGTTGGTTGTTGCCGTCGACACCAAAGGTCGCGTCCTCGTGCCACTGGTAGCGGGCCTGCACGTAGCCGCTGACCTTGAGGCGATCCAACTTTTCGGCGGCTGCACCCAGACGGGCCTCCTCCTTTTCGACCGCCACCAAGCGGGTCTCGATATGATCCACGCGGGTCGCTTCGATGGCTGGCAACGCCGGCGGTGGCTCCTCCGGTGCGGGCTGCGGGGGAGCGGGCGCGACAACCGGCGCAGGGGCAGGTATCGGTGGTGGTGGCGGCGGTGCCTGGGTGGTCTGCGCGAGGGCCGGCCACGCGACAAGAAGTCCGACCCCGCTGAGGGCGTGGGCCCGCCACCTGTGGCCGATGCGCGAAGCTTTCATGCGCGGATCATAGACTGGCCTGCCCGGGCCACCGAACTTTCTACTGGAAGACGATCAGCAGATCGCCTGCCTCCACACGATCCTTGGGCTTCGCGTGGATCTCCTTGATGACCCCCGCCAGGGGGCTGGCCAGCGTCATTTCCATCTTCATGGCTTCGAGAACGACCAACTGGTCCTGCTCTTTGACCTCTTGTCCGGGCTTCACCTTCACATCGATGACCAAACCCGGCATGGGCGCGCCCAGGTGGTGCAGGTTGTCGCGATCCGCCTTGGGGCGGGCGGCGACTTCCACGCCAAAGTCCTTGTCCAGCACCTGGACCTCGCGCGGGTGGCCGTTGAGGTCGAAAAACAGGGTTCGGACGCCGTGCTCGTTGGGCTCGCTGATGGCGACCAGGCGAATGAACAGCGTCTTGCCGGTCTCGATCTCGATCTCGGTTTCTTCGCCTTTTTTGAGGCCGTAGAACTTGACGTCGGTCGGCACCATCGTGGTGTCGCTGTACTTCTTCAGGTAGCCGGCGAAGTCGGTGAAGACCTTCGGATACATCAAGTAGGACATGACGTCCTGATCGCTTGCCGGCCGGCCAATCTTGGCTTCCAAGGTTCGGCGAACAGCCTCGAAATCCACCGGTGGCAGGGCGTCCCCGGGGCGCCCGGTCAAAGCCTTGCGGCCTTTGAGGACGACTTCCGACAGACGCGCCGGAAAGCCACCGGGTGGCTGGCCGATGTCCCCGGCGAAGTAGCTGATGACGGATTCGGGGAAGGTCAGCTCCCGGCCGCGCTCAAGGACTTCCTTGGGCGTCAGGTTATTCGTCAGCATGAACAGCGCCAGGTCGCCCACCATCTTCGACGACGGCGTGACCTTGACGATGTCGCCCAGCATCTCGTTGGCCACCGCGTACATGCGCTTGAGTTCGGGAATCCGGTGACCGAGGCCGAGGGATTCCGCCTGCGGGCGCAGGTTGCTGTACTGGCCGCCCGGGATCTCGTGGATGTACACATCCGCGGTGGGGGATTTCAGGCCGCTTTCGAAGGCGCTGTAGTAGTTCCGAACTTCTTCCCAGTAGTAACTGAACTGCAGCAACTGGTCGAAGTCGAGACCGGTGTCGCGCGGCTGGCGTTGCAATGCCGCGACCAGCGATTCCAGATTGGGCTGCGACGTCAGGCCCGACAGCGCACCAAAGGCGGCGTCGGCGATGTTGACACCCGCCTCGGCCGCAAACAGCAGGGTCGCCGCCTGTACGCCCGCCGTGTCGTGGGTGTGCAGGTGGATGGGCAGGCTGACCTCGTCGCGCAGGGCTTTTACCAGGCGCCGCGCGGCGAAGGGACGCAGCAGACCCGCCATGTCCTTGATGCCCAGGATGTGCGCGCCGTTGCGCTCAAGCTCCTTGGCCAGCTTCACGTAGTAGCCAAGGTCGTAGCGGTCGCGGGCCGGATCGTCGATGTCGCCGGTGTAGCAAATCGAGGCCTCAGCAATGCCGCCCGCCTCGCGCACCATTTGCAGCGCCGGCAGGATCCCGGGCAACCAATTAAGCGAGTCGAACACGCGAAAGATGTCCATCCCGGCCTTCGCGGATTCCTCGACGAAGCGGCGCACGACCGTATCCGGATAGTTCGTGTATCCGACGGCGTTGGCGCCCCGGAGCAGCATCTGAAACAGGATGTTCGGTATCTGGCGGCGCAGCAGCGTCAGGCGCTCCCACGGATCTTCGTGCAGAAAACGCATCGCCACGTCGAAGGTCGCGCCGCCCCACATCTCGAGTGAAAACAGGCCGGACAGGTTGCGCGCCATCGCGGGCGCCACGCGGGTCATGTCGTAGGTTCGCAGGCGCGTGGCCAGCAAAGACTGGTGGGCGTCCCTGAGCGTGGTGTCGGTGAGCAGCAGCGGCTTCTGATCGCGAATCCACGCGCAGAATTTTTCGGTGCCAAGCTTTTTCCACAGATCGCGCGAGCCCTGGGGCAGCGGACCGTCGGCGTCGTGCGGCGGGATCACCGCTTTGCGCAGGTTCTTGGGCTTCGCGCCCTTGACCTCGGGGTTGCCGTTGACGCTGACGTCGCCGACGAACTGAAGGATCTTCGTGGCGCGGTCGAAACGTTCCTTGAAGGTTAGCAGTTCAGGGGTGTCGGCGATGAAGGTCGTGGTGGCGTCGCCGGCGCGGAAGCGCGGGTGGTTGACGACGTTGCGCAAAAACGGCAGGTTCGTGCGCACGCCGCGGACGCGCCACTCGGCCAGCGCCCGATCCATCTTGCGACAGGCCTCCTCGAAGTTGAGGCCCGAGGCGCAGACCTTGACCAGCATCGAATCGTAGAACGGCGTGATGATCGCGCCCGAAAAGGCGGTGCCGGCGTCGAGCCGAATGCCGAAGCCCGCCGCCGATCGGTAGTGGCTGATACGGCCGTAGTCAGGAATGAAACCATTGGTCGGATCCTCGGTCGTGATCCGGCACTGCAGCGCGAAGCCGCGCAAAGACACGTCGCTTTGCGAGCGGATGCCGACCTCGGGGCTCTCAAGCGAGTGGCCTTCGGCCACGCGCAACTGGCATTTGACCAGATCGATGCCGGTGACCATCTCGGACACCGTGTGCTCGACCTGGATGCGCGGGTTCATCTCGATGAAGTAGTGGCTGCCACGGGCGTCGACCAGAAACTCGACCGTGCCTGCGTTCACGTAGCCCACGGCGGACGCCAGACTGACGGCTTCCTCGCACAGCTTCGCGCGCAGGGCGGGGTCCAGGTTCGGCGCGGGCGCTACCTCGATGACCTTCTGGTGGCGCCGCTGCACCGAGCAGTCGCGCTCGAACAGATGGACCGTGTGCCCGTGGGCGTCGGCCAGCACCTGCACCTCGATGTGCTTGGGGCTCTCGATGTACTTCTCCAGGAAGATCTCGCCGCGCCCGAAAGCGGCGGTGGCCTCACGTTCGGCCTGCAGGAAAGATTCGCGCAGTTCGGGCTCGGCACGGCAGACACGCATGCCCCGGCCACCCCCGCCAAACGAGGCTTTCAGGATCACGGGGTAACCGATTTGTCGCGCGTACGTGGCGGCGGCGTCTGGATTCGGTAGCGCCGCTGCGGCCCCTGGAACGACCGGAATGCCCAGCTTTTCCGCCTGGTGGCGTGCGGCGACCTTGTCGCCCATCAATTCAAGAACGCGCGCAGGCGGGCCTATGAACGTAATTCCTGCGGCCTCGCAGGCGCGGGCGAAGTCGGCGTTCTCGGACAGAAAGCCATAACCGGGATGGATGGCATCGGCGCGGTGGCGCTTCGCGATGGCGACGATGCCGGGGATATCGAGATAGGCCTTGATCGGGTCCAGCGCCTCGTTCAGCGCGTAGGTTTCGTCCGCCTTGTACCGGTGAAGGGCGCTGCGGTCTTCCTTGCTGAAGACCCCGAGTGTGCGAATGCCCAGTTCCGTGCACGCACGGAACACGCGGATGGCGATCTCGCTGCGATTGGCGACCAGGACGCGCTCGAACTTACGCATTTTGGCTCGTGACTCCTGTGGCGGGACGGCCGTCGCCCCGGGCCAGCGTCGTATCATGCGGGGGGGCCCGTCGCAAAGCCAGGGCGCCAACCCGGGGGCGAACCGGGGCGGCCAACGGGGACGGCATAGTACAGTGCCGGCGCATGCCGGGCCGGGGTGGACTGAAACTCGAAGCGGCGCTCGAGCGCTTTGGCCTCGGCGCGGCGGTGACAGGTGCGCGCGCGGTGGACGTGGGGGCTTCGACGGGGGGATTCACCGCAGCGTTGCTACGCCACGGGGCCGTCAATGTCACGGCGGTGGACGTGGGTCACGGGCAGTTGCACACAAGTCTCAGAAGCGACGCGCGCGTCACGGTCCTGGAGAAGACCGACTGGAAAACATTGTCGCTGTCGGTGGCGCCCGGGCCTTTTGATTTCTTCTCGGTGGACGTCAGCTTCGTGGCTGCGCGCAATATGCTGCGCGGGCTGGCGTTCCGGCTGCGCGACGGCGCCGAGGGTATCGTGCTGCTGAAGCCGCAGTTCGAGCTGCCGCCGCACGAGGTGAAAGGTGGCGACGTGTCGGACCCGGCCCTGCGCGCGCGGGCGCTGGAACAGTTCACGACGAAGGCGACGGCGCTGGGTTTCGCGATCGTCGGACACATCGATTCGCCGGTCGCGGGTGGCAGTGGCACCGTCGAAATCCTGCTGCACCTACGCTTTGCCGGTCGCAGCGCGCGCCTGCCGGCGCCGGGGGAAAGCCGGGGACAAAAGCCGCGGCCAGGCCGCAAGCGTCAGGGGCGGTCACTGGATGTCGTGGGCACCGCGCAGGCGTGGTTCGCGGTTGCGGCGCCCGGACTTGAGGCGCCCCTCAAGGACGAGGTCGCGCGCCTGCCCGGGGTGACCCAGGTGCGCACGGTGCCCGGAGGCGTCTCGTTTTCGGGGCCGCTTGAGGTTGGCATGCGCGCGAATCTGGGCTTGCGTGTGGCAAGCCGCGTGCTGTTGCGCCTGGGCGGCGGCAAGGCGCGCGAGTTCGCCAAGCTGCGCCGCTTGATTGCTGACCTGCGCTGGGATGCTTTCTTGCCCACCGACCGCCCAATCAAGATCAGCGCGTCGGCCAGCAGCAGCCGCCTGTACCACACAGGTGCGATAGGCGAGACCGTGGCACTGGGAATTGGGGATCGTGTGGGCGACCTGCCCTCGGCTGCGACCGCAGGCCCAGATGACGGCGACGAGCCCGATACAGCCGCGACCCGCATTCTGATTCGGGGTGATCAGGACCAGTGGATGGTCAGCCTCGATTCCTCGGGCGAGCTTCTGCACCGGCGGGGCTGGCGCCTGGAGGCGGGCAAGGCGCCGTTGCGCGAAACACTGGCGGCGGGCTTGCTGGCGCTGTGCGAATACGATCCGGCGCTGCCCTTTGTCGATCCGATGTGCGGCGCCGGTACCATCGCGCTGGAGGCGTGCACGATCGCCCTTGGCCGGGCGCCCGGGCTGGGGCGGTCCTTCGCCTTTCAGACCTGGCGCTGCCACGACGCTGACTTGTGGCAAAGGCTGCTCGATGAGGCGCGCGCCGCCATCAAGGACCGGCCGCCCGCGCCGATCTTCGCTTCCGACCGTGACGCGCGGCTGGTCGAAACCGCCCGGCGCAACGCCGAGCGCGCGGGCTTGCTGCCGCACGTGCATTTCGAAGCTGCCGCGTTTGGCGATCGTCCAGCCCCGGGGCCGGCCGGGTTGGTGTTGCTCAATCCCCCTTATGGGCGGCGCCTGGGTAGCCGCAACGCCGGTACACAGGTGGCGCGGGACATCGGGCGCGTTCTGCGGGCGCGTTTTGCGGGCTGGGGTGCCGGAATCGTCGTCGCGGACAGGGCCGCCGACAAGGCGTTGGGATTGCCGGTGAAAAACCGTGCCGCCCTGTCGAACGGCGGAATCCGTGTCCAGCTTCTGCGAATCTAGGTTTTGGCAGCCTCGATATAGCGCAGCCGCAGATCGTAAAGCAGGCTTTCCAAAAGCTTTTCCTCGTTCGAGGTCAGGTTGCCCTTGGTCTTGCCGTGAAGCATTTCAAGAAGGTCGATGGTGTGCTTGGCCATGACCAGATCCTTTGTGGCCCCGCCTTCGGGGCGTTCGATTTCGCCCAGGTGCAACAGGGCGGACGAGCCGAGTGAAATGATGAAGGTGTGAAAGTCGACCGGTGGCAAGACCCGTCCATCGCGCGACGCGGGTGGCGGGGGCGTCTTGGACGCGGGCTTGGTCTCAGACGATTCGGGGCGCGACTCGCCGGTCTCGGTAAACGCCCGGCGGTCGCTGACCGTGAAACCGCCGCCCTTGTCGTCCGGATCGCGTGAAGATGTGGACATCGCCGGTTGTCTTCGCAGGGGCGGCTGGCAAGAAGCGCTAGTTGGAAGCTAGTTGGAAGATGCTTGCGGCATCTCAAGCGTCGAGCCGGGATCGTCTTCCTCGATCGTCGCGGCCTTCTCGGCGGCGTCGCCCAGCGCCTTCAAGTACTTGTCATAGTCCTTGCGGGTGATGAGGCCCTTCTTGATGTTTCGCTCGACCGTTCGACGGTCGAAAAGGCGGGTATTCTTGGCGTCCTCGTCGCGGCTCATGCTGACAGGACTAGTGCACGGTGGCGGGCTCTGTCAAGGCGGCGAACCGACAGCGTTGCGGCGCTGCGGTCGGCTTACTGGAAATAACCCACGCATCCGGGTAGTTCTAGGGGCGCGTCGCGCGGTCAAAGCGCGAATGCCCAACAAGGTGGTGCCATGGATGTCCGCGTCATAAACGAGCTGGTTCAGCAGCAATCGGCTTTCGTCGAGAAGCTTTCGGCCGAGGTCGGCAAGGTCATTGTCGGGCAAAAGATGATGGTCGACCGGATCCTCATCGGCCTACTAACGGGTGGTCACGTCCTGCTGGAGGGCGTGCCGGGTCTGGCCAAGACCCTGACGGTCAAGACGTTGGCCGACGCGCTGGCCATGCGGTTTCAGCGCATCCAGTTCACCCCGGATCTGTTGCCGGCGGACATCGTCGGCACGGTCATCTACAACCAGGGCCGCAGCGAGTTCGTGTCCAAGAAGGGGCCCATCTTTGCCAACCTGGTGCTGGCGGACGAGATCAACCGCGCGCCCGCCAAGGTGCAGTCGGCGCTACTGGAAGCCATGCAAGAGCGGCAGGTGACCATCGGGGATGCCACCCACCCCTTGCCTGATCCCTTCTTGGTGATGGCGACACAGAATCCGCTTGAACAAGAGGGCACCTACGCCCTACCCGAAGCGCAGCTTGATCGTTTCATGTTGATGATCAAGGTCGGCTACCCGACCAAAGAAGAAGAGCGCGCCATCATGGACCGCATGACATCCGGGATCACCGTCAGGGCCGAGCCGGTTGCGACCCCGCAAGACATCGCGGCGGCCCGGTCGGTCATCAACCAAGTCTACATCGATGACAAGATTCGCGACTACATCGTGAACCTGGTGCACGCCACGCGCGATCCGAAGGCGTATGGCCTGGGGCAGTTGGCCGACTTCATCCAGTTTGGCGCCAGTCCCCGCGCGTCGATCTATCTGAACACGGCGGCGCGTGCGCACGCGTTTCTGCGCCACCGGGGCTACGTCACCCCTGAGGACATCAAGGCCATCGGTGTCGATGTCCTTCGTCACCGTGTGATCCTGACCTACGAGGCCGAGGCCGAGGAGATGACGTCCGAGCAGGTGGTGCGGAAACTGTTCGAGCACATCGAAGTACCCTGAACGATGCTGACGCGGGAGCTGCTCAAGAAGATCCGCAAGATCGAGATCGTCACCGAGCGGCTGGTGCGGGATCGCATGGCCGGGCAGTACCATTCTGTCTTCAAGGGCAGCGGCATCGCGTTTTCCGAGGTGCGCGAGTACATGCCGGGCGACGACATCCGCCTGATCGACTGGAACGTGTCGGCGCGCATGAACGAGGTCTACGTCAAGCTGTTCACCGAAGAGCGCGAGATGACCGTGCTGCTGCTGGTGGACATGTCGGCGTCGGGGCGATTCGGCTCGCGGGATCAAGAGAAGCGCGAGCTGGCGGCCGAGCTGGCGGCCATCCTCGCGTTCTCGGCGATTCGCAACAACGATCGCGTGGGTCTGATCATCTTCACGGACGAGGTCGAGCGCTTCGTGCCGCCGAAGAAGGGCAAGAAGCACGTCCTGCGCGTCATCAGCGAAATCCTGTCGTTCGAGCCGCGCTCGCCGCGCACGCACATTGGCGTCGGGCTGGAATTTTTGGGGCGCATCGCCCGTCGGCGGGCGGTGGCGTTCCTGGTGTCCGATTTCCTGGCACCGGCCGGGCAGTATGACCGCGCCCTGCGCATTGCCGCCGGTCGGCACGATCTGGTCCCGGTGACCGTCACCGATCCGCTGGAAGAGGCTCTGCCATCGCTGGGCCTGGTCGATCTCATGGATCCCGAGACCGGCGAGGTCGTTGTTTTCGATACGTCAGGGCCCGAGGGCCGCGCCTTCGCGCAGGACGTCCAGCGTCGACGCGAGGCGCGCGAGTCATTGTTCCGGCGGTTGTCTCTCGATCCGATCTCAGTCCGCACGGACAGGCCTTACTTGCCTGCCCTGACCAGCTTCTTCGAGGCGCGGGCGCGGAGGTTGCGGCATTGAACCTCGGCGTGGCGCTGACAGCCTGGCTGTCGGCCGTGGGGCTGGACGCTGCGACTGCCGGGCAGCCGATACCAAGTGCGGACGCGCCGACGGTGACGGTGCGGGCGGACAAGTCCGAGGCGCGGGTGGGAGACCCCATTGCTGTCACCGTTAGCGCGATCGGGCCAGTCGGAACGCCCATCAATTTGCCAAGCTCCGGCACACTGGACCTGGCGCCGTTTTCTCTGCTCGATCGCAAGGACGAGGAGAAGGATCTCGGCGACGGCAAGATGCGCCGCGAGTTCGTGTTGTCGGTGGCGGCCTATGAGCCCGGTGATGTCACCCTGCCCCCGCTGGACGTGACCTACCTGGGCAAGGGCGGCGACGTCTTGACGGCCCACACGGCGCCCGTTCCGATCAAGATCGTCAGCCTTCTGGCCAACGAGTCCGAGCCCGCGTTGAAAGACAACGCCGAACCGGTTCCCGTGCTGGAGCGCAACCTGTTGGTGGTGTACATCGCCGCGGGTCTGGTGGTGGCCGCGCTGGGCGGCATCGTCGGGCTCATCATTCGCAAACGCTGGAAGGCGCGCGCCAGCCAGCGTCCGGCGCCGCCACGCCGCCCGCCGCACGAGGTGGCGCTGGAGCGCCTGGATCGGCTGGGGGCGTCCGGGTTTCCCGAGGGCGGAGACCTGCGGCCGTTCACGTTCGCGCTGTCCGAGATCATTCGTGAATATCTGGGCGCGCGCTTTGGTTTCGACTCGCTGGAGCTGACCACAGAGGAACTGGTGTCCGAGCTGCGCCGCTCGGCCGGCGGCTCCCTGTCACTGGTGATGGGCGAGGTGTCGTCGTGGCTGTGGGCCTGCGATCTGGTCAAGTTCGCGAAGGTGTCACCCACGATCACCGAGGCCCGGGGTGCCCTCGAGACCGCGATACGCATCGTCGAGGGCACGCGCCCCCAGATCGCGCCGCCTGCCGCCCTGGGGGCAACCGCCTTGAGGGAGTCGACCGGTGGCTGAGGTGCCCGAACGGCGGCTACCGCTTTCGTCGCCCCGGGGCCGCATCCCGTTCGGTCTGCTGGCGGTCGCGTTCCTGCCGGCCGCGCTGGCCTACCTTTGGTATCTGCGCGATGCCGAGAATTTCCGCTTCGCGCACCCGTACGCCCTGGCGTTGCTGCCCCTGGCCCTGGCGCTGGTGCTGTGGGCCGGCGTCCTTCAGGCGGGCGCCCGGCGCGCGGTGCTGGTTCATTCGCGTGCGACCGAGCTTGGCCATCGCAAGCGGGGTCTGGTCGCCCGCCTGCAGCATCTGCCCCTGGTTCTGCGCCTGCTGGTGGTGGTCTTGACCGGCGTCGCCCTGGCGCGGCCGCAGACCTCGCGCGTGGACAGCGACATCGAACTAGAAGGCATCGACATCGTGCTGGCGCTGGATCTGTCGGGCTCGATGGAGGAGTCCGACCTGCTGCCGAATCGGCTGGAGGCGGCCAAGGCGGTCATCCAGGATTTCGTGCGCCGGCGCCCCTCTGATCGTTTGGGGCTGGTCATTTTCGGTCACGACGCCTACACGCACATTCCCCTGACGCTGGACCACGGCGCCTATCTGCGGATGTTGGCCGAGTTGCACCTTGGCATCATCGACGGCAAGGGCACTGCGATCGGCAACGGGCTGGGCGTGGCGTTGGCGCGGCTGCGCAAGTCGGATGCGCGTTCGAAGGTCATCATTCTTCTTACCGATGGCGACAACAACGCCGGAAATATTTCGCCGCTGCAGGCGGCAGGCTACGCGCAAAAGCTGGGCGTCAAGGTCTACACGATTCTGGCCGGTGACAACGGAAGCTCGGATGAACCGACCCGCGCCGGGGCTGCCCGCCAGCGCTACCCGGTGAATCCCAAGCTGCTGGAACAAATCGCGACGATGACCGGCGGTACGCCCTACCTCGCCAGTGACACGCGCGCCCTGGCCCAGCGATTTCAGAACATCCTGGAAGAGCTGGAAAAGTCCCGCCTGAAGGATCGCGGCGTTCTGTACGCCGAGCTTTACCCGCGCTTTGTCCTTCCCGCGTTCTTGATCCTGCTGGTCGAGATCCTGCTGCGCCTCACGCGCTTTCGAAGGCTGCCCTGATGCGTCTGGCCCATCCCCAGCTGCTGTGGTTGTTGTTGACCGTGCCGGCGCTGGTCCTGGCCTATGTGTTGGCATTCACACGTCGCAGACGCCTGCTGCAGCAACTGGGCACGGCGTCCCTGATTGGTCGCATGACGGCGTCGACGTCGGTGGCGCGCAAGGCCCTCCGGGCCGCGTATCTTGTAACCGCTGTCATCCTGATGGTCCTGGCGTTGTCGCGTCCGCAGGCGGGCGGGCGCGCGAAACTGGAACGACAGCGCGGTCTCGACCTGGTGGTTGCGCTCGACTTCTCGAAGTCGATGCTGGCGCGTGACGTGTACCCGTCCCGGCTCGAACGCGCCAAGCGAGAACTGGAACGGCTGATGGACCATCTGGCCGGCGATCGAATCGGCCTGGTCGCCTTTGCGGGCGAGACGCTGACCTACCCACCCACCACGGACTACGCAGCGGTGAAGTTGTTTTGGCGCGATCTGGGCCCGGTGGATATGCCCGTCGGCGGTACGGCGATTGGCCGCGCGTTGAAGGTGGCGGTCGACCAATTGGTCCGTCTGCGGGCAAAGGGTGGCGCCACGCGGGCGCAGGTCATCCTGCTGCTGACCGATGGCGAAGACACGGAAAGCGAGCCCTTGGCCGTGGCCGATGAAGCCGCGCGCCTGGGTATCAAGGTCTACACCGTGGGCATCGGATCACGGTCGGGCGAGCTGATACCCGAGGTCAACGAAGACGGCACGGTCGTCGGATATATAAAAGACAGCGAGGGCAAGTACGTCACGTCGCGCCTGGCCGAGGACACGCTGTCGCAAATCGCACTCAAGACGGGGGGGGAATACCTGCGCACCGACCCGAAGCGGTTCGGCGTGGAGGCGGTCGAGGCGTCCCTGATGGGCCTCAAGCGCACCGAGAACGACGCCCGTCTGGTCAAGCAGTATGACGAGGTGTTCGAGATCTTGCTGCTGCCGGCGTTCCTGCTGCTGGTCGGCGAGGCCTGCGCCAGCGAGCGAAAGCGGGGGAATCGATGACCCAGCGCTGGTTGGGCGTTGTCGCCGCGCTGCCGCTTCTGCTGGGCGTGGACGTTTTACACAGCCCCAACCGCGCCGTGCAGGACGGGAATGCACAGATGAAGGCGGGCAAGGCCGAGCAGGCGCTGCCGCATTACGATCAGGCCGTCAAAGAGCTGCCGGGCGAGGCGGGTGCGCATTTCAACCGGGGCGTCGCCTTGTCGGCGCTGTCCCGGCACGACGAGGCGACGAGCGAGTTCTTGCGCGCAACCGAGGCCAAAAGCGTGCCGCTCAAGGCCACCGCCTTCTACAACCTGGGCAACAGCTTCTTCAAAGCAGAGAAATTCAGCGAGGCGGTCGAGGCCTACAAGCGGTCGTTGGCGCTCGATCCCGGCGATGTGCGGGCCAAATGGAACCTGGAGCTGGCCCTCAAGAAGAAGAAGGACGCGGACAAGCAGAAAGACGACAAAAACAAAAAGGACGACAAAAAGGACCAAGACAAAAAGAAAGACCAAGACAAAAAGGAAGACAAAAAGGACCCAGACAAAAAAGACCAGCAGAAGCCGGAGCAAAAAGACGCCAAAGACGACCCTGCCAAGAAGGATCCGGCCCAGAGCCCCGAGCAGAAACAGGCACCACCGCCCCCCGATAAGCCGGCCGAGCCGAGCGAGATCGACGCCGTCCTCGACAGTCTCGAACGCAGCCCCAAGGCGCTTGAGCAAGAACGTGCGAGGCTGCGCGCCGTGCGCAGGCAACCCCCGGCGAAGGACTGGTAAACGCCCGTGATGCGCAGACACGATCAACGCTGGGGTTTCGCGGGGCTGTTGTTCAGCCTGGCGTTCCTGGTCGCGCCACGCGCCTGGGGCCAGGCGCCGTCCTTTCAGGCCCGCGTCGATCGGACGACGGTCGGCTTGAACGAGACCTTCGTCTACGAGGTGACGTTGTCTCAGGCCGGTGGCGAGGAGCCCGCCTACCAGCGCCCCGACTTTCGCGGGTTCCGACTTTTGGGCGAAAGCCCCAGTCAGTCCACGCAGTTGCAACTGGGTGGCGGCGGCACCTCCATGCAGACGGTCTTTAGCTGGCGCTACGACCTGCAGCCGATGCAGAAGGGCACGCTGACGATTGCCCCGGCGCGGATTCGCACCGGCGGGCGCGAGTTGCGAACCGGCACTGTCACCATCGCGGTCGGCGACGCGGCAATGGCGCCACCCGCGCGGTCGCGCCGCCGGATTCCGGGCTTGCCCCCGTCGCTGTTCGGGCACCCCGATCCCGTCCCGGCGGATTCCGCCCCCAGCGGCAGTTTCGTGTTGGCGCGTCCCGATAAGACCACAGCCTACGTCGGCGAGCAGGTGACGGTCGTCTGGTACCTGTACCTCACGGAACGCCAGGACAAATATCAGACCACCGTCGAGCCGCACACCGATGGCTTCTGGACCGAAGACATTCCCCTGCCCGCCAACACGCGCGGCCTGTCGCTGACGCAGGAGGCGTATCAGGGGCACAATTACCTGGTCGCGCCGCTGATGAGGAAGGCGCTGTTTCCGCTGGCCCCGGGGCGCCTGACGGTGAGTCCGCTGGAATCCGAAATTTCGCAGGTGGATTTTTTCGGCTCGACGGCCCGGACCGAGCGTCTGAAGGCCGAGCCGGTGCTTATCGAGGCCCTGCCGCTGCCGGCCGCGGGACGTCCGGCTGGCTTGGATTCCGCCAGCGTGGGGCATCTGGGGATCAGCGCGCGCGTCGATCGTGAACGTGTGGCAGTGGGCGAGGCGGTAACAGTGACCGTCGTCGTCTCGGGTACGGGAAATCTGCGCAAGTTGGTACCGCCGAAGTTGCCGCCGCTCGACGGCTGGAAAGGCTACGACCCCAAGACGTCGCTGGTGATCGAACCGGGCGACGTCGTCGGCGGGCGCAAGACCGTCGAGTACCTGCTTTTGCCAGAACGGGGTGGCACGACGATCATCCCGGCTTTCGAGCTGCCATTCTTCGACCCGGCGACCAAGACCTACGTCGTCGAGAAAAGCCCGCCGTTGCGGGTGGAAGTCGTCGGCGAGGTCGGAACTGCTGCCGCAACCGTCCCTAGCAAGGCTGGAACGCCGGTGCGGCCCGGCGCCGTCGTCGAGAATCTTCTGCCGGCCGAGATCCGGCCGCCGCGCGCGCGTCCCACCCTGCGCCGCGATCTGGGCACCACGTTCTATCGATCGCGGGTATTTGTCGGCGTCCTTGCCTTTCCGCCCCTGGCCCTGTTCATCACCGTCCTCACGGGTCGGGTGCGGCAGCGCCTGTCCCACGAATCCGACCGGGGCCGACGACGGAAACTGCGGCGTTTGGTCCGTCGCCGCCTGGGTGCGGCCGAGGCACATATGCAGGCCGGCCGCGCCGCGCCCTTCTTCATCGAGATCGATCGCGTTCTGCGCGAGGTTCTGGCGGCGCAGCTTGAAAGAACCGTGACCGGGTTGTCGCGGGACGAGGTTCGCCACGGCCTGGGCTCAAGTGGTCTGCCCGTCGATCTGACGGATCGGATCATGGCCGAACTCGACGGCTGCGACCACGCCCGCTTTGCCCCCGGCGGCGCCGACCAGGAGACCATGCGCTCGGCGCTCGAACGTTCAGGCGAGATCATCTTGCAAATGGAGAAGGTCAAGCCCGGGCGTGGGGGGGCGGCATGAGGCGCCCTGTCGTTCTGGTGGTTGTCGCGTTGGCGCTTCTGGCGGCAGACAGGCACGGCGCCCGGGCGGACGTCATCGATGATGCGTGGAAGCGCGGCAACGACGCCTACTTTCGCGGCGACTATCCGGCGGCATCCGGTGCCTACGAGCAGCTTGACAGGCAGGGTGTCGTGTCGGCCGATCTCTATTACAACCTGGGCGTCGCGCACTATCGACAGGGCAATCTTGGTCGCACCATCTGGGCCTTCGAACGGGCGCTGACGCTGGAACCAGACGACGAGGACGCTCGTTTCAATCTGGCGCAGGCGCGCAAGGCGATTGACCGCGGCACGCGCGACAAGGTCGAGGGCGCCGAGCGTGAGCCGGCCTGGATTCGCATCGTCACCTACCTCAGCCCGTCCGCCCAAACCTGGCTGTTCGTGAGCCTGTATCTCGCACTTTTCGCTTTGCTGTTCGCGCGCCGTCGCGCCGCCGACGACACGAGGCCGGCCTTAAGTGCGGGCGCCGCCCTCGTCGGTGTCACTGCGACCCTGGCGGGCGTGTTGCTGTTGGGTCGAATCGTTCTCGACCGCATTCCCTTTGGCGTCGTTTTGCCCAATGCCGTCGCCGTCAAAGAAGGCGCCGATCCCAACTACCGGACCAGCTTCGAGCTGCACGCCGGCCTGCGCGTCCGCTTGCTGGAGGAAGACCAGGACTGGGTGCGGATTCAACTCGCCAATGGTCTTGAGGGTTGGGTGCGCGCGCAGGACATCGGGCGCCTGTAGTGCGTCTGTCGCGCCGCCTGCCCTGGTCGAGTCCAGAAAATCCACTCGCGCGGCTACAGACCCAACAGCGCGCGACGGGCGTCCCCCTTTTGGATTTAACTGTCGCCAACCCAACGACCGTCGGGCTGGTCTACCCGGCCGATGACCTGGCGGCCGCCCTGGCCCCCGCGGGCCTGACCCACTACCGCCCTGCGGCCCTGGGCCTATTCGTCGCGCGCGCGGCGGTGGCGGCGGACCACGCCCGTCGTGGCGTGTCTGCGTCGCCCGACTGTGTCGCCATCACCGCCAGCTCCAGCGAGTCGTATTCGCTGCTGTTCAAGATGTTGTGTGATCCCGGTGACGTTGTGCTGGTTCCCCAGCCAAGCTACCCGCTCTTCGACCACCTCGCGGCTTTGGACGGCCTGCAGCCGCGACCTTACCGGCTGTTCTTCGACGGACAGTGGCACATTGATTCTTCCAGCCTGGACCCGGCCGGGGCGCGCGTCCTTGTGGTGGTGAACCCCAACAACCCAACAGGGTCGTTCATCTCGGCGGCTGATCTCCAGGCACTCGGCGATCTCGCTCGGCGCCACGACCTGAGTCTGATCGTCGACGAGGTATTCGCGGACTACCCGGGCGTGGTTGGCCTGGATGCGGTCCGAACTGTCGCCGCGTGTCCTCCACCGGGCGTCGTGACTTTTGTGCTGGGGGGACTGTCCAAGGGTTCCGGTCTGCCGCAGCTCAAGCTGGGTTGGCTGACGGCGTTTGGCCCCGACAAGCCCGTCCGGCACGCCCTTGGGGCCCTGGAACTGGTGTCCGACGCCTATCTGTCGGCCGCGACGCCCGTGCAGCTTGGCCTGCCGCGCCTCCTGGAACTGGGCGCCGGCATTCGCAGCCAAATCGCAGCCCGGGTTGCCCGCAATCGGGCCGCGCTCGCCACGCGCATCCTGCCGTCGGCACCTTGCACTTTGCTGCCCGCCGAAGGTGGCTGGTCCGCCATCGTTCGTGTCCCGCAAACCCTTTCCGACGAGGACTGGGCCTGCCGGCTGCTTGTAGACGACGGGGTGCTGGTACAGCCCGGCTATTTTTTCGACCTGTCGCTGGGCGCGACGCTGGTCGTCAGCCTCCTGACGGACCCCGCAACTTTCGACGAGGGCTGCGCGCGGCTTGTCGCGCGGATTGTCGCTATGTCTTGAGAAAGTGGTGCTTCTCGTGCCCGGTGCGCAGGTGCTCGACCACGCCTTCTTCGAGAAGTTCCTGCATGGTCTGCCCGCCGTAACGGGCCGCGATGCGATCGTCGTAATCGTCGGCGACGATCGCAAAGTCGCGAACGGTATCCATGAATTCTTCCTGATCGGACAGCTCGCGATCCAAAAGCGTGTGAGAAAAGACGATCACGTCACCCGCCGGCACGAAGGCAAAGGCGCCAAAGCGCAGCAGCGCGTTCAATTCCAGCAACTCAAGCGCCAGTGGCACTTCCATCGTGACGCCCTTCACCAACTGGGCGACCAGTCTGACGATGGCGTGCGTCGCCTTCCAGGGGTGCACGCTGATCATCACGATGGTCGAGCCCTGCTTGATGACGTAGAGGCCGTTTTCCACCTTGCGATAGGCCGCGCTGCTGCTCAGCATCTTTTCAAGGCGCGCACTGGTCGCCTTTACAGCGCTGTTCACAACCGGCTTCGCTAGTGGGCTCGTAGCGTGAATCAAGATCTCCGCCTTCCTGGTTTCATATAGGTAACACGGAAGGGCGACCGGCGCCTACCGTTCGGTCAGTCGTCGCGGCCGTCCCGCCCGTCGCGGCTCAGGCCCAGCGTGCGCATCTTTTTGTGCAGGTTCGTCCGTTCGATGCCAAGTAACAGCGCCGTGCGCGAAATATTCCAGCCATTTTCATCCAGCTTGGCGCGGATGTACTGGCGCTCGAGCAAGTCGCGAAACTCCCGCAGCGCCAGCGACTTGGCCTCGGCCGGCAGCTCGAACGGGTCAAGCACCGTGGGCGGACGGGCCTGCCGCGCCACCTCGGCCGCGATCTCCTCTGGCAGATCGCCGACGCCGATGCTTTCCTCCGACAGGATCACCAGGCGTTCGATGACGTTGCGAAGCTCGCGCACATTGCCCGGCCACTGGTAGGCCGCCAGGATCTGCAGCGCCTCCGGGGAAATGGTTTTCAGCTTCATGCCGTTTTCCCGGCACGTGCCCTCGACGAAGGCGCCACACAAAATGGAAATGTCTTCGGCGCGATCGCGCAGGGCCGGCGCCCGCAGCGGGACCACGGCCAGCCGAAAATACAGATCCTCGCGAAACTGCCCTGCGGCCACCGCGGCCGTCAATTCTCGGTTGGTGGCGGCCAGCACCCGCACATCGACCTTCAAGGTCTGCTCGCCGCCGACCCGCGTGAACTCGCCCGATTGCAGCACGCGCAAGACTTTTGCCTGGGCCGAGACGATCATGTCGCCCACCTCGTCCAGGAAGATGGTGCCGCCGTCGGCCAGCTCGAACAGGCCTTTTTTGCGTGCGGTCGCGCCCGTGAAGGCACCGCGCTCGTGGCCGAATAGCTCGGATTCGATCAGTTCGGGTGGGATCGCCGCGCAGTTCACCTTGATAAACGGCCGGTGCCGCAGGGCACTTTCCCGGTGCAGGGCGCGCGCGATCAGTTCCTTGCCAGTGCCCGATTCCCCGGTGATCAGCACCCGCGTTCGCGTGGGCGCGACCTTGGCGATTTGGGCGAACAGGGCGGCCATCGCGGCGCTTTTCCCGACCATCTCCCAGCGTCCCTCGGTCAGGGCGCGCAGCCCCTCGACCTCGCGCGCCATGGCGTGGCGTTCCAGGGCGTTGCGAAGCGTGACGATCAGACGTTCACGGTCAAGCGGCTTCTCGATGAAGTCGTACGCGCCCGCCTTGACCGCCCGCACCGCGTCCGCCAGGGTCGCATGCCCTGACATCATGATCACCGTCGGTGTCGGATCCACGGCGCCGGGTCGCTTCAGGGTGTCCAGAACCTCAAGACCCGAAATCCCGGACAACTGCACGTCCAGGATGACAACGTCAGCGCCAATGTCGGGCAGGCGGGCCAACGCCTCTTCGCCACTGGCCGCTTCCTCGACAGTAAAGCCCTCGCCTTCCAGAACCATACACACGGTTCGACGGATGTTCTTTTCGTCATCGACGATCAGCACGGTCGCGGACATGGGTTCCGTCCCACTATAGCGGCAACAGTCCCACGACGTCGCCCACTGCCACGCCCAGCGCGGCGGCGGCGGCCTTTCCCAGCACGACACCACCGGACCCGACGCTGACCGCGGTGCGGACCGCGCGGAAGTAAGGCTCGGTCGTCAGATCCAGCGAAACCAACGCCATCTCGCCGGTGTCGTCGTCAGTGACGCCCGCGACCGACACCCGGCGCGAGTTCTTGACCAACGTGACCTCGTCGGTGTTCGCCTGAAAGTGCGGCCCGCCATCAAAGGGGTCAATGCGGTGCGCGTACGAAAAACCGATTCGTCGCAGCATGGTCTCGACGCCCTTGGTGTGGGGGCCGACCTGGCCAATCAATGCCCGCGCGGCCGGCGGCAACACCGACGCATAGATGGGATCCTGAGGAAACAGCGCGCGGATGAATTCCTTGTTCTCTCGCGACAGCCTGTCGGCCTCCTGGTACGACAGGCCGGTGAAATTGCGGCCCAGCGCCTCCCACAGCAGGCTGGTTCCGTCGGCTTGCAGGGGCGGCATCAGTTCGGACAGCATCTGATCGCAAAAGATCTCGCGGTGCTGGGCCACGTACAGGAAACGCACGAACGACAGGGACTTGCCCAGTTGTTCGGCATGGCCCCGGTATTCCGGCAGCAGGACCAGGCCGCCGAGCTCGGTCAGGCCCTGGTAGTTGTAGCCAATTCGCAGGACTTGGTGGTGAAAATGCCGGTCCAGCGTCTCGCTGTAGCGTTCCTCTTCAATCACATCGAAAAATGTGTGGGGCGCGCGGCGGCTACCGTGTTGGGCGAAGATCATGGACGTCCCGATCACCTGCTCGCCGCCGAGGCGCGCGGGGTCGTATTCGACCAGGACGAACAGCAGCTCGCGCCGGGGGTGTTCAATCTTGCCCGCGAGTGACTTGCCGGACCGTTCCACCGTCTGGGCCAGGCGCGCCCGATCGTTCGGCAGGTTCACCGAATCCAGGTGCCGCGCGATGCGTTCCAGCGCATCCAGATCCCCCTCGACGGCGCCGCGAATCAGAAACATGACGGGGTTTTGTCGCTAGCGCAGACCCAGGCGATCCTGCGCCAGGGCAATCCCGGGCAGCATCGTCAGCGACGCGGTCAGGTCAGACACGATCGGCCCCAGGCCCGTGGGCGGCAGTTCGCGGCCGGGAAAGAAAAAGCCATAGTCACGCACGCGGATGGGGATGCCGCCCACGCCCGCGACGCGCTGATTTTCGGCGTCGATCCAGTCCAGTATGCGCGGCAGGGCGCGAACCGCCGCGGGATGAGTGTCGTGCAACAGCAAGATGGCGCGCTTGTTCAGGCGGCGCAGGTGGGTCGCCACGTAGTCAACGATGTTGTCCCGCCGTCCGTTGCGCCAGTCCTGCGGGTCCAGATCCCAGCCGACGGAAATCAGCTCGCGTTCGGCCAGGGCGCGGCTAAGGCCGGGGCAGCGGGCGCCGTAGGGTGACCGGAACAGCTCGGGCCTTATGCCTGTCGCATGCGCGATAATTTCGGCATTGCCGTCGACCTCGGGAATCAGGGCCTCGGGCATGCGGCACAGGTTCTTGTGTGAAAAGCCATGGTTGGCGACAAGGTGGCCGTGGCTGGCCAGGGTGCGAACCAGTTCGCGGCGGGCCAGGTCATCGGGGCGGTTGCCCACCATGTGCCGTCCGTTGACGAAGAAGATCCCCTTGAGGCCCCGGCGGTCCAGTTCCGCCATCACGGCCGGCGTCCCCTGCAGGTCTGGTCCATCGTCGAAGGAAAACACGATCTCGCGCAGCGGGGGGCCCGGCTCGACCGGGGTGTGGAAGGGTCGCGCCGCAGGCGGGATATGCGGTGCGGTGGCCGTCAGCGGCGCATCGTCGTCTGGTCGTGGCAAACGCCATCGAAAGCTGGCGTCATCGCTGCCGCCGCTTGCCACCGGCAGACACAGCGGAACAACCGCCACCACGAAGGATACAGACGCGCGCAACACGGAGTTGCCCGATCATACCCAAGCGCCCGGTATCAGGCAAAGAACGCGACCGAGCGTTGTCGCCCTGACTTAACGATCGGTGCCGGCCGTATCGCGAGCCCCAGCGTCCGCAGGCGTGCCCAGGGCGAATGCACTGTACGCGTAGATTCCGACTCGATCAGACCCACCGTTTCCGATGGTGAACACGGCCGTGTCGTAGTTGGGCAGGGTCAGGGCGAATATGCGGCCAATCTGATCCTGAACCCGGACGATGTTGCTGGTGACCCATTCCTTGCCGCCGGGCGTGGTCGCGTACTTGAGGTTGGCGACGTCGCCGTCTCCCTCGTCCGTGTAGATGAGGCCCTGATCGCCGACCGTGAACCAGAAATCCACATTGGTCGCGAACTTCTTCTTGCCGCCGCAGTTGTCCGGGCTGGCCAGCCACCCTTCGCCCAGACCCAGATCGGAGTCGACCTTGTCGGCCCAGAACGCGAGGCCCGAGCCCGGGTTGAAGGGCGCCCCGAAGCTGGAATCCGTGGTCAACGCGGTCGTCAGCGTGCACTGTCCCGAGCCGTCATTCTTCGCGATGAACGCGTCCGACGTTCCCGTGGTGTCGTCGAAGTCCTTGGCGAACATGGTGAAGCGCAGGTCCCGCGACAGGGTCGCACCGGCGATGTTGGTAGCAACCGTGACCAACTGGTCGGGCTTGGTTATGTCCTTCATGAACTTCAAATCGCCCTTCCCGACCACGACATTCTGGAATATGCCGAGCCCGAGGTCGGCGTCCGTCCCGTCGTTCAGAAGCAAGAACGCGCCCACCTTGCCCACAAGGGTCCGCTCGTTGTTGCCCAGCGGCAAGTCCGCGACCGTCAAATTTCCGGCGGGGCTGCCGTCGACGTCGTAGTTGTACTTCTTGTAGTAATAGATGCGCTGCGAGTTGTTCGATATGAGCCAGCGCGAAATGTCGTCGCCAATCTTGGTATACATATCGGGCTTGCCTGCGTCGGCCGTCTTGAGAACGTAAAGAGCTTCCTTTTCGGCGATAACCGCGCCGCCGGTCGAGTAGGCGAAGTAGTCGCCACTGCGGTTGAAGGTCGCCCGCCACTGCCTGGCGTCGTTGCTGCGAGTGGGCGTGATCCGCGCAATCTTCGGTAACACGGTCATGTCCGAATCGGAGAGCGGCCCCGCCGTGATATCGAACTGCGTCGGCATCACGGTGTCGGGGCTGATGTTGTCGATGCACCAGGCCACCTCGGCCCGGCCATGGCCCGTGCACAAGATTCCGTTCTGGCCTGTGATCTTGCGCGGCTTCTGCCACCCGGGGCGCCACGCGTAGACGGGACCCCGGTACAGGTCGGTCTGTGCGGACAGGGCGTCCGCGTGAAAGATCAGGGTGTCACCGTCGAAGCGATCGGACAGCGGATAGGCGGGCCCGCCGCCGGGCTGACCCGTCCACAAGGTCGTGCTGAGCCTCCGGCAGTTGGGATCCGTGTTGTCGCATTTGACCGTTCCCGCGACGGCCTTGGTCAGGTTGATGACCCACAACTCGGTTGCGCCCAGTGAATCGCCGGGTTGGCTGTAGACGCACCAGCGATCGCCGTTGCCCGACGCGGGAACCTGGTTGCTGCAGCTCGAAAGGCCACCGCCCAGCAGGCGCGCGCGCCCCGGAACGATGCGCTTGGCCTGGGCGCTGATCTCGGGTGGGGGACGGTCGGGGCCGGCTTCAACGGGAGGCTTGGCGTCCATCGTCCCCAGCACGCTGCTGGTGTCAGGCTTGACGCCTTGGGTTGCGTCAAAGGCGCCCACGCCCGACGGTCGATCAGTGCCCCCGTCAGTGCCGCCGGCCACCCCTGGCTGCGAGGATCCATTGCAGCCGAAGCCAAGCGAGACCGAACACAGCGCGATCCCGAACGAGCAAAACCAGGGTCTTGAGAACATGGATCCTCCCAGTGGTAGGGGATTGGACCCCACTGGCCCCGGTTTCGGCAAGGGCAAACGCCGCGTCGCAGGTAAAGCGCGTGATTTTGGTGGTTCCGAAGCGGCCAGAACGCCAGCGGCCCGCCGGCTAGAACGGAATATCGTCGTCGCCGGGGGGCGGGCCGCCCGCTTCGGTGGGCTCGGTGGGTGCTGGGCCGGATTCCTCGCCCCAGGTCTTGCCGCCGGCGCCGCCGGGGCGTCGGGCCCCGCCTTCGCCCGGGCCGCCACCGCCCAGGAAGACCACGCGGTCAGCGACAATCTCTGTGCTGTAGCGTTTCTTGCCTTCCTTGTCGTCCCACGACCGCGTCTGCAACCGGCCCTCGATATAAGCCATGCGGCCCTTGGCCAGGTACTTCGCGCAGTTCTCGGCCTGCTCGCTCCACACCGTCACGCGGTGCCATTCGGTGCGCTCTTGCCGTGCGCCGCTCTTGTCCTTGAAAACTTCGTTGGTGGCAATGCTGAGGTTGCACACCGGTCGGTTGCTTGGCGTGTACTTCAACTCGGGATCGGCCCCCAGGTTCCCAATCAAGATGACTTTGTTGACGCTGCCCATGACGATGTCCTCCTTGGCCTGTACCGCGTGTCGCCCTCGCATGCGTATCGCATCGAAAGGCAATCGCGGTCAATCGCGGCGGCAAAGACATCGGCGCCGCCCGGCGAAGGTTTCGGGCGTAAGATCCGCCCTCGATGTTGGCCGCCCTTTTCCTGGTCGCCGCGGTGGCGTCCACGCCCTCCTTCGCGGTGGCGCAACTGGCCGCCGGCCAGCGTGCCTTCCGGGCCGGTGACTATGCCCAGGCGGCCCGCGTCCTCGATGGCCTGGGCGCGCGCCTGCCCCTGAACCGCGACATCGTGCTGTATTTTTCGGGCGAAAGTTTCTTCTATACGGGCGCTTTGGCCCAGGCGCGCGCGGCTTTTGCGGCGCTGGCGCAGCTCAAGGGCTCGCGGTTTGCGTCCGTGGCCGGGTGGCGGGCGGCGGACTGTCAGTGGGCGGCCGGGGATAGGCGCGCGGCCGGTGCGGCCTATCGCGCGTTGCTGAAGAAGAAGGCCGTGCCCGATGATGTGGACGTCGGCGTGGCCCGATTTCATCTGGCTGAGCTGGCGGACGGCGCCGAAGCCCATCGGCTGTTCTGGGCCATCCACATGGAATTGCCGGCGCACCCATTGGCGGATGAAGCCGCCCGCCGTGCCCGGGCACTTGGCCAGGCGTCGGTTTCCGGTCCGACTGATGCAGCCACGGCGGACTCACCCAAGGACCGTTTGAAGCGCGCGGCGATTTTGGCCGAAGGCCGGCAGTATCAAGAAGCCCACGACGAGCTCGACAAGTTGGCCGCCGCCGATTTGCCCGCGGATCTCGCTGCGGAGCGCGACTTTGAGCTGGGCCGGGTGAAGTACCGCATGCGGCGGGACTATCCCCTCGCTGCCCGGCTGCTGCTGGGGGCGGTGTCGCGCCTCAAAGGCGAATCCGCGGCGTGGGCGGCCTTTCACGGCGCCCGGGCGCTGTCGCGCGCTGACCAGGATGACGCCGCCATCGCCGGCTACCACCAGGTGGTCGAACAGTTCCCGCGCTCGAAATGGGCCGCCGAGGCGCAGTTTCTGTCGGGGTGGCTGGACTTCAATCGGGGTCGCTACCGGGAATCACTGCCAGGTTTGCGCGCGACCCTGGCGCGCTTTCCCCGTAGCCCGTTCGTGGACGATGCCGCCTGGTATCTGGCCTTTGCCCACTTTCTTCTAAACGAAACCACGGACGCGGCCGAGGCGCTGGCGCGGTACGCGCGGCTGGTCGGCGGCGGTTCAGGTGACAGCGACGCTGCAAAACGCGTCTTGTACTGGCGGGCGCGCATCGCCGCCAAGGCCGGACGGACGGACGAGGCGCTGACCTTGTTGCGGGCCTGTGCCCAGCGCTGGCCGCTTTCCCACTATGGGTTGCTGGCCCGTGCGCGTCTGCAGGCGGCCGGAGCGGATCCAGGCATTTCACTGGTCGCGCGCGACGGGGCGCCTGACTTCATCAAGGCGGCCCTTGTGCGGGATCCGGCGGTGGCGCGCGCCGACGAACTGGCCGCGGCCGGTCTGACCGACGAGGCGGGGGCAGAGCTTGGCCGCCAAGAGTCGGGACTGTTCAAGCGCCATGGCGCCGACCAGACGTTGGCCCTGCTTTTCGATCGCTACCCGCGCATGAACGGCTTTCATCGCGCCTATCAGCTGGCCGAGGTGCGCGGGGCCCCGGCACTGGCTGCCGCGCCCCAGGGTGCCGCCCGGATTGTCTGGGAAGCGGCGTATCCGCGCGCCTACCACGAGCTGGTCGACGCGTACGGGCCGCCAGCCGGCAACCCCGATCTGTTCCTGTACGCGATCATGCGCAAGGAATCTGGCTATTCCCCCGGCGAGGTTTCATACGCGGATGCGCGCGGCCTGTTGCAGATGATTCCGACGACCGCCCGGCAGATTGCGGCGGACTCGGGACAGGAATTCTTCGGGGACCAGTTGTATGAACCCGAGGTGAACGTGCGGCTGGGCGCCACGTACATTGGATCCTTGTACAAGAAGTTCCGCGAGCAAGTGCCCCTGGCGGCGGGTTCCTACAATGCGGGCGCAGGCGCGATGATGCGCTGGTGTGACCGGCACGGGCAGCACCCGATGGACGAATTCGTCGAATTGATTGCGTTCGAGCAGACCCGCGAATACGTCAAGCGCGTGGTCGGCATCTACGCGCACTATCGTTACCTGTACACGGCCATCCCCTACGAGCTGCCACTGGTTGTCGATCCGCGGTACCTGCGGCAAGAGAACTGACGCGCGCCGTTGGCCGGCGTATCATTCGCGGACCATGGCGAAATTTCGCGGCACGATCCGGCACAGCGATCTGGAAGGCGGCCATTTTCAATTGCTGGCCGACGACGGCGCGACCTACGAGCTGGACGGCGGTGATCCATTGCTGACCCGGAACGGCGCCCGGGTCGAGATCGACGGAGCGGTGGACCGCGCGGCACTGTCTTTTGCCATGACCGGGCCCACTTTGAAGGTTCGCGCCGTCAAAGCGCTGTAGGCGCGGCGAGACTCAGCCTTGTGGGCGATCGCCCGCAGCGGCGTCAACGTGCAGGTCCGTGGCAGCGTCCAACTTGCCGCCGTCCACGCCCGCGTCAGCTGCGCCGCTGTCCGGCGCGGCGGTGTCGCTGGCGGCATCCGGCGCGGCCGCGTCATCGTTGACCCCAGCGTCCGGGGGCTGGGGCGGCAGTGGCTTGCCGGCCGCGATCTGGGCACGCACGATGCGCGAGCGTTCGGGAAAGAACGTCGTTTCAAGGCGGTCGACCTCGGCCTCGAAGTCGGTCGGACCGTAGGGATCCGTAGAGCCCGGCGGGAAAGTTCGCGGCACCCGGTCGCCCCAGCGGGCCGATTCGGCCAGCACCGCCGGGCGGAATTCGGCCAGACGGGCATCGAAAAGCGCCTTCGCCTTGTCCGGGGTCAACGCCCCGCCCTGGTTGACCAGCAATTCGTCGGCCCGTTTGCTGACGCGCGTTTTGAAGTCCGGATTTTCTAGCAGCGCATAAAACAATTCCCGAGGCTTTGGTCCCGGCAGGCTGTTGACCAACCGGTGAAAGCTGGAATCGGGGCTGGCCACGTTGCCGTTGTTGGTGACGATGCTGGAATCGAAGATCGAGCCCGTCCCGGCCAGCGTCCACTCGGCGTCCCAGCTGAAGTAACGAAACAACGGGCTCGGCACCTTCATGTTGCCTGCCAGGTACCAGTTGCTGTAGTCCCAGTCCTGATTGTCGGCGTAAAGGTTAACGATCATGTAATTGATGAAGGCGTCGATATCGAGGTACTTCTGGATCCGCTGGTATTTCTGATCGTCGCGCAGGCCCAGGCATTCGTTGAAGGCGGGGCAGCCCGAAATTGTGCAGGGTGCGCCGCCGCGGCAGACCGGTGAACAGACGGGGCTGTTCGGGCAGGCAGGCTGGCACTGTGCAGCCCCCGGGCAAGCCAGCTCGAACATGGCGAGAAAATTGTCGGTGTTGCCGTTGACGATGTTGGTCGGCACGGTGGCGTCGTGTTTGAGGACATCGTAGTCCGTGCTGGCGCCACCCAGGTAGTCAGCGGCGAAATGCTGGTCGGGGCGTTCGTGCAGGTCGTAAACACCCCAGTAAAGGCCGTTGAGAAACAGGTGAACGAAACGGTAGTGGACGCCGAGGCCCCGGGGATCTGTGGCGCGCTGAAGGTCCGCCACGTATGCGTCGCGGATGTAGACGGCGCGCGATCGCTGATCTTCGCTGGTCGGATGAATCCAGGTCAGATTCAGGTGCGCATCGAAGATCAACGTATTGAAGGTCGAAACCGCGCCGCGATCATCGAATAGTGGGTAGGTCAGCCTGGGCAGTCCGTAGGCGCTCTTGAATTTGGCCTCGATGGACAGCTTGGGTGATTTCCATTCCGTGACGCTGCTGCCGCCCTGAATCTTGATGCCGCAGTTGCCCTGGACGCCCTTCTTTCCCGACGGAAGAAAGAATTCCATCGAGGCGGGGCGCTCCCAGGTTGGGCCGGATTCCTGTTCGTTCATGTAGATGCCGGTTTCGGGACTCCACAGATTGTCGGGCGTGGTCGTCAATGAAACGGTCGGCAGGGCCTTGAGTGCGGCGATGACCTTCTTCTTGTTGTCGGGGGTGACGACTTTGGGATCCATCTCGTAGTCGGCAGTGGTGACCGGGACGCGACCCAGCGTGCTGGCCGGGTTGCCCCACATCGCGGGCAGGCCCGCGGGTTGCGCGGGTTGTTGGATGACGAACTCGGGAAAAACGTAGCTGTGAACGGCCTGTTGCCCTGTCACTTTGCCGCCGCTGATAAGGATGGCCTTCAACACGACGACGCCGCGTCCGGGTGCGCCCTTCACAGCAAACGGGACGGTGTAGCTGGTTCCTGTTTTGGCCGATGGATCCGTACCGTCCAGCGTGTATTTCAGCGTGACCCCGGGCTTCAGCGCGCCGAGTTCCACCGTGACGGGCTGGTCGTAAACGCCGCGGCCAGGGCATACCCCCGGCAGATCCGCTGTGCCGACGCAGGTCGCAACGTCTGTGGCCTTGTTGCGGGAGCACGCGGCCAGCAGGGCCAACGCGGCGAGGACGCCAGGCCGAGGAAAGATCCGGACCACCGAGAATGACAGGGGCTCGCTGTACTTCATGAACTGGGGTGGAACTATATACGCAATCGCGCCAGCCGCGATTCGGGCGATTGGTCGACCGCGGGGGCTGCGATACAGTTCCGCGCATGACCAACCTGGTTCTTGGGGCGTTGATGGCCATTTCGCTCAGGGCCGGTGCAGGGGCAGATGGCACCGCCGCCGCCGGGCCATTTTCGGTCGACGTCGTGAAGGACGCCGCTGCGGCCTCGGACATCGTCGTGCTGCGCGCGCAGGACGCGGCCCATCCCCGACGCCAGCTCGAAGCGCGCGTTTCGGCCGCGGCTGGGGCCAATCTGTTTTCGTTCAAGGTCGGCGGGCAGGAATTGCTGGTTCAACCCGACAACCTGGCCAAGCTGGCGCAAGGCCAGGCCGGCACAATGATCTTGTTTCCGACGCCGAACCGCGTTCGGGGCTCGGTCTTTGGCTTCGAGGGCCGATCATTTGCGCTGCCGACCAACGGTGGGAAGAACTTCATCCACGGCCTGGTCAGGCGCCGCCCTTGGCAGATGGGCGCGACGGGTGCCACGGGTGCCGGCGCGTCGGCCGAGCTGTTTATCGACTGGGATCCGGCACAGCCCGAGTTTCCAAACTTTCCCATCAAGAGCCGGCTGACCGTCACTTTCGTGCTCGGCAAGCAGGGGCTGCACATCGCCTTCGCGGTGCAGAACAAGGACAGCACCACCCTGCCCTTTGGTTTTGCGTTGCATCCCTTCTTCCGAGTCCCCGGCAAGCGCGAGGACGTTCTTTTGCAGGTGCCGGTGCCCGAGCACATGGAATCGGTCGAGGTCATGCCCACCGGCAAGGTGGACCAGGTGGCCGGGACGCGTTTCGACATGCGCAAGCCGACGCCGTTACCCGCCCTGGACCTCGATGATGTGTATCTGGGACTGACGCCGAAGACGATTCCGGCCTTCGAGCTGCGCGACATGGGACTGCGGGTGACCCTCGGGGGCTCGCCGGAGTTCACCCATCTGGTCGTCTACACGCCGCCCACCAAGCCCTTCTTTTGCATGGAGAACCAGACCTGCTCGACCGACGCGCACAACCTGCACGCCCGGGGGTTGAAGAAGGAAGCCCATCTCCTGGTGGCTGCGCCTGGCAAGACCATTCGGGGCTACGCCGACTGGCGCATCGAATGGTTGCCGACGGCAGACCGGTAATTTCGGCCGTCCCGACGGGTGTTACTGGCGCCGCGTCTCCGCGATGCGCACGCGGGCGTTCGGGCGCAGCTGTGGCGGCACGTCCACGATGACCGCATCGCCTAGATCCAGGCCCTGGGTCACGATGGCGTCGCCGGGCATCCGGTCGCCAAGGGCGATGGCACGAATCTCGGCGCGGCCCGTGGCCCCGGCGACGAAGACCCGCTCGGTTCGCCCGACGCGCACGACGGCGGCGGCCGGAATCGCATAAACCGCATCGAATCGGGCCTTGGCAAGCCGCACGACGGCGTTGGTGGCGATCGTCGCGTCGGCGGGCAAGTCGACGCTGACATGGGTGGCGTCGCCCTCGTTGTCGGCCAGGGCACAGTCGAGCGGTCGGCCTTCGATCTCGACGCGACAGAAGCCGAGCTGACGGGCGCTGGCCGCTTCGTCGGCGGACAGTTCGAATTCGCCCTGGAGGTGAATGCCGGTCTTCAGGCGCAACACCGGCTGTCCCGCGCGCACGCCGAAGGCAACCGTCGCCAGCGGCTCGACCACCACACCGGATGAAGTCGCGACAATGCCAAAGGCCGCCAGATCGGACCGGGCCTCGTCGACAGCCCTGCGCTTGAGCGCGATCTTCAGCTCCGCCTGGCGGGCCTCCGCGCGGTTGCCCTCGGCCAGCATGGTGGCGCGCAGTTGGGTGTAAAAGGCAAGCCGTTCGAGCTGGCGATTCAGGTTGGTGCGCGCGCGCCGTCCGCTGTCGAGCAGGCCCAGTACGTCGCCCGCCCCAAAAGAAGTTCCGGCAGCCGCGACCATCAGGACGCGCCCCGCCCGGGGCCAGGTCGGTGCCCGGTCGCTGATCCGGGCCACATGGCCGGGCGAATCGAACCATCGGTAAACGGATCCTGGGCTGGGAATCACGGTGCGAACCGGCAAGCCGGGCGCCTCGGGGGCCCAGTTTCCCCGCAACAGCACGAAGGCGACGACAGCCGCCACCACCAGGGCGACGACGATGTAGATAGCGGCTGAAGACGACTTCTTACCCGGTGGTGCGGCCACGCCGGCCGGCAGCGCAGCTGGCACCTTGACGGGGGCGCTGGGGGCCGCGGTTGCGATCTTGGCGGCCGCGGGTTTGGCGGTGGCCGCCGCCGCGACGGGCATCGCCGTAACACCCGAGTCGCCCGTGCTCAACGACGAGACCTCGGACATCCACGAGTTGTCGGCCGTCTCGGCCTCGGGTGGCGGGATCTCGATGCTCAGTGGCGTGGACGGCGCCGCGAAAACCGGCTTCTTCGGGGGGACGGCGGCCAGATCTTGATAAGCGAACGACGTCGACGGCTCAGCGACCTGGGTGGCCTCGGCGTTGAAGCCGGGGTGGGGCGGGGACGCAGCGGCGCGGGGCGCAGGGACGGAAGTGGCGATCCCTTGTGCCCGGTCCGCACGGGGCTCGAATCCCGCCGCCGGATTGCGTGGCGGCATCGGCTCGTCGGCAAGCACGTGGACGGGTGTCACCATCTCGTCGGGATCCGACACGGGCGCACTTTCCAGGAACCCCAGCTCGGCCAGGTGAGCGACAAAGCCTTCCAGTTGTTCGACTGTGAAATCCAGGCCCGACGACTGTTGCAGGCCGGCAGCCACCTCAGACAGGGGGCGCCCATCAAGCGCCAGCGCAACCGTGTGTTCAAAATCGTACAGACGAAAGCTGGTCGCCGATCGCCTGTCAGTGACTTCAACGTAGGCAACCCCATCGGCCTGGATGCCATTGGCCGTCAAGTCGCGTCGGAAACGAGGAGATCCCTCTGGCATGGGTGCCATCTTTACAGCCGTCCGGGCGAAGCGCCAGTTTCACGACCGACAGTTTCACGTCCACTGTTGCGGGCCAGCGCCGCCAGACGGCCGGTCGTGGCGTGGTCGCTTTCCAGATCCCCGACGTTGTCCGGCAGGCGGTAAGTCCAGTTGCCAGGTCCAACGGTCCCCGGCACGTTGATGCGCGCGCGGCTACCAAGGGCGTCCTGAATCGGGATGATCGCCAGATCGGACGGGGCATTGTAGACGACGGCGAGCAGGGCATCGCGAACCCGGGGGCTAAACGGCGCCTGCGCATCCACCCCACCCAGGCCCGGGACAAGGCCCGCAGCCGTGCGCCCCTGCACGGTCAGCGCGTCCCACCATTCAGCATTGGTCTCGATGTCGTGGGTGCCGGTCGTGGCAACGGAAAGCTCGGGCCACGTGGCGGGATCTCGGTACACCTCCCCGTCGCGTTCCCAGCGCAGCACGCGGTAGCCCGGGATGCCGAGCGCGCTCAACGAGTGGCGAAGAAAGTCTGGCACCAAACCCAGATCCTCGGCGACCACCTCGCCCGAGTCATGGAAAAGGCCCAGGACCGTTTCGCCCAGACGCAGTTGCTCTGTTTCCGTTGCCGGGGTGAAGCCTGCGTCGTTGCTGGCCGTTCGGTAGTACGTGCGGTACAGGCCAATCACGTGGTCCACGCGGTACAGCGAGTACAGCGACGCCGCGCGGGCGGCCCGGGCGCGCATCCAGGCGAACTGTCCTTCGCCCATGGCCTGCCAGTTGAACACCGGCAGCCCCCAATCCTGGCCGTCCTGGCTGAAGGCGTCGGGGGGGGTGCCCACACGCCGGTCCAGATGGAAATCGCCCTGGTGGGACCACACGTCCGCCGAGTCGCCCGACACCACGAATGGTAAATCGCCCATCAGGGCGACGCCGCAAGAACGGGCGGCCGCCCGGGCCTGCCGCCATTGTCCGTCGAGCAACCACTGGCACCAGCGCAGGTACAGCAGCGTGTCGCCCAGCATGTGGCCAGCGTGTTCGAGGGCGACCTTGTCTCGTCGTCGCAAAGGTTCGGGCCACTGCTGCCAGCCCGCCGGCTGCCGGTCGTGCAGCGCCCGGAACAGCACGTAGTCATCCAGCCAGCCCGACTGCTGTGCGGCGAACTGGGCCAGTTCGGCCGCGCGCGTGCTGCCAGTGCCCCATTCGTGCTGTCGAAAATGCGCAAACGCCAGCGCCAGTGACCGCTGTTTGAGCCCGCGCACGCCCTCCCAGTCGACGTTCGGTGACTGCGCCAGGTGGTCGAGCTGCGCTCGCTCGCTGGCGGCAAGGGCCGCCTGTCCCCCCACCGCCGCAAAGTCCTCACAGGCATCCAGACCCAGGTACGCGGGATCGAGGGCGAACGCCGTGGCCGCCGAGTACGGGCTGGTCTCGCCGCCGGTCACTTCGTTGACGGGCAGCAGATTGACGACGGCGAATCCCGCCCTTGCCGCCCACCGGCAAAACGGAATGAGGTCCGGGATCTCGCCCAGGCCCCAGCCCGACGGGGTGCGAATCGTAAACAGCGGCATGAGGACCCCCGCACGTCGGGGCCGCTGTCGTCCATCCATGAGCCCGACGACAGTACCATCTTGGCGCCGACTTGGCGCCGATCACCGACAGTCATGACGGCAGGCCACCCCGGACCGCCACGTTTGATATGATGCGCACCGTGAGTTCTCAGGACGATGCCGGACCTCCACCTTTTTCGGGCCGCCGGCTTCTGCTGACAGGGGGCGCCGGTTTCATCGGCTCGCACCTGGCCGAGCGGCTGGCGCCGACCAACGAGATCGTCGTCCTCGATACGCTTCGGCGAAACGCGCTGGGCCCCGCCGGTCTCGATCGCCATCCGAACGTCAAGCTTATCGTCGGCGACGTACTGGACGCCGAGGCGGTGCGGCGGGCGATGGACGGCTGCGACGCCGTCGTGCATATGGCCTCCATAGCTGGCGTCGACACGGTGCTGAAGAATCCCGTAACCACCATGAAGGTGTCGCTGCTGGGGACGCTGAACGTGCTTGAAGCGGCGCTGGCCGCCGGCGGGATGAAGCGGGTAATCGATTTTTCGACCAGCGAGGTCTTCGGTCGCTACGCCTACAACGTCACCGAATGGGATGCGACGACGCTGGGCGCAGTCGGCGAGGCGCGCTGGACCTACGCCGTCGCGAAACTGGCCACCGAACATCTGGCCATGAATTACCAGAAGCAGTACGGGCTGCCGACCTGTTCGATTCGCCCCTTCAACATCTATGGTCCGCGCCAGGTGGGTGAAGGCGCCGTTCACCATTTCATTGTTCGTGCCCTGCGCGGCGAGCCCATCGAGGTCCATAACGACGGCGCGCAAATTCGCGCCTGGTGCTACGTGGACGACATCGTCGACGGAATCTTGCTGGCGCTGACCAAGGACGCGGCGGTCGGCCACGCGTTCAACATCGGCAATCCCCGCTCGACGCTGACCATCCACACGCTGGCCAAGGAAATCCTGCGCCTGACGTCGAGTTCGTCCCGCATCGAGCACGTGCCGTGGAACCACGCCGACGTCGAGCTGCGCATTCCGAACATCGACAAGGCCAAGGAGTTGCTGTCGTTCAAGCCGAAGGTCGATCTGGAGGAAGGCCTGCTGCGCACGGTCTACTGGTACCGGCGGCATATGGCCCCCGCCGCCCCATGAGCGAGGTCGTCATGCGCGCGGACGCCCTGGCGAAGACCTTTCGCCTGGGTTTCTTTCGCAAGCGTGTGGAGGCGGTTCGGGATGTCGGCTTCGATGTGAATCGGGGTGAGGTCTTCGGATTTCTGGGCCCGAACGGCGCCGGAAAGACGACCACCCTGAAGATGTTGATGGGGCTGGTGTTCCCGACGCGCGGGCGCGCCGAGGTTTTCGGATTGCCGGTGCCCAGCCTGGCGGCCAAGCGCCGGCTGGGGTACTTGCCCGAGACGCCGTACTTTTATGACTACCTTTCGCCCGAGGAATTTCTGGATCTGGTCGGGGCGCTGTCGGACGTCCCGCCGGTGGAACGGCGCAAGCGGCGCGATCGGTTGATATCCAGGGTCGGCCTGGATCACGCCCGCGGCAGGCCGCTGCGAAAATTCTCCAAGGGCATGCTGCAAAGGGTGGGTATCGCGCAGGCGCTGATGGGCGAGCCCGAGCTGGTGGTTTTCGACGAGCCGATGACCGGCCTCGACCCCGTAGGGCGTAAGGAGATTCGTGATCTGATCCTGGAACTGCGCGCCGAGGGACGCACGGTGTTCTATTCCACGCACATCCTGACCGACGTCGAGCTGACCTGCGATCGCGTGGCGATGGTGTTCGCGGGAACGATTCGCAGCGTCGGACCGCTGGGCGAACTTCTGTCCGCGCGTTTGCTGTCGACCGAGGTGTGCTTGCGTCCGGGCGCACAGGGACTGCCGCCGCTGCCCGCTGGCGCCAGTCAGCACCGCGCCGTCGAAGGGGTGGCCGTCAATCTGCCTGAAGGCACCGACGTCGATGCCTTCTTGTCGGCGGCTCTGGCGGTCGGCGCGCATGTGCTGTCGGTCAGCTCGCACAAGGAATCCCTCGAAGATCTTTTCATTCGCGAGGCGGCACAAGCATGAGGCGCGTTCTTGCCATCGCTCGCAACACCTTCCGCGAGGCCGTGCGGAACAAGATTCTCTACAGCCTGCTGTTCTTTGCCGTCTTGCTGATTCTTTCGGCCCTTGCACTCGGCAGCCTGTCCCTGCACGAAGACGTGCGCATGACCCGCGACGTCGGGCTGTTCGGGATTGACGCCTTCGGCGTTCTGATTGCGATCTTCGTCGGCGTGAACCTCTTGTACAAGGAACTGGATCTGAAGACCGTCTACACGATCTTGCCCAAGCCCCTGCACCGCTGGGAGTTCGTCCTGGGCAAGTGGCTGGGCATGCTGATGACGCTGGCGGTGCAACTGGCGGTGATGGGTCTGGTTCTTGGCCTGACGCTGGTGGCGCAGGACGCGTCCTTCGATCTGGCCATGGCCAAGGCGCTGTGGTTGCTGTACCTGAACGTCATCGTCGTGACGTCGATTGCGGTATTTTTCTCGGCGTTTTCCAGCCCTTTTCTGTCGGGGTTTTTCGCCCTCGGCTGCTTCATCGTCGGCCGCGCCGTGCCCGACTTGCGCGCGCTGGGTAAAGCTTCGGGGGGCGTGGCCAGGATTCTTTTCGAAGCAGGCTGCACGGTCGTGCCGAATCTGCACCTGTTCTATCCGTCGGGCGCGATCGTGGGTGCGCAGGTGGCCAGCATCCACCGTGACTTTGTCGGCGCCGACTACATGATCTGGACGACGCTGTATGGTCTTGGCTATTCGCTGGTGGTCTTGATCCTCGCCATGCTGATCTTTCGGAAGCGCGACTTTGTCTGAGGGGCCTGGCCGCCGCGCGCGCCTGGTGCTGCCACTGTTGCTGGTGTGCGCGGCGCTGGCGGTACTGGTCGGGCGCCTGCTGTGGGATTCGCGGGCGGCGGTGCGCGCCGGGGACGATGCCGAACGACGCGGCGATCACCGCGAGGCCTGCCGCCGTTACCTCGATGCCGCCCGGCTGTACGTGCCGGGAAGTCCCTTTGTTCGCCGCGCGCTTGATGCCCTGGAAGACATGGCCGAGACCGCGCAGAAGGCGGGCGACCTGGCCAGTGCGCGACAGGCCCTTGAGGCCATGCGCGCGGCACTGTTGGGAACGCGGTCTTTCTACACGCCCCACGCCGAGCGGTTGCCCCGCATCGACGGGCGCCTGGCGCGTCTTTACGCCTTGCTCGAAGATGCGCAAGGCAGCCCGGGCGGATCGCCTGCGGCGCGGCAGGCGTGGCACGCCGAGCGGTTGTCCCGGCGTCCGGGGCCCGCCGCGGTGCCGGTGCTGCTGGTCTTTGTGGGACTTGCTTTGTGGCTGGGGGCCGCGGTGGCGTTCGTGGCCAAGGGCCTGGATGCCGGCTTGCGCCTGCGAACGGGGCCGGCCATCGCATCGGGCGTGGTTTTTCTCCTGGGGTTCACACTGTTCGTCGCCGCACTCCGACTTGCCTGAGCAAGGCAGGCGCCGCGATACCCCACCCCGGCGTGGAACCAATCTCAGCGCTTGCCCGGCCCGTACAGGATCGCCCCCGGGCGGGCCCCGGTGTGACGGCCCCTGTCCAATACCACCGCCCCGTTCACGATCACGTACTCGACGCCGCTGGCGTACTGGTGCGGCTTGTCGAAGGTGGCGTGGTCGATGATCTTGTCGGCGTCGAACACAGCGACGTCGGCCCACTGGCCATTCCCGGTCCGGCTGTGACGTTCTTGCCCCTGTGGCATAGTCGACGTATGGCCTGTCGCGCGATGTTGGCAACTGCGGCTGTTGTGTTGGCCATGGCCGGGTGTGCGTCAAAGATGCCGTCTGGCAGTGACACGACCGCCGGCGCGGGCCCGAAGACTGACATTGAAGTCGACGCGGCCACACTGGGCGGGCAGACACCGGTGTCCATGGATGCAGCCGGTGGTGCAACCCAGCGGCCGGTGGATCCGCCGGCGGCCGACGCCGCCACGCCGACTCCCCCTGGACCACCGCCGGCCGATGCCGCCGCCGCACGCGATGGCGCGCCCTCGGCCTTGTTCAACCCCACGGCCTGTGGCGCGGCAACCGGTGTTCTGTTTTGCGATGATTTCGAATCGGGGCTCAATCCGGTGTACAGGGTGCGCAATTTGGCCGGTGGGACGATAACGGTTGACCAGACGCGCCCCCGCGGCGGTAAGAGTTCTGTTCACGTCAAAAGCCTGGTGAAGGCCTATTCAGACGGTGAAATGAACCTGGGCAAGCCGGTCTTCCCGACCGCGAACAACAGTTTCTTCATGCGCGCGTACGTCTATTACGCACCACCGGCCGCGTCCGACAACGTCTACCTGTTTCGAGTGGACGGCGTATTGCCCAACACCACCACCCGGGTCAACATTCAGATTGGAAACGAAGGATTCCCCTACGGACAACCAAGCGCGCCGAATTTCAAGCAACTGTCCACGACCATCTACCATTCGGACATCAAGTCGGCTGATCACGTGTCCTACCGGACGGCGGCCGCACCCGAGGTCACCTTCGGCCGCTGGGCCTGCTGGGAATGGGAGGTGGATGGTGTGAAGAACCTGTGGCGCACATGGGTTGACGGGGTCGAGCATTTCACCCGTACCTGGGACGGGGTGGCCGGCACCGCGTGGGTCGTCCCCAGTGCTTCGGCGTTCACGCTTGGCCTTCACCATGATCACGACGAAGGCCCGAACGGCATCGAGGTTTGGTTCGACGATCTGGTGATCGCCGACAAGCGCGTCGGCTGCCTGCCGCCGTGAAGCACAAGCGACCATCGGGACGGGCCTGGCTTGCGTAGAGTCACGGGCCCAGCAGTCAATGTGACCTTGGCGCCGGGCGGGTTAGTCGCCGGTGCCCTCGCCGTTGGCGATGCGGCCAAGGCGCATTGCGGCGCTCGCGTCGTTGCCCTGTGATCCGGGCATTGCGCCTGTGTGTTAAAAAGGCGGTTGGCTAGCCATGGACGTTCGCTGCGAGCGCTGTCGGACCGAGTATGAACTCGAAAACAACAGCGTCAGCGAGGCCGGCACATCGGTGCAGTGCACGGCATGCGGCCATACCTTCTTGGTCAAGCGCGCGCCCGCGACGACCGCACCGCCGCCCATTCCCGAAGCCGAAAGTGCGCCGGCGCCCGCGGATTGGTTGCTGGAGACGGCTGACGGCCAGTCGCATCGATTTCGCAATCTGACGTCGCTGCAAAAGTGGATCATCGAACGCAAGATCACCCGCGACGACAAGATCTCGCGCACCGGGCAGGCCTGGAGGCGGCTGGGCGAAATCGTCGAGCTGGCCCCGTTCTTCGATGTGGTCGATGACGCTGATCGCGCCCGCGCGGTCTCGGCCCCGCGTCCGCCGACCGCCCAGGCCAGTCCGCCTCCGGGTGCTCGGTCGGTGTCCGCCCAGCTCAAACTCGAGGCCGAGCGGGCCCGCAGTGCCGGTCCCCGTCCAAGTCCCTCGATGCCCCGCCCCATTGCGCGCCCCGAGGCGGGCTCGCTGGGCGCCTCGCTGCGGCCGTCGCAGTCCAACCCGTCGCTGTACGCGCGTTCGCTCAGCGACGATGGTCTCGATTTTTCGGACCGCGTGGCCGAGATTGACACCTCGGTCGTGCGGTTGTCGGACGGTCACACCGGGCGGAATGTCGCCCTGGGTCTGGTCGTCGTCGCTGGCGTTCTGTACCTCGCGGTAGCCCGGCACTGGATTCCGACAGGTGTGGTCAGTGTATCGCCGGCACCTTCTGCGCTGCCCCCGGCGGTGCCCGCTGCGATCCCCGCGGCCGCCCCGAAGGTCGCGGCCGCCCCGCCGCCTGCCGCTGTTGTCCCCGCTGTGGCGGCCGAAGAGGTGGCCCCGACAGCTCCCGTGGCTCGAACCGCGGCCGTCAAGGCGGGCGGCTATGAGGATTCCTACGAGAAGCTGGTGCAGGCGGCGGACCGCTTGCTTGAAAACGGCGGCAACGAAAAGGCGCAGAAACTGTACGAACGTGCCTTGCGCGCGCGTCCGGCGGGGGTCGAGGCCATATCGGGGTTGGGTTACGTCATGCTGGATCGCGGGCGGGTGCCGCTGGCCACGGCGCACTTCAAACGAGCGCTCGTCATCAGCGCGTACGGTCCCGCGATGTTTGGACTGGCCGAGGCCTACCGGGCGCTGGGGGATCAGGCGGGTGCCCTCGAAGCCTTTCGTCGCTACCTGGTAAGCAATCCCGCCGGTGCGGACGTGTCGGCGGCCCGTCGCCAGATTGCGCAGCTCGAATCGCAAGAGGCGGCGGGCAAGGGGTCGGAACCGTCCGCTGTCACGCCGGGCGCCGCGCCTGTGTCGCCTGGCGCGCTGGAACCGCCGCGGGGCACCGCACCCAAGTAATCAGGTTGTAATCAGGTTGCGAATCGGGCGGCCGCTGGGTGTGCGGCGCGCGCCGTCCCGACCGCCAACGCAACCAGCCCCGCTGCGGCCAAAACCAGCTGGCTGACGGTGGATACCTGGTGGCCGGCGCTGGCCACCAGAATCAGCCCGTAGCCGGCCAGGCGCGTGCCACCCGGGGTGACAAGGCATTGCAAGATGCAGGTGGTGAGGCCCCAGGCAGACACGGCCAGCAATGCCAGGTAAAGGATCGCCTGGGCCGATCGCAACGGCGGAATGTCCAGTCGCAAGCCGTAAAGCGCCATCATTTGGATCAGTTCGAAGTTGGCGACCAGGCCCGCCACCAGCAGCCCCAGCACGGCGGCGCCCGCACACCAGGTCAGCGCAAGCGCCCGCGCTGACCCTGCGAAGGGCCGCGGTGACAGCAATACCGGCGAGGCCGCGCCCGCGAACAGCCCGACCAGCTCGCTTGCGGAAAACAGATCCGCAGCCAGTTGTTCGCCCCGGCCCCAGCCCATCTGGGCGCCAAATAAACCGGCTGCGTGCAGGATGCTGGGCAGGGCAAATAGCGTCACGCCCACCTTGGCGCGCAAAGGGGCGACGTTTCGCCAGCATGCGAGCGCCAGCGTCCACGCGACAAATCCCTGGCTGGTCTGCAGGTGGACGAACAATCTCGGTGGCAGCTGGCCAAAGACGGTGCCGGGGCCGGCGAAGAACACAAAGAAAAGGCCAAACAGAGCGGCGGTCAGACGCACGGTCTGCGGGAAAAATTCCCGTCTGAGCAAAAGTCCGGTGAGGCCCGCGGCGAAGAGCCATAGGCCCAGGACGCCGACCAGGTAGAACAAGAAGGTCCCTGTCTCGCCGAGCACCGAACCCGGCAGCGTGTTCGCGCGGGACATCGGGACGAAGAGGTGTCCCACGATGCGGTTGATGACGAGCTCAAGCACGGCCAGCAGGGCCAGGACGGCCGTGAGGTTGAGGCGCCGCCCGTTCATCGCCGCCAGTATAGGCCGCGTGGACGCGGGCCGCCCCTTTGTTCCAGCAGCCGGCGTCGTAGCGTGCGTGATATCTTGGGTCGGTGATCGCCGCGCTTGTCCTTGGCTGGCTGGCGTTGGCCCCGGCTGGTGCGGGGTTCACTGTGGCCGTCGACCCGGGACACGGCGGAAAGAACTGCGGCGGCGAGGGCCTGCGCAAGGGGCTGTACGAAAAGCACGTGACGCTAGAAATCGCCCGGCGCGTTCGCAGGAATCTGCTGGCCGAGCGCGGCCTGCGTGTGGTCCTGTGCCGCGAGGCCGACGTTCTGGTCCCCATCAACGCGCGGGTTCGCTGTGGCAACGAGGCCGGCGCGCGGCTGTTCGTCAGCATCCACACGAACGCGTCGCCGTTTGGGCCCTCGCGTGGGATGCAGCGGGGCTTCGAGATCTATGTCCTGCCGGTGCAGGGCGTGGATCACGACGCGGGCCTGGCGGCCATCGCGCCTGCATCGCCGGTCGACGGGGCCTGGGCGGCCCATCAGGTGCGCGCGACCGCCGTCGAGAGTCTGGCTGCGGCCCAGCGAATCGAATGGCAAATGGCCGATGCCCTGGGATCGGATCGCGACCGTGGCATCAAGCAGGCGGGTGCGAAGCTGGACGTTTTGCAAGGTCTCAAGATGCCGGCGGTGCTGGTCGAGGTCGGCTTTCTCGATCACCCGCAGGACGGCAATTTCCTGGCCACTGAAGCGGGCTGGGACAAGATCGCCGGGGCGTTGTCGCGGGCGATATCGGATTTGCGCGCGCGCGAGCTGCGCGGCCGCACCGACCCGACCATCACGGCCCGTACCGCGCCGGCGCGCTGAACGTCAGCGGCGCAGGCGGGAGAAGAACGAACGCAGCAAGGCGGCGCTTTCGGCGGCGAGGACGCCCGGAACGACCTCGACCCGGTGGTTCAGTCGCGGATCATCGAGCAGCCGGTACAGCGTGCGCACGGCGCCGGCCTTGGGATCGTCGCAGCCATACACCACGCGGCGCAGACGTGCGTTGACCAGGGCCCCCGCGCACATCGGGCACGGTTCCATGGTGACGAACAGCTCGGCGTCGACCAGGCGCCAGCTTCCCAGCGCCGCCGCCGCCCGCCGCAGAGCCACGATCTCAGCATGCGCGGTGGGATCGTTCAGGGTTTCGCGCTCGTTGTGGGCGACCGCGACGACTTCGCCGCGCACGACGACCAGGGCACCGACCGGCACTTCCCCGCGCAGCGCGGCCTCGCCCGCTATCTCGAGCGCCCGGCGCATGAAAGCCTCCGCGTTGGGAGACACTTCGGGCGGGGCAGCGACGGCAAGGGGCGCAGGGGACAGCGGCGACATGAGATCCGCCATTGTACAGCCAGAAGCACCCCGGCCGTGCGCTATCATGGTCGCCCACCGCTGACGCGGCTGGCTCAGGCCGAAATGACCAAGCCCGATATCTCGTTTGGCCGTTACGTCGCCGCCCGCAAGGGTGAGGCGTCGGCGCGCGCGCGTCAGGGGGCGGTCTACGCCTACGCCGGCGATCGGGGCGTACGCGCCACGATCGAAAAGGTGCCGCCGGTGATGCTGGCGGTGCAGGCCGGTGCCCGCTTTTGGCAGACCGCGGGCCGCACTCAATTGCTGGCCAGCGCGGTGCGCGTCAGCGACCGGCAGTTCCCGCAAATCCAGCGCCTGGTCGAACACTGCGCGGACGTTCTTCAAATCCCCGTGCCCGGCGTCTATGTGGCCCCCGGCCTTGGCAGTTTGACCGCGCGCACGCTGGGGGCGGCCGACGATGCGGTCGTCGTTGTCGACGGTTCGCTCATCGATCGCCTGTCCGATACCGAACTGCTGTCGGTCATCGGCCAGCAGTGCGGGCACATCCACAACGGCCACGCGGTGTACCTCTCGGCCCTGCACTTCCTGCAAACGACGGGCGGCCTTGTCGTGCGCTGGGCGGCCCGTCCGGCGGTGCTGGCGTTGCTCGGCTGGGCGCGGCGGGCCGTGATCACCTGCGACCGCGCCAGCCTGCTGTGCACCAGGGATCTCGAGGCGACGACGGCTGCTCTGGTCAAGCTGACGGCCGCCCCGGGGCCGCGGGTCGCGGCGCTGAAGCTGTTTGCGGCGACGACCTTCTATCGCAGCGGACTCGGACAAGAAGACGCTGCGGGCCCGCCGGCCTTGTCGATGGACGACTGCGACGCCCAGGTCGCCCGGTTGCTGGCGGCTGTCACATGAGCGCCCGCGCAGGAACGCTGGAGGCACAAAAAATCGCCATCCGTGGGGTACTCGAAGACCTGGCGGACGTGGCCCATGCCGCCGGCCTTTATTCCGTGGCGCGCGATATCCGGACGACCCGTCTGCCCAAGCTTGAAGACGAACGTTTTTCGCTGGTGGTCCTGGGCGAGTTCAACCACGGCAAATCCACCTTCATCAATGCGTTGCTGGGGGCGCCTGTCCTGCCGGTCGGCATCACGCCGACGACGGCCGCCATCGCCCACATTCAGTATGGGGCATCGTTCAGCGTGGAGGCGGTATTCGCCGGCGGCGAGCGGCGCGCGCTGGAGCCGCGGCAGCTGGTCGACTGGCTGACCGTCGACGGGCAAGCGGCTGCCGGACGCAGTGACGGCGCCGAACTGGACCATCTCGACATCCGGCATCCTGCCGCTTTTTTGCGCGACCACCTCACGCTGGTCGACACGCCCGGGGTCAACGACATCAACGACCAACGCGCCGACATCACGTATGGCTACGTGCCGCGCGCCGACGCCGCAGTCTTCCTGCTGGACGCGACACAAATCCTGACGGCCTCGGAACGCCAGTTCCTGGAAGAACGAATCCTGCGTTCGGCCCGTGACCGGCTGGTCTTCGTGATCACCAAGGCCGACCTGCTGGAGCCCGCCGAGCTTGCCGAGGCGCTGGCATTTGCCCGCCGCCACCTGGGCGAAATCGTGCCCGAGCCGCCGCTGTTTCCCATCGCGGCCAGGCGGGCGCTGGCCGGTGATGTCGAGGGCTCGGGAATGATCCCGCTTTTCGCCCATCTGAAGGCGATCGTGGGTCGCGATCGGCGCCGGCTGGTCTTCGATCACGCGCTTGCCGATGCCGGGCGGCTGTCAGGTTTTGTGCGCCAAAGTCTGGCCATGCGCCGGCGGACACTGGACTTGCCGCTGCCCGAACTGGCCGAGCGGGTGGCGCGGGCCGAAGATCGCTTCAAGGCCGGGCGGCACGCGTTCGACCGGGCGGCGGCCACCATCCGGGCGGAAACCACCGGGCTAAAAGCGCGGGTCCGCCAGGATTTGGTGGCGTTCACTGACGAGTTTGTCCAGGTGTTGCCGGCGCAGATCGACGCAGCGACGGCGCCGGACATCCAGCGTTACCTGGGCGCGTTTGTCCAGGACACCTGGAAAAGCTGGCTTGAAGCGGAAGGCGCGGTGGTGGCGGCCGAGCTTGAGCGCCTGGCCCAGACGGTCATCGAGGTCGCCAATGAGAGCGCCGCGCGGCTGACGAACGATGTTGCCGCCGAGTTGGCCGTGGGGGAATCGCGCGTCGCGATCGGCGTTGATGGCTTCCGTTACGATGCCTCGATCTTTGCCCTCGGCGCGCTGGGCACGACGGTCTTTCTATTCGTGAACACGCTGGTCGGCGGTTTGCTGACCCTGGCGGTGCCCATCCTGGCCGTCATCTTGCGCGCGCGGGTGGCGCAGGAAATCAAGGCCGAGGCGAAACGGCAGGCGCCCGCGTCCGTTCGCCGCGTGGCCGCCCTGCTGGCGCCCAAGCTCGACGAGATCATCGATGGCTTCGCGGCGCGCCTGAACGACTTCGTTGCCGAAGCGGGCTCTGCGCTGGCGCGCGGAATTGCCGAGGTGTTGGCGCGTGCGCTTGACGAGCGCCTCAAACACGACGCCACTGTCGCTGGCACGCCAGTCGCCGCCTCGATCGACGAATCGGAACGCGGACTCAAGGCCGTCGACGAGCAAATCGCAGACATCCGGCAAGCCCTGTGGCAGCAGACCGAGCTGGCCCCCGACGTCGGGGCCGAGGGCTAGCGCGTGACGGGGAACGAAACCGTCCTGCGCCGCCACGCCGCCTGGCTGTGCGTGGCTGTCGCGTATCTGATCGTCTTTCCGTATTTTCCCAAGCTGAACAATCCCAACGAGAACGTGCGCATCTGGATGACGCGCGCGATCGTCGCGCACGGCACGTTCGCCATCAATGACGTGCAGGCCGAATGGGGCGAGGTCGCGGACCGCGCGTCCTTCGGCACGCGGCTTTATTCCAGCAAGGCACCGGGGACGTCACTGCTCGGCGTGCCGGTGATGTTTGTTCACGATCGGCTGTCGCGGCTTCTGACAGGACAATCGCCTTCGGTGCGCGAGGTGACCTGGACACTGCGCGTGTTCGCAGTGGCGCTGCCGCTGTGTCTTTTCTTGTTGTTTTTCGCCCGACAAGTCGAACGCGAAACAGGCTCACCGTGGGCGCGCGATCTGCTGGTGGTCGGGCTCGGCCTTGGCACGATGATGTACACCTACGGCGTCGGCTTCGTCGGCCACGCCCCGAGCGCGGCCGCAATCTTCAGCAGCTTCTTGTTCATCGCCGACGCCCGCAGCGGCGAGCAGTCGAATCGTCGATTGATCGTCGCAGGTCTCTTGGCCGGCCTCGCCGTGGTGTTCGAATATCAGACGCTGTTTGCGGCCGCGATCCTGACAGTCTTCGCGGCCGTTCGTCACAAGCGGCGCGCAGGATTCTTCTTGCTGGGCGCGCTGGGTCCGGCGGTGCTACTGGGCCTGTACCACACGGCCTTGTTCGGCAAGCCCTGGGAATTTCCCTATGGCCACATCGACGATGACAATTTTCGCCTTTCCCATACACAGGGTTTCTTCGGCCTCGGCCGCCCGCGCGCCAAGGTGCTGAAGGCGGCGTTCTTCGATGTGGACTATGGCCTGTTCATCTTTTCGCCGTTTTTGGCGCCGGGACTTGTCGCCGCCGTCGTGAAGACCGTTCGTACGGGCGACAGGGCCCACGCCACGGTCCTGGCCGTCACGTGCGCCATGGCCGTCTTTCTGTGTGGCATGACCAACTGGCGCGGTGGCTGGTGCGCCGGCGGGCCGCGCTACATCGCAGCGGTGGTGCCCTTCTTGGCGTGGGCCATCGCGCTGACCTGGAAAGACTGGTGGGGGCCACGGCCGGTACTGTCGGCGGGGCTGGCAGGCCTGGTCGTCGCCTCGGTCGTCACGTGCGGCGTCTCGGGCGTGCTGTTCCCCCATTACCCGGTGCAGTTCAACAACCCCCTGTTCGATGTGGCCTGGCGGCTGTTGAAAGAAGGCTTCGCGCCCCACGGACTTGGCACGGCGCTGGGCCTGCGCGGATTGCCGTCGCTCTTGCCCGCCGGCATCGTGTTCGCCGCCGCCGGCGTGTTCGCCCTGCGCGCGCCCCGGCATCGCCTGCGGACGGCGCTCATCGCGCTTGGCGTGGCGGCGCTGGTGATTTTCGTGCTCAGTCTTCCGGGTCGCCGCTTCGATACCGAAGAAGAGCGGACGTTCGCGTTCCTGCGTGGCATCTGGGAGCCACACAGGTAAGGCATGGGTTTGCTTGATCGGCTGACTGCGACGCTAAGCGGGGCCGATGCCGCGCCCGACGGTGTACGCGAGGAAATAACGGTTGCCCTTGCCCAGGCTGACCGGGGCGAACTGGCGCAAGCGGAGGCGCGTCTGGTGGCGTTGGGCATTCGCTGGCCCGACGTTGCGCAGGTTTTCGTGGCCCTGGGCGAAGTGCGCGTCCGGCGCGGCGACGATGACGGCGCCGTGGTGGCCTTCGGGCGCGCCGTCGATCGCTCGTCGGGCGCCATTGATGCGTGGTTGGGCCTGGGCGAAGTTCTGGCCCGCCTCGGTCGTGCGGCACCGGCCCGCGATGCCTTGCGGCGGGTCTTGTCATCGGCCACCGACAATCCCCGTCGGGCGCGCGCGCACGCGGGGCGGGGTCGGTTGGCCCTGCAGGCCGGGGCTTCCGCCCAGGCGGTGCAAGAGCTGACCAAGGCCGCAGAGCTTGCCCCAAATGATCTGGGACTTGCGGCCGACCTCGGGCGCGCGATGTCGGCTGCGGGCGATCCCGAGGCGTGGCAGTGGTTGTTGCGTGCGGCGCAGGCGCCAGGCGCGTCCGTGGACCTGATTGTCGAGGCGGCTGCTGCGGCCCGCGCCAGCCCCGCCATCGAACGCTTGTTGCGCGAGTCGCTGGCGCGCGCCGGGGTCAAGGGCGGTGCCAACGGTGTTCGTGCGCGCGCAATTCTCGGTGCGGCCCTGGCCCGCCACCTCGCTGAAACTGGACGCATCGACGAGGCAACGGTCGTCGGTGGCGAGGCCCTGCGCCTCGATGCCGATGCGCCGGCTGTCCTTGCCGCCTGGTGCGTCGTCTCGGAACGTGCCGGCCGCTACGACGAGGCGCTGCAGGCCGCCTTGCGGTCGAGGCGGCTATCGGGGGTAGCGCTTATCCGCCTGTGTCTCGGCGCCGAGGATCAGGCCGCCCTCGCGCGGGTTGTCGCGGACGCAGCCGCCGGGGACGACAACGTTCTGTGCGCGCGCGCCTTTGTCGAGGGGCGCATCAGCATCGAGCAACTGTTGACGCTGGGGCAGTTGGCACCGACCGACGGGGCAAGGCGTTTTTTGGCCCGCGCGCTGTCGCCCGGGGCGCCGCCTGAGGACAATCTGCTCGCTCTTTTGGGTTTCGCCCGGGATCTGGCCGAACGCACGCCCGAGCTTGCGCCCCTGCGGGCATCTGCCACGCGCGCGGTCCAGGCTTTCGATCGGCCGCTTTCGATTGCCGTAATGGGCGAGTTCAACGCGGGCAAGTCGTCCTTCATCAACGCCCTGTGTGGCCAGGTGGTGGCGCCCGTCGGCGTCACGCCGACCACAGCAACGATAAACGTCCTGCGCCTGGGTGCCCCAGCTGGGCGCGTGCTGTACCACGACGGGCGTGTTCGGGATCTGGTCGCGGCGGAAGTGGGCGCCTTTCTGGGCGGCCTCGTCGATACGGACGCGGCGGCGGTGCGTGCGGTTGAAATATTTGCGCCGCTTGAGCTTCTTCGCCGCATGGAGGTGATCGATACCCCCGGTTTGAATTCCCTGCGCGCCGAACACGCACCCATCGCGCGGGCGTTCTTGATTGAGGCGGATGCCATCGTGTGGCTGTTCGCTGCCGGCCAGGCCGCCAAGGCCAGCGAGCGCGAGGCGCTGGGCCAGGCGCGCCAATCGGGCAAACGCATCCTCGGCGTGTTGAACAAGGTCGATCAGCTGGGCGCTGACGAAATTCAACAGTTGCGCCGCCACATCGAGACTGCCCTTGGCGGCGTCATCGAGGCGTTGTTGCCGTTGTCTGCGCGGGACGCTCTTGCGGCGACCACACGCGGAGATCCCGTGGCACTGGCGGCCAGCGGACTGCCGGCGGTGGTCACTTATCTGGACCAGCACTTCTTCGCCCAGGCACGCGCGCTCAAGCGCAGCTCCGCCCTCGCCTGCTTGCGTCGCTTCGCGGCTGAAGCCGGCACCCTCGCCGAGTCGTCGCCCGGGGCGCAGCCGGGTGGCCCACAACCTGCTCGCATTCTCGACGGCCAAGAGGCCGCCCTTCTGGGCGCTGTCGCTGCCGAGCGTTTGGCCCTTCCCGCGCGGTTGCAGAACGGATTTGCGCGGGCCGCCCGCGAATCGATCGAGTTCCTGCATCCGCCCGGCTGGCTGGGTGAGCGACGCGTCGCTTCGCGCGACCGAGATTTCCTTCGCGACTTGCTCGAGGACGAACTTGCGCACGCGGTGGCCGCCAGCCGGGAGATCCTGCTGCGTGCCGCCGCCGATGGTCCCCCCGTTGCCGTGGACGAGAACTTCAACCGCTTTGCGGCCTACGCGCGCGGCGTCCTCGCGGGTGGGTTCGTGGAACGAACGCTCGGGCGTCACATCCCCGATGCCGACGCCGAGTTGTTCGTGCCGCTGATTCAGCAGGTGCGGGCCGCGTATGCCCGCGCGCGCGACAACCGGGCGATCGAGGAAGGGCGGGCAGCCATGCTGCACCTGATCCGCGACGAGCGAATCGTCCAGCCGCTCGGCGCTCTGTCCGCGGCGATCGAGGCCCTGTCCAGCAGGTCCCCCGCGGGGTGATTGGACTCAGGCAGAAGCCGCGTTCAGCAGGCTGTTGAGCAACTTCTTCACCACGGATTCAAAGCGCGAAACCTTGCCATGGGAGCGCGCAACCAGCATCGCCCCTTCAAGCGAGCTCACCAGCAGCTCGGCCAGCGTCGATGCCCGGCCATCGAAGTGAATGGCCTTGGCCTTGCGGCCTTCCTCCAGGACCTTGGTAAGCCAGGCTTCGTTGACGCTGAAGAAATCGGTCACGCCGTCGCGCATCTCTTTCGCTAAGGTCTGGAAGTCGGCGGCCAGCATGCCACACAGACACATGCGCTGCTTTCGCAGGACGTTCGTGTACAGCCTCGCATACGCCTGGATCTTCAAGTCGGCGCTGACGCGGCTCTGATAGATTTCATCCAGCGCCCCGCAAAACGTCTTCTTGTAGCGCGCGATCAAAGCCGCTCCGAGGTCCGCCTTGGCGGGGAAGTGATGATGGATGCTCGCCTTGCGGATACTCAATTCGCCCGCGATGTCCGCGTAGCTGAACCCATTGAAACCGTGAACCTGAACCAGACGCTCGGCCACGTCCAGAATGCGGGCCGCAGTGTCCGTTGATGCCATGGCGCCACTTGTACCATTTTGACCGAACACTTGCCCTGCCTACCTACCAGATGGTAGATCCTTCGCTCGTCGTCCCGGAACGTCCGGGGTGGCAATTCCAACTTCAAGTACGGGGAGATCACTATGAGAGACACGTTGACTGCACTGCTTCTGATGACGGGCGTCCTGTCGTTTGGTTCTCAGGCCCTTGCTGGCGACAAGGGCGGCGGGTCCGTCTTTGTTGCCAAGGGCGACGTAAAGTGGGCCGACGTACCGGGCATGGCTGGCATCCAGATAGCCCCGGTCGAGGGAGATCCCGGCAAGGGCGCCAGTCACTTCTTGCTCAAGTTCGCCAGCGGCTTCTCGGCGCCGCTCCACCACCATTCGGCCAATCACTTTGGGACCGTGGTGGCCGGAACGATGACCCTGACCGTCGACGGGAAAGACCAAAAACTTCCGGCCGGGTCCTTCTTTGCGTTCTCCGGGAAGAAGCCGCACATGACCAAGTGTGAGACGGGTGCCGAATGTGTTTTGTCGATGGACGTGCGCGGCAAGTGGGACGTGGTTCCCGAGAAGACCGACAAGTAGACACCATATTTCCCGCCGGGTGGCCGGCGGTAAGTCCAAGGGATGGGCCGATTCAGCGCAGTCGGTCGGCCCGTCCCCTGAACTCGTCCGCGGGGTACTTCTGCGCGTTGGCCCGCAGCTTTTCCCGCATGGCCGCAATCGGGTCCAGCCCAATGCGGTCACACAGCATCAGCAAGGCCAAGCCCACGTCGCCGACCTCTGCCGCCACGCGGGCCCGCACGTCTGGCTGCCGTGATCGCGCGTCGGATTCGTCGCCGCGCATCCAGCGGTATTCGGCGACCAGTTCACCGGTCTCGGACGCCAGAAGCATCGCCAGGTTCTTGGGATCGTGAAATTGTCCCCAATCGCGTTCCGCCACGAACGCCCGCAGGTGCCGCATCAGTTCGTCAAGATCGCCCACGACGGAACGCTAACACCAACATCTAAGCGCTGGCGAACGGGTGCCCGCGCCGTCGCTGGTAGGCCTCGCGATACAGGGCCTCGTACGCCGCCGCAGCGCGACCCCAGGAAAAATCCTGCTGCATCGCCCGCTTGCGCATGGCCGCGATGTGCTGCGGCCGATCGCAGTAGGTCGATACCGCCCAGCCGATGGTGTTCGCCAGTGCGTCCTTCGTCAGATCCTGAAATACGAAGCCCGTGCCGCCGCCCGTCGCCTCGTCGTAATTGGCCACGGTATCCACCAGACCACCCGTTGCCCGCACAATTGGCAGCGTGCCGTAACGCAGGCTGTACATCTGGTTCAGTCCGCAGGGCTCGAAGCGCGAGGGCATCACAAAGAAATCCGCGCCGGCCTCGATCCGGTGCGCGCGCGCGTTGTCGAAGCCGATCCACGCCCTGATCTTGTCGCCCCGTTGTGCGCCAAGGGCCGTGAAGAACTGTTCAGCCTCGGGATCGCCGCTGCCCAGCAACACCAACTGCACGTTCCAGCCCAGCACACGGTCCAGCGCATGCGCCAGCACGTCGAAACCCTTTTGCTCGGTCAGCCGCCCGACGACCGCGAACAGTGGGATCTTCGGGTCGACGGGCAGGCCGGCTTCCTTCTGCAGCGCCGCCTTGCACGCGGCCTTGCCCGCCGGTCGCGCGACGGAAAAATGCGCGGGTATCATCGGATCAGTCTCGGGGCTCCATTCGTCGGTGTCGATGCCGTTCAAAATCCCCTGCAAATCGGCCTTGCGAGCGGCCAGCACGCCATCCAGGCCAAAGCCGTAGGCGCCCGTCTGGATCTCGTTCGCGTACGTGGGACTGACCGTCGACAGCATGGTGCTGTGGCGCAGCGCCGCCTTGGTCAGATTCATCGCGCCGAAGTGCTCGAACTCGCCCGAATTCATGTGCTCGCGGCCCAGGCCCGTGATGAACAACGCGCCCGGATCGCCGACGCCCTGATACGCCAGATTGTGAATCGTGTAGACGCTGGCGCAAGCGTGCAGGGGTTTACCCCATTCGACGGTGTTGACGTAAACGGGCGCAAGCGCCGTCTGCCAGTCGTTGCAGTGGATGACGTCCGGAAGGAAATCCACCGCCTTCACCAGCTCCAGCGCCGCGCGCGACAAAAAGCTGAAGCGCTCGAAATTGTCCGGATAGCCCTGCCCGGGCGGCCCGTACAAGTAGGGACGATCGAAGTAGCGGTTGAATTCGAGAAAATAGATCGGGACCGCGCTGCCGGGCAGCGTCCCCAGGCGGATGGCGGTTCGGGCGTTGCCCCACCACATCGGCACGTTGACGATGCCGTCCAGGGGCGCCAGCAAGTTCCACTGCATGCCCGCGTAAAGAGGCATGACAACGCGCACGTCGATGTTGCGCGCAGCCAGTGCCTTCGGCAGCGCACCCGACACATCGGCGAGGCCCCCGGTTTTTGCGAACGGGACGACCTCGGAGCTAAGAAAAAGGACGCGCAGAGGACGGGATGCGGGCATTGCGATCAGGATGCGTACAACCGGTAGTCGACGTCCGGGAAAATGTTGTCCTGGCCTTCCACCGTCGCAAGCCATGGCTCGCTGATATGGCCGTCGCGAATTTCGTCGTGCAGCCGCGTGAAGCGCACGATGTGCTCGTTGAACCGGCGCGTGGCGTACGGCACCGTGGTCCCGGTGGTCATGATAAAGGGCCAGTCGCTGCTCTGGGCCAGCATCAGCTCGCGTGCGGCCTGGTTCAGCGCCCGACGCGTCAGTGCCGCGGGAGTCGGGTTGCCACGTGCCAGCGCCGCCATTCGTTCAGCCGCAACGTGGATGTGCTGGTACGTCCAGGCGTTGGTTTCATTGCACCAGTGCTCGCTGTAGCCCTTGGCGCCCCAGGACGACTGACACGGCGTCGCCACCTGATTCGTCGGGTGTCGTTCCAGATAATCGCCCGGCGTGATCGTCTCAATCACGTTCTGGTCAAAGTGAATCTGCCGGAACAGGTCGTTGAGAAAAATCGGACCCTCGTACCACCAGTGGCCGTAGAGCTCGGCGTCGTAGGGGCTGACTATCAGGGGCGGGCGATCCATGTGTGCGGCCAGTCGCTGCGCCTGCTGTTCGCGGTTGCCGCGAAAGTGCGACGCGTGCAGGCCCGCCTTGCCGCGCGCCACTTCAGGGTCGTAGACCCATTTGTCATGCAACTGTGCGTGCGTGATGGCCTGGTACTTGAACCCGGTGTACATGCGGTGGCCTTCGGGGTGCACGTGCGGACCGATGTAATCCATGGGCAAATCGAATCCGATGTCGCGGTAGAAATCCCGGTAGTGCGGATCGCCCGGGTAGCCCTGCTTGGCGCTCCACACTTGCTCGGACGATTCCGTGTCGCGTCCGAAGGCCGCCACGCCGGTCGGGCAATAAAGCGGGGCGTTGACGCCGTAGACGGGGCGGCTGTCGGCGAACAGGATGGCGTGCGTGTCGACGAAGAAGTAACGAATGCCCGCCTCGCGCAGCAATTCGTCGCAGCCAGGGACGTAACCGCACTCGCCCAGCCACATGCCGCGCGGCCGCTGGTCAAAATGCTTTTGGTACAGATCCGCCGCCGTGTGAACCTGCGCGCGCAGCGCCGCCCAGTTGCGGTCCAACAGCGGAAAGAAGGCATGCGTGGCGGTCGACGTGATGACCTCCAGCCGCCCGGCGTCCTGCAGCTTGCGGAAGGCGCGGACCAGATTCCCGTCGTGGCAGCGCCAGGTATGCCGCAGCCGCTGAAAGCGGTCGGAATACATTTTCGCCAACCGGTGGTAGTGCGGCTCGGATTTCGTGCGTTCAAGCTCCTTGTCGCCAAGTCGGATCAGATCGTCCAGATGGTCGGCGTAGCGTTGCTTCAGCAGATCATCCGTCAGCATCGTGATAAGCGGCGCCGACAACGAAACGGTGCAGCGAAAAGGAACGCCGTCGGCCAACATCCCCTCGAAGACTTCCAACAGTGGCAGATACGTGCCGGTGATGGCCTCGTACAGCCAGCGTTCTTCCATCACCGTCGGATCTTCGGGGTGGCGTACGAACGGCAAATGCGCGTGCAGGACGACGGCCAAATAACCCGTGGGCATTCGATCAGCCCCCCGGCGTCCGGTCAGTGGCCTGCGGCGCGGCAGGGAACAATCCCTCGCTGGCGCCACCCAGACGTTCGCTGGCGCCGCCCAGACGTTCGCTGGCGCCCAGCATGATGCGCTGGCTGCCGCCCCGGAACAGCACTTCGCTTGCGCCGGCGAAACTGAAGTCCCGCACGCCCATGTCGAAGATCTCGCTGCGCGCGACCCACGATCGCCAGACTTCCCAGCGCGACAGCACCTGGCGATCAGGCAAGGTGCTGACGGTGCGAACCACCACCTGCCACGGACCGTAAAGGACGCGGGTCACGCCGTCGAAATCGTACGTCGTCGCTGCGTTCTGCCACGCCTGATTGCCGGGCGGCTCGATCTCGACCGGGTGGGTGAAGGGGCCTTCCTGCCACGTGGTGATCGTCTGGGGTCCGTCCCAGGCGATGGGTTGCGCAAGTTCGGGGCCCGCGTCGACGGCAGCAGCGTGCCTGTCTGCGGGTGAAAAGCCCATCTCGGCCGCCAGTGCCACCGCGCCGGGCCCCATCGGGGTCGATCCGCCACCCGGCGACGGACCCACGTGGGCGACGGGTTCGGATGCCGGGCGCACCGTCAACCACTGTGGCGGCGTCGCGGGCTGGGGCTGTCGGGGCGGAAAGTCCACGCGGCCCGAGCGCGCAATCCGCACGAAGAAACCTTCGGTGGACCGCAGGCCCACATCGACCACTGCCGTCGAGGCAGGCTTGCCGACATGAAAGAACCACTGGCGATCCGTGCGTTCGACCTTGTGGTCGAAATACGAGTGCGCATTGGTGCCATCGAAAATGCGCCCCGAGCTGTCGTAGACCCGCAGGTCGATCCAGGCATCACGGCCGCCTTTGCCCAGGGCGGCGCGCGCTTGCTCGATGGCCCGGTCAGTCAGCTCCCAGTATACGAAGATATTTTCCGGATCGACCGCCATGGCGGTGACCCGATCCTGTCCATAGCCCCACGGCACGTGTTCGACCACAGTCGATCGCGCGTCGGCGGCACGGCCCAGGCTGAACTTTCCCGGCAAAACCTGATCGGGTGATTCCGGCTCGGCGGCCGCGGGCGCGACGGTGCCGGTTGTCGCGCACTCCGCCAGCGCGGCCAGCACACGTTCGACAAGCTTGTTCTTGCCCAGCCGCGATGCCCCCTTGATGCCCAGCTTCGCCGCCGCCGACTGCAGGTCGCGCACGCCATGCTTTTGCAGGGCCACGGCATCGAGCGGCGCGCGCGCCTCACCCTGCGTCGCTGCCCCGCCCAGCAAGGCGACCACTTCCTGCCACGGATTTTTTGCCTGCAAGGTATCTCCCCTCGCCATCGATCCGTCGTCCCCTATCGTCCCACCGTCAGTTGTGTGTCAGGCCGTGCCGGTGCAGCAGGTCCAGCGGCGGGGCTTCGTGCTCCACCAGGAACTGGAACTGCCGCTTGAATTCGTCCACCGAAAGGTTCGCGACCGCGGCGAAACGCGCCATCGTTGCAGGGTCCTCGAAATCGTCTCGGCGCAGTCGAATCATGTACCGCCGCGCGATTGCGTATCGCGTGGATGAAATGTCCACCATGCGCACCTTCGTGCGCCCGGTCTGCGGATCCAACATCTGCGAGAACGGGATGGGCACGAAGTTCCCGCCCTGCAGCGACACCATCGCGGCGTTGCCGCCCGAGAACAAGTACTTCGCCGCGCAGTACCCCAGATCGCGCGTGTACTCGATGTCGAAGGGAATGGGATCGGCGCAACGCAGTTCGTAGCCGATGTTCTTCGACACGATGGTGGTTTTGATCCCCAGCGCCTTGAGCCGCTGGTTGGTCGCCGTCTTCAGCGCATCGCCGATGTCGATCTCGGCGAAGCGCAGGTGGCCGTGCTCGTCGTATTCGGCGTCGCCCAGCGTCGCCAAATCCTCTTTCGGTAGGCTTTCCACCAGGCCCTCGGCCAGGATCGCGACACCGTTGCGCCGGCCCTCGGCCATGCGCTTGATGATGGCGCCCGTCAGGGTGTCCACCAGCATGCTCAACGTCGCCTTGTGGCGCGGGAATTCCTCGGGGATCAGGGTCAACGTGGCGCCGGCCGCCTTGCCGATGCCCATCGCCAGGTGCCCGGCCTTGCGCCCCATGGCGACGACGAAGTACCAGCGCGAGGTGGTTTTGGCATCCACCATCAGGTTCTTCACCAACTCGACGCCCAGGTGCCTCGCCGTCTGATAACCGAAGGTGTCCACGTTGGGATCCAGATCCAGATCGTTGTCGATCGTCTTGGGCACGTGGGCCACCCGGATCCGGTCGGCCGCGCGCTCGGCCACTTTCATGGCCGAAAATGCCGTGTCGTCGCCGCCGATGGTGATGAGCTGCGTGGCCCCCAGCTTGGTCAACGTCTGGACGATGTTCTCCAGGTACTCTTCCTTCTTGGTGGGGTTGGCGCGCGCCGTGCCCAGGATCGATCCGCCGCTGAAATGGATGCGGCTGACGTCTTCAAGCTTCAGCGGCCGAACGTCCTCGGTTCGCCCGTGCATGATCTTGTCGAAACCGTCGCGGATGCCCAGCACTTCCATCCCCTGCAGCAGCGCGCGGATGGTGGCTGCGCTGATCACGCTGTTGATGCCCGGGGCGGGACCGCCACCGACCAATATGGCCAACTTCTCCTTTGACACGAATGCGTTCTCCTTGGCGCCAGTGGCGGCCTGTTAGGCCGCGGACACTAACACAGTCGCGGGCCGTCAGCGCGGGGCCGGGGTCGGGCCGGGCGACGTCGCACCGAGGGCCCTGTCGATGGTCGCCAGCTGCCGCCCGATGTGCACGCGGACCCGCGCGTCGGGTTCAACCGGCAGGCGCTTGCGCAAAAGGGCGGCGGCGCCCGGCAGGCGCGTCAGCCCAAGACCAATGGCCGCGTCCAGCCGCACGTCGGGGTCGGGATTCTCCAGCAGCGGCCCCAGGCGATCAGGCGTCGTCAGCCCGCCCATCCAGCCCAGGCCCACGGCCGCCTTGCGCAACAGCAGCCGATCCGCCGGCACAGTCGAAGTCGCGTATTTGTCGATGGTCTGGTCGAAGAAACGTCTCGCCGCGACCGTACCGCAATTCGCCAGGGCGCTGACCGCCCGGACGCGAATCAGAATTTCAACCTTGGCGTTGCCCGCGATCTCGACCAGCACCAGATCCACATCCCTGCCCAGCTTCTGCAGATCCTTTTCGGACGGCGGCAGGTCGTAGGCGCGCAGCCGGGCTTCGACACTGGCCCGCGTGGCCGGCGTTGCCGCTGATGTGACCGTCGCGCTGGCCGCGAAAATCAGCAGGGCAACGCGCGTGAGGGCGAACACGATGGTCGTACACGATATCACGCGTTCTGGGTTATATTGCGCCCGCCTGGCGGGCTTTTCACTCTGGCAAAGGACCAATACGTGATGGCGAAACGACTTTCCGTGGTGTCCCTGTTGGCGGCTTTTGTGTGGATGCAGGGTGGGTACGTGCGTGCCCAGGGAGCCCCGCCGCCTCCTCCTCCTCCTCCCGTTCCGCCGGCCGCCGAAGTGCCCCCCCCGCCCCCTTCGGTGCCGTCCGCGGCTGACACACCGCCCGCGTTGCCGATGGCCCCGTTGACCACCACGGCGCAGGAGCCGCCCGCGCCCATGGCGGTCGAGGCTTCCGGCGCCGCCCCTGCCGAGCTGACCCAGTTTGGCGCCGCCCTGCGAACGCGCTGGGTGTCAGCGCCCGGCTGGTTTCTGGGTCTGTTCACCAAGAAGAACGTCCCCCTGTCGTCGTGGGGCGCCGGCGCCGAGTTTTTCCGGCGCAAGGGCGAGATGGACATCGTGCTCGGCTTTTCCTACCAGAAGATGGGGCCGCCCGACGGCAACTGGCTGGGTAAGGGGCACGACGCCAACATCGACACGGATCTCGTGCAGTTCCGTAACTTCGGCTTCGTTGGCACCGACATCGCCTTCCTGTGGCACCAGCGGTTCAACGACTACTTCGGCATGCATTACGGCGCAGGCCTCGGTCTTGCGTTCATCACGGGCGAGATCCTGCGCACGTCCGCCGACCATTGCACCGAGGCGAACGCGGGTGATCGCAGCCAGTGCTTCCCGGACGGACCCGCGCACATCTGCACAGGTAGCAGTTGCACGGAAGACGCCTTGGCCAAAAGCAGCGGCGAGGTCGACAACGGTCCCAGCTCCCCGCACCGCTTCAAGGACTCCGACGTTCCGGGCGCCATCCCCATCCTCAACATGGTCTTCGGCTTGAACCTGCGATTCCCCGAGATCAAGGGCTTCGAAGCGCGCATCGAGGGCGGTTTTTACAACGCCTTCTTCGCCGGTCTCGGCATCGGCTACGTCTTTTAGCTAGCGGCGCGACAGGCGGTCGATCTCCCGTTCGACTTCACTACGATCGGGCGCCTCGGCAGCGGCCAGATCCAGGTATTTCCTCAGCGCCGCGACGGCAAGCTGGCGCGAGCCGGCGGCTTTTTCGGCGTAGCCCAGGTGGAAAAATGCCTGCGCCGCCCAGTCGGTCTTGGGTGGCAAGTTGACCGTCGCGGCTCGCAGGTGCGCCAGCGCCTCCTTGGGGTGGTTGTGGTCCAGTTCCAGGCGTCCGAGACGGAAATGCGGCTCGGGCAACTCGGGCGCCAACTTCACCGCCGTTTGCCAGGCGGCGGCCGCCTGATCCTGCTGGCCCATTTGGTCGTGGCACAGTCCCTGGCGCAAGAAGGCTTCCGGGTCTGTCGGCGCCAGGCGTCCGCCGGCCTGAAAGTCCGCCAGCGCCCGGCTGAGGTCGCTGCGGCGCAAGAACATCTTGCCGCGGGCCATCTTCGCCGGTGCCAGCTCGCCCGCCGCGTCCAGTTCGGTCATCGCCTCGTCTTCCTTGCCGACTTTGTCGAGGGCCCGCCCCATCGCCAGGTGCAGCCCGGGCGACACCCCATACACCATGGCCCGCCGGTATTCCTGAATCGCCCGCGCCGTATCCCCTTGCGCGTCGTACAAACGTCCCAGCGTGAACAACGCATCCGGGGTGCTGGCGTCCTCGGCGATGACCTTGCGAATCTCGCCCAGCGCCAGCTCGACCTGGCCCATGTCCAGCGCCAGCTTGGCCATGTCCACGCGCAGCCTCAGCTCAGCCTTGCCCGTCGCGACTTCCGCCCGGTACATGGCCAGTGCCTCGTCCTTTTGCCCGACCTTCAGCGCCAACAGGGCGATCCGTTCGCGCAGGCCCGCCAATTCGGGCATTTCGGTCAGCGCCTTTTGCAGTTCCTCCTTGGCCGCGCCCGTCTTGCCCTGCCCTTCCAGCGCTGCGGCCAGGCCCAGGCGCGCCGGCCCCAGCTTCGCGTCGGTCGCCAGGGCTTTCCTGAACACATCCTCCGCGCGATCGGGCTGACCTGCCCCGATGAGCGCGTCGCCCCACGCAATTTGCAGCAGCGTCGGCGGCACCCCCGCATCCTCCGCGGCGCGCAGAACATTCAGTGACTCGTCCCCCTGTCCTTGCCGCTGCAGCAAAGACGCCAGGCGCAGGGCCGCCGGCAGGAATTTCCGGTCCTTGGCCAGGGCCTCTCGGTAGTTGTAGGCAGCCGCGGCCCAGTCGGGCGGGGTCTTCTCTTCAGCCAGCCAGCCCTGCCAGAACGGCCCCCGTGGATCGTTCGGTCGTTCTTGCGCCGCCTGCAGCACCAGGGGTGTGCCCTCGCCGGCCTGTCGATTGGCAATCAGCGCGCCGCCCAGTCCGAACTTGCCGTCGGCGGTGCGCAGGCCCGCCGGGCCCGTCAGACGAAAGCGCGCCAGGGCATCGGTTTGGTGGTGGTCGAACAGCAGCGCCTCGCCCAGGGCCAGGTTTGCTGAAACATTCTGCGGATCTGCGCCGAGCGCCTTGCCGAAAGCCGCCGTCGCGTCCGCCCGCCGGCCAAGAGCTTGCGCCGCCCGGCCCAGCATCACATACGCCTCGGCGAGCTCACCCGGGGACGTCGCCGCCGGACCACGTTCGATAATTCCCTGCGCAAGATCTATCCGTTGGGCCGGCCCTTCGGCGCCAAGGCGACCAAGTCCCAGGCGGGCCCCTGCATGCGTGTTGGTCCTGGCCACTACCTTGTTGTAGGCGTCACTGGCACCGGGCGCCTGTTGCTGATCTTCCAGTGCCCGCCCCAACAGATACTGCCCGACCAGGCGATCCCCACGGCCTGCGACGAATCGCCGCAACGTTTCGGCGGCGGCCGCCGCCTTGCCCTCGGACAGGTGGCGCAGTGCCAGGACCAGCTGACCGTCCGGCGTCTGGGCGTCGGGGCCGAGCAGTGTTTCCGCTTCACGCCCTTTGCCCTTGGCCACGGCCAGCAAGGCCCGTGCGCGGCTGATCTGCGGTGTCGGCGGGGTCGTGGGATCAATGGCGCCGAGGGCCTGCTCGGCCCGCCCGATCCTGGCCTTTTCGCCCCCACGCGCCAGGACCGACAGCAGCCACAGTTCAGCGGCCGCCGCACGCAGCTCGGCCGCCCCCGTGCGCTCCGAGGCCGCCGCCGTTAGCTGTTCCGCGGCACGCTGGTACACCGGGTAGTGGTCGCGCGCCAGGTCGGCTACGTATGGGTCCAGCACCTTGGCCACGCTTGGGCCCGACCGCAGGAACGGCAGCACGACGGAAAACATCAAAACGATGATCGCGGCCATGCCAGCCGCCGCCCCTGCCAGCTTCAGCAGTAGCCCGACCCGCAGCTGGGCCGCCTTGTGTCCGCGCGACTCGCCCAGCTTCCGCGGCGGCGCCAGACTGGGAAGGTCGGGAAGGTCGGGAAGATCGGGACGACCCAAAGAACCGTCCGGATCGCCCGCCTGCGACATGGCAACAGGCGGTGGGGTAACAATGTGTGGTTGCGGTCGCTTCGGCGATTTCGCGTCCGGTGCCACCGCATCATCGCTGTCTAGCTCAAGACTGAAGCCCAGGTCCGCCGTGGCCTTGGCGGGCGGTGGGGCCGCAGGCTTGTGGGCCGCCCTTGCGGGGGTCGGTGGTGCCGCCGTCGCTGGCGGCGCGCCGTTTTCGAGATCCAGCAGGTCCAACGGAGCATTCGCGGAGAGCATCGGCGCGGGCGCCGCGACCGCAGGCGCATCTGGCACGGAAAAATCCAGTTCCAATGCGCCCCCCGACTGAAAATCGGACGCCGGCCCGTCGAGGGGATCCAGCGGCGAGCGAGCGCCGGCTGGCAAATCGCCAAGAAACAAATCGAGGCCCGCGTCTACCGGTGGGGCGCTACGGGGTGGTGGCGCGAAAGGGGCCGGGGGCGGCAGTTCCAGATCGTCTGGGCCCGCCGGCCGGGCCGCCGTCTGCGGGGCGGTGAGCGTTGCTGGTCTTTGCGCGCGCGGTTCCCGCGGGACGGGCAGATCTTCGTGAAATTCGCTGGGCGCCGTCTTGCTGGGGGGCCGCGGTTTGCCCGCCCCGCTGCGCGGGGGCCGAATCAGGAACAGCGTGTTGCAGGCCGTGCACCTGTACTTGAGACCGTCGGGTGGAATGGCAATGGCCACTTCCTGGCGAGTGGCGCACTTGGGACAAGCAACCGAAAGTGTCGGCACGAAAGACCGACGCCATTTTACACGGTCTCACGATTCTTGCGCGCCCCATGCCGCGCGGAAGTCCGGAACTACGGTCGCGGCCCGGTCGGTCGGTCGGTCCCATCGAAGGCGCCGCGCGGTCCGCTCCCGCGGCCGTTGCGATCCATGGCCTCGCGGATGCGCTGGTGAAACTCCTCTTCGATTCGCGGCAGCAGCATCAGCAGCTTCGCCTGCTGGATCGGTGACAGCGTCTTTCGCAGGGCGATCACCTTTTCTTGTTCCAACGCCATCTTCCGTGCCCGGTTGCTGATCAGGCGATCGATCAGACCATTGACGACCATCGAATCGGGCGTCGCTGACAGCAGCTGGTCGCGCAGAGAGCGAAAAATTTCGCCGCACTCCCGGCCGACCTCCCGGTCCTGATCATCACTTCGGGCCAGCAACGGGAAGACCTTGGCCGCCGTCGCCTCGTCCAGCTTTAGCTCTTGGGTGATCCTCCACATGCGCATCGTGCGCATCTGATCCATGACCTCGTCGCGCAGGTGCTCGCGCCCGGCCCGCCGGTCCTCGCGCCCAGGGCGCAACGGGGCGTCGACCGGCGGTGTCGAGGGGCGCGGGGGGGCAGCCAGGGCCGCGCCGCTTAGGAGAACGGCCAAGCCCGCGAACACGCTGGTGCGACCGGCGAATGTCATATGGGGTTGCTCTTGCGCAGGGCCAGCGAAAGCGCGCTCAGATCATCAGCGTCCAGCGCCTCGACCCGTTCAGTCGCGGTCACGCTGGGCTCGCCAATTTCGTCCGCAGGCGGAACGACCGGCCGCGTCTCCTCCGCCAGCGCGCCCTGAAGCACGGCCAGATCGGCCACTTCCAGCGTTTCCAGGCTTCCGAGCACCGAATCAGTCGATTCGACCTCTGTCGAAATACCGGTCGGCGCTGCCGGCTGTGTTCCCACAGCCACGACGCCCGGGGGATGTCGCGCAGGGACCAGCATGAAGACCACGGCACAAGCCACCGCGGCGCCCAAAAGCGCGGCGGGCACCGGCAGGCGCAACCAGTCCCGGACCCGGCGAAGACCCGAAGGCGCGATTGCGCCGCTGGTCCGGGTCCCAAGGCCCGCGCGCGACTTCTGCCAGGCCTTTGCGGTGGCGCGCGGAAACGCGGCCCAGAAAGCATCCCCGGGATCGGCAACTGGCTGCGCCCGGCGAAGCAAGGATTCAAGTCGAGGCAGATCGCGCAGATCCGCGGCGGTGCGGAAACACTGAAGGCAACTGCCCACGTGCGCCGCCAGCACCGGATCGTCACCGGCTTTGTCACCGGCAATCAGCCGGCCACTTACGTCTTCACATTCCCTGATCGTCATGATCTAACCATTCAGTCCACGTTTTCCCGGGCTCGACTTCGCAAGAAGCGCACGCAGTCGTCTGACGGCGTAATGGAAGTTCACCTTGGCCGCCCCCTCCGTGGTGTCCAGGGCCGCCGCGATGTCTCGGAAGGAAAGTTCCTCGTAGACCCGCAGCTCCAGCGTGATCCGTTGCTTCGTGGGCAGTTCGGTTACCGCGCGACGCAGCGCATCGGCCTGTTCCAGATTCTCCAGCGTCGATAGGGCCTCGGGCGCCGCTGCCGGCTCGACCGGGAATCCTGCGTCCTCTTCGACAAAGCGGGCGTGGTCGCGCAGGTGGTTCAGCGCCAGGTTGACACCGATGCGGAACAACCAGCTGCGGAAGGTCTGTGCCTCGCGCAGCTCGTGCAGCTTCTCCAGCACCCGTATGAACGATCGCTGCGCCAGGTCGGCCGCCGCGTCATGGTCGCGAACGTACCGAAAACACAGGAAATACAGCGGCTTCTGATGGCGGCGGACCAACGTCTCGAAGGCCGGCCGTGAACCGTCGCGGGCCTGCAGCACCAGCTCCTCGTCGGTCGGCTGCTCGGCTGAAGTCATCGGGTGCCCTTGGTAGTTTGGCACGAAAGACAGCGAAACCGGGCTTGCAACAATCATGGGGCGCTTCCCAGGGACACCGCAAGGGCGGGCCGGGTTAGGCCGCTTAGCCCTTGAGAACGCGCAGCAGCTTGGTCAGCGGATCATACATACGGTCCACCACCCGCTCTTTCAGCGGAATGATGGCGTTGTCGGTAATTGTAATCTCTTCGGGGCAGACCTTGGTGCAGCACTTGGTGATGTTGCAGAAGCCAATGCCGTGCTCGTGCTTCAGGTCAGGCACGCGATCCCCGGTGTCGAGCGGATTCATCTCCAGCTGCGCGGTGTAAATCAAGAACCGCGGGCCGATGAACTTGTCGTGCAGGTGGTGATCGCGCAGAACGTGGCAGACGTCCTGGCACAGGAAGCATTCGATGCACTTGCGGAACTCTTGCGGCCGCTCGATGTCGTCCTGCTGCATGCGCCAGGTGCCGTCCGGCGCGTCCGGCTTGCGCGGCGCAAAGCCTTTGATCGTCTTCTTGACCGCGTAGTTCCACGACACGTCCGTGACCAAATCCTTGATCAGCGGAAAGGTCTTCATCGGCTCGACGGTGATCGGCCGGTCAAGCGGCAGATCGGCCATGCGGGTCATGCACATCAGCTTGGGCTTGCCGTTGATCTCGGCCGAACACGATCCGCACTTGCCCGCCTTGCAGTTCCAGCGACACGCCAGATCGTTGGCGCTGTCGGCTTGAATCTTGTGGATGGCGTCCAGCACCACCATGCCTTCCGAAACATCCGTGCTGTAATCCTTGAACGCGCCGCCCTTGGCGTCCCCGCGCCACACCTTGAAGTTCGCGTTGGGCATTACTTCATCTCCTCGATGACTTGCTTGAGCTCGGGTGGCATCGGTATCAGGGGCTCGCGGCGCAGCTTCATGCTGCCATCGGGCGCCCTGGCCAGGACCGTGTTGAAGGTCGCGTACTGCGGATCCTTGTCGGGAAAGTCGTCGCGGAAGTGGCCGCCCCGGCTTTCCTTGCGCTCGATCGCGGCGCGCCCGATGGCCTCGGACACGGTCAGCAGGTTGTGCAGGTCCAAAGCCGTGTGCCAGCCCGGGTTGTATTCGCGGTTGCCCGACACACCCACCGCGGCGGCGCGCTTCTGCAGGCGCTGCACGCCCTCGACGGCCCGGACCAGCTCGTCTTCACGCCGGACGATGCCCACCAGATCCTGCATCATCTCTTGCAGCTCGTACTGGATCTGGAACGGTCCTCCCCCGTCGGTGGGGCGATCAAAGGGCGCCAGGGCGGCGCGGGCGGCCGACTCAAGCTGCTGCTGATCCAGCGTCGGATTCTTGGCCGACTGGGCGAATTTTGCGGCGTACTCGCCGGCGCGCCGGCCGAACACCAGCAGGTCGGACAGCGAATTGCCGCCCAGGCGGTTGGCGCCGTTGATCCCGGCGGCGCATTCCCCCGCCGCGAACAGACCCGGCACGCGCGACATCTGCGAGTCGGCATCGACGCGCACGCCGCCCATGACGTAGTGGGTGGTCGGGCCGATCTCCATCGGCTCCTTCGTGATGTCCAGATCCGCCAGCTTCTTGAACTGGTGGTACATGCTCGGCAGCTTCTTTTTGATGTGCTCCTGGGCGTTGGGAAGCTTTTCTTTGATCCAGGAAATATCGAGAAACACGCCACCGTGCGGGCTCCCGCGGCCGGCCTTGACCTCGCGGTTGATACAGCGGGCGACGTGGTCACGCGTCAGTAGTTCAGGCGGCCGCCGGGCGTTCTTGTCGCCCTGGGTGTAACGCCAGCCTTCTTCTTCGTTGTCCGCCGTCTGCGACCGGTAGTTCTCCGGGATGTCGTCGAACATGAAGCGCTTGCCGTCCTTGTTGCGCAGGACACCGCCCTCGCCGCGCACGCCCTCGGTCACCAGGATGCCGCGCACGCTCGGCGGCCACACCATGCCGGTCGGGTGAAACTGCACGAACTCCATGTCGATGAGTTCGGCGCCGGCGTCATAGGCCAGCGTATGACCGTCGCCGGTGCCTTCCCAGCTGTTGCTGGTGATCTTGTAGGCGCGGCCGATGCCGCCGGTCGCCAAAATGACGGCCTTGGCGCGAAAGACCTTGAACTGGCCGCGCTCGCGCGAGTAGGCGAACACGCCCGCGATGCGCTCGCCGTCCTTCAGCAGGCTGACCACCGTCCATTCCATGTGAACGTCGATGCCCTGGTGAATGCCGTGGTCTTGCAGCGTGCGAATAAGTTCAAGGCCGGTGCGATCACCGACGTGTGCCAGGCGCGGATAACGATGGCCGCCGAAATTGCGTTGCAGGATCTTGCCGTCCTTGGTGCGATCGAACAGGGCGCCCCAGGCCTCCAACTCGCGCACGCGGTCGGGCGCTTCCTTGGCGTGCAGCTCGGCCATGCGCCAGTTGTTGACGTACTGGCCGCCGCGCATGGTGTCGGCGAAGTGCACCTTCCAGCTGTCCCGCTCGTCGACGTTCGCCAGCGCCGCCGCGATGCCGCCTTCGGCCATCACCGTATGCGCCTTGCCCAGCAACGACTTGCAGACCAGACCGACGCGCACGCCGGCCGCCGCTGCCTCGATGGCCGCCCGCAAACCCGCGCCGCCGGCACCAATGACCAGAACGTCGTGTTCCAGTGTCTCGAACTCGGGCATCAGAAGATTCTCCAGTCCGAAATGACGCCCATCGAACACAGGCGGATATAAAGCTCGGTGCAACACATGGACGCCAGGCTCAACCAGGCAAACAGGCCGTGCCGCTTGTTGAGGCAGGTCACGCAGTCGTAGGCCTTTTTGCGCCCCTTCGACTTCGAGAAGATATCCAGAACCCCGCCGACCAGGTGTCGGAACGAATGGCAGCCGAAGGTGTAGCAGGACACCAGCACCAGATTGGTCAACATGACCAGCGTGCCGACGCCGATGCCGAAGTGACGGTCCGGCGCCCCGGGGCCCGGGAACTGCGTCGCGCCGAGGACCTCGTTGCCCAGCAGGAAAATGAAGATGACGGCGACGTACAGGAAGTAGCGGTGGATGTTCTGAATGATCAGCGGAAACGAATTTTCACCCCGGTAGGTCGAACGTGGCTCGCCGACCGCACAGCCCGGCGGGTCGCCCCAGAACGCCTTGTAGTATGTGCCCCGGTAGTAGTAACAGGTGAAGCGGAAGCCACCCGGCGCCCACAAAATCAGCAGCGCCGGCAAGAACGGCACCGACGACGGCCACGGGAACCACGCGGGCTTCGGGCCGAACCATGAGAAGGGCGAATTGCCGAAGATTTCGGGCGAGCAAACGGGCGACAGATACGGGCCCCACCAGTAGTGTTCGGGCTGAAACATCGCCCACGTCAGGTAGCCAAATCCGACGCCGAGGCCCAGTACCGTCAGCAGCGGCGCCAGCCACCAGGCGTCCTGCCGGGAGGTCTGACCGAAGCGCAGCTTCTCGAGGGGAACGTCTATTTGCGGCATGACGGACTAGCTGCGGGCGGTCTTGGGCGACTTCTTCTGCGCCTGCGATTCCGCAACCACGGCCGATGGTGTCGCGGCTGCGGTCTTCATCTGCAGCGAAGCCACGGAATCCTCAAGGTCGGCAATGGTCGACCGAAGGCCGGCAACCTCTTCCTGTGTTACCAGGCCGAAGACGCCGGCGGCCACCCGCCCCGCCTTGTCCACGTTGTTCTTCACCGCGCCACCGACGCTCATGGCCTTCATCGCGGCGTTGACCAGGCGCGGGTCACTGACGAGTTTCGTCAGTTTGGGGCTTCCGGCCAGCTTCATGGCCTGACCAACAACAACATCCTTCAAAGAGCTCATGACCGACATTGCGGCTCCCTTGTGCCACGGCTGAAGGTCCGGGTCAACGCGGCGAAACGAATCGGCTTCAGTCCCCGCCGCCGAGCCTGGTATGAAGCGCTGCCCGCCAGAGGCCGTCAAAACAAGCAGCCACAAGCAGGCACCACAAGCAGCCACAGGAAGGCCGCGATCTGGGTGATGTCACCCACAGCTGCCTGCACCGCCGGTGGCCAAACCTGATATGAAAGGAAGCTCCATGAAGACTTCATCCCACATGATTCTGTTTGCGATCAGTCTCGCAGCCCCCCTGCTGGCCGGGCTGGTCGCCTCTGCGGCGCCCGCCGCCCCCGTCGCCATCGAGGTGGTCCGCAAGGACGCCGACAAGCGCATCGACGTGCTGGTCGCGGGCCAGCCGTTCACGTCGTACATCTATCCAACGGACGTCAAGAAGCCGGTTCTGTATCCCATCCGCACAGCCGGGGGCGCGGTCATTACGCGTGGCTTTCCCCTTCTTCCGGGTGAAAGCACCGACCATCCGCACCACGTCGGCCTGTGGTTCAACTACGGCGACATCGACGGCATCGACTTCTGGAATAACTCGGACGCGATCCCCGCTGACAAGCGGGACCACTACGGGACAATCCAGCACAAGGGCGTCAAGACGGCCCGCGGCGGCAAGGGCACAGGCCAGCTAGAAGTGCAGTCCGACTGGGTGATGCCCGACGGCAAGGTTGTTCTGCACGAGGAGACGTCTTTCACCTTCGGCGCAGCCGAGGGGCGCCGCCTGATCGATCGCGTCGCGACGCTGACCGCCGCCAAGGGGCCGGTGCGCTTCAATGACAGCAAGGAAGGCGCGCTGGGCCTGCGCGTGACCCGCGCCCTGGAACTGCCGCGCAAGGCGCAGGAATTCAAGGACGCCAAGGGCAAGACGGAAAAGGTCGCCGAGCCGAACGCCATCGAGGTCACCGGCCAGTACCTGAGCAGCGAAGGCAAGACCGGCGACGACGTTTGGGGCACCCGGGCGCGCTGGGTCATCCTGACCGGTACGGTAGCGAAGGAACCTGTCACCGTCGCCATCTTCGACCACCCCAAGAACAACAGTCACCCGACGTGGTGGCACGCCCGCAACTACGGCCTATTCGCCGCCAATCCGTTCGGGAAGAAGTTCTTTCCCGGCAATACCGAGGCGCTCAACTACACCTTGGAAGGTGGCAAGTCGGCGCGCTTTGCGTACCGCGTGCTGATCCTGTCGCACACCGCCAAGACCGACGAGGTCGAAGCCGAGTACAAGCGCTTCGTGGCGGAAGTCCGCTAGGGCTGGGGTAAGCTTCGGGACCGTGAGCGCCGAGGAACACCGATCGCACGGTCCCGCCCCCGAGGCGATTCGCATCGGGGTGGTGACTGTTTCGGATACCCGCACGTCGAAGACCGACGAAGGCGGCCGGCTGGTCAGTGACCTGTGCCGGGCGGCCGGTTTCACCATCATCGGCGAGGCCATCTTGCCCGATGAGCCGGCCAACGTGGCCGAGCAAGTGCGCAAGCTGGTCGCCGACGGACAGGTCGATGCCATTCTGCTGACCGGCGGAACGGGCATTTCCCGCCGCGACACAACTGTCGAGGCGGTGTCCACCTTGTTTCACAAGACCATCGACGGCTACGGCGAGCTGTTCCGGTCGTTGTCGTACGCGGCCATCGGACCGGCGGCGATGCTGTCGCGGGCGGTTGCCGGGACCATCGGTACCGTGGTGGTGTTCGTGATGCCTGGCTCGCCCGCCGCCGTTCGCCTGGCGCTGGAGAAATTGATCCTGCCCGAGCTGGGTCATGTGGTGGCGCAGCTGCACAGGCACCATGGCCACCGGCACTGACCGACAGCTGGGCGGCGCAACCGACGCGCCCCTTGTCGACCGCCAAAGGCGTGTCATCGACTACCTGCGCGTGTCGGTCACGGATCGCTGCAACTACCGTTGCACCTACTGCCTGCCCGACGACGGCGTCAGCCACGTCGATCGCGCGGACATTCTGTCGTTCGAAGAGATTGCCGGCATCGTCGGCTGCTTCGCGCGGCTTGGCGTCTCACGCGTGCGCCTGACCGGGGGCGAGCCCACAGTGCGCCGCGATTTGGTCGATCTCGTGCGCATGCTGCGCGCGATCCCCGGCATCCGTGACATTGCGCTTAGCACCAATGGACACTTGCTGTCGGAATTGGCCACGCCGCTGCGCGAGTCGGGCGTCAATCGTCTGAACGTCAGCATCGACAGCCTGGACGCCGAAAAGTTCGCCGCCATCACTCGTCGGGGTGAACTGCATCGCGTGTTGGCCGGGTTGGACGCCGCCCGTGCGGCGGGATTTTCGCGCATCAAGCTCAACACCGTCGCCGTCAAGGGTTTCAACGACGACGAAATCGGGGCCCTGTGCCGTTTCGCCTGGTCGCGCGACATGGTGCCGCGTTTCATCGAACAGATGCCGATGGCGGGCGGGCAGTTGTATGTCCCCGGCGCGCTGATGTCGGCCGCCCAGATCCGCGCGGCCGTCGAACGCGCCCACCCCGGTCAGTCGCTCGTTCCTGACACAGCCGGCGCTGCCAGGGGTGCCGGCCCCGCGCGCTATTGGACGTTGTCGTCGGATCCAACCGCCGTCGTCGGTATCATTTCACCGATGACGGAACATTTCTGTGACACCTGCAACCGCGTTCGGCTGTCGGCGTCCGGGGCCCTGCACACCTGTTTGGCCTACGACGACGCTGTCGACTTGCGGGCGCTGTGGCGCAGCGCCGGGCCCGACGGAGTGATCGCGGCCATCCGTCAGGCCGTGGCCAGCAAACGCGACGGCCATGTTTTCGATCTTGTGGGTATCGGCGGCCCGCGAAAAGCCATGATCCAGATTGGGGGATAACCGTGCGTGACGTTGCGACCCTGCGTGCAGACATCCATGGTCTGCGTCGCCGCTTCGAGGACCAACTGGCCGCGCTTGTTGCGATCCCGTCGGTCAGCATGGAACCCGAACGGGCCGCCGACATGCGTCGCTGCGCCGACCTGGCGTGTGCCTATTTGCGCGACGCCGGTGCCGAGGCCCACTTGGTCGACACCGGGGGCGTACCGACAGTGGTCGGTCGCATCATCCGCGACCCATCGTTTCCGACGGTGACGATCTACAACCACCTCGACGTGCAGCCGGCCCTGGCCAGCGAATGGAAAAGCCCGCCGTTCGTGCTGACGCGGCTCGGGGATCGCTGGCACGCGCGCGGAACCACCGACGACAAGGGACCGGCCCTGACTGCGTTGTACGGCGCCAAGCTGGCCTGCGACGACGGGGCACGGGTCAACATTCAATTCCTGTGGGAACTGGAAGAAGAAATCGGCAGTCCCCATTTCGAGGCCGGACTCAAGCGCGCGATCGCCGGCGATGCGGGCGCCCCACCCTTTCGCACCGACGCTGTCGTCGTGTCCGACACCATCTGGTTGTCGGCGGGCCGCCCCGCCCTGCCCTACGGTCTGCGCGGACTGATGGGATTCACGGTGCGTTTGCAAACCGGCGCCAAGGATGTGCATTCGGGGACGACCGGCGGGGCCGCGCGCAATCCCGTCGGCGAGCTGGCCGCCGTCATTACCGAATGCTACGACGCGCGCACCGGCCGCGTGAAGATTCCGGGATTCTACGACGACGTCCGCAAACTGACCGCCGCCGAGCGCCTCGGCTTTGCCCGCTCGGGTTTCTCGCGCAAGCGTTTTGCCGCCGCGCACGAGCTGCACAGCCTGCGTTTTGCGGACGACGCCCGCCTGATGGAAGCGATCATGGCCCAGCCGACCTTCGAGGTTCACGGCCTGGTCGGCGGCTACAGCGGCCCCGGCATCAAGACAATCGTCCCGCATTTCGCCGAAGCGAAACTGTCGACGCGCCTGGTTCCCGACCAGCGCCCCGCGCGCATCTTTGCCCTGGTGAAGGCCTTCATCCGCAAGCGCTGCCCCGGGGCGGTCATCCACCACGAATCGTGGCTGGAACCGTACCTCGGTGACATCGGCGGGCCCCACCACGAGGCCGCGTTCGCCGCGATGAAAGAAACCTTCGGCAAACAGCCGGGGCTGACCCGCGAGGGCGGATCGATCGGGGCGGTCCTGACCATGCGGCGTCTGTTGAAGGCACCGGTTGTCTTCATGGGCCTGTCCCTGCCCGAACACGGCTACCACGCCATCAACGAGAACTACGACTGGGGCCAGGCTTCCGGCGGCATGGAGATGTTCTATCGGTACTTTCACAAGGTTGCCGCAGGGCCCCAGCCCGGCGGTCATCCGGCGGTTGCACGCCCAAAGTCGCGCGCTAATATCAACAAATGACCACCGCCAACCCGAAGGCCGCCTGGAAACTGGTGATCGCCGTGGTCGTCGTCGGCGGCGCAGTCGGTGGGCTGCTGTTCGCCTCGACCGTCGCGGGGGCCGAATATTACAAGCACGTCGACGAGGTCATGGCCAGCGTCGACAGCTTTCGCGGCAAGCATTTGCAGGTGCATGGGCACGTGGTCGACGGTTCGATCGAACAGGCGCGGGGCACGTTGCAATACCGCTTCAAGATCGAAAGCCGTACGCCGCGCGCACCGGCCGTGATTACCGCCGAATACAAGGGCCTGGTCCCCGATAACTTCAAGAGCGGCGCCGAGGTCGTCGCCAAGGGAACGCTGACCGCGGACAACCGGCTCATCGTCGCGCCGGATGGAATCATGGCCAAGTGCCCGTCGAAGTACGAGGCCAACAATCAGACCTTGCCCGCCGGCGTCGCGCCCGCCGGAATCCTTCCGACCAAGAGCGCGCCCTAAGCAACGCGCCTTGCGGGCCGTGGCGCAGGTGTCGGCGCCGGCGTGGAATCTGGGGCGAACAGACCGGCAGCGAGGACGACGCCCGGCTGTCTGCGCCGCTGATCTACGCGCCGTGATCAGTTGTAGCGCAGGCCGTCGATTACGCGCAGGCGGCCTGCCCGCACCGCTGGATAGATTGTCGCCAGAAAGCAGATCAATTGCGTCGAGGCAGCCACGAACACGAGTTCGCGCACCGAGATGGCGACTGGAAGCTGCGCAATCAGGTACACCTTCGGATCCAGCGGATAGCCGTAAATTCGCGCCATCGCGCATACCAGTAGCCCGAACAGAATGCCGAGCCCCGTGCCGACGAATCCGACGAAGCTGCCCGCCACCAGAAACACGCGCAGCAGCGACAGCGAGCGAGCGCCCATCGAACGCAAGATCGCAATCTCGGGAACCTTGTTCAGCACGATCAGCGTCAACGACGCGACGATGTTGAAGGCCGCCACGACGATAATCAGCACCAGGAATAACGCGATGATGACTTTCTGCATGGTCAGCGCCATGAACAGATTCCGGTTCAACGTCTTCCAGTCGATGATCTTCAGATCGTTGCCCAGCCGTCGCGTGATTTCGCCCTCGGCGGTCAGCGCCATCAGCGGATCGGCAAAGCGCAGCTCGACACCAAATATCGACTGACGTGCATTACCCAGACTGCGCGCGTCGGCCAGCCGGACGTAGGCCAGGCGCGTGTCGTATTCGTGAAACCCCATTTGGAAGGTGCCCACCACCTTGAACCGATACGAAACGGGCGCCCCGCCGGGGCTGCCGGTGAACGGAACCAGTACAGACACGCACTGGCCGATCTTCGCGCGCAGGCGGTGCGCCAGCTCTCGGCCCAAGATAATGGCTTTCGCCGGCATGTCGGCGGCCCCCTCGACCGGGCAGCTCACGGGTCGGGCCAGATCGTCGACCGAACCTTCCACCAAGGTGCGCTTCAGGTCGGCTGCGCCCTCGGGCAAGTCCACACCCTTCAGGTTTGCCCCCACCTTGCCAATCATGACCTCGCCAGCGGACAGGCTGAACTTGGCCATCGACGTCAAGCCCGGGAAGCCGCGCAGCTTATTCTTGATGTCCTCGGCCTCGGCTTCGGCTTCTGCGTCGGTCTGCCGCAGGCCCTGATCGCCGTATTTCATGACGATGAGATGCGCGTTGACGGCCAGCACCTTGTCCTGGAATTCCCGTTCGAAGCCGCTGGTCACCGCCAGAACCACGACCAGCGATGCCACGCCCAGAACGACGCCCATCGTGCTTACCGTCGTGAAGACGGCGAACACCCGCAACAGTAGGAACAGCATCGCGCCCAGCGCCCCGAACAACGTCAGCACCACACCCAGCGTCTCGATCTCGCGGGCGTGTTCGTGCCCGCCGCCGACCAGGGCAATGATTCCCGCCACCACCATCAGTACCGCGACGGTCAGTCCCGCGTGGGCGGTCGACGTGGCGCGGCCGTGCAGCAGGTAGCGCAGGCCCACGAAGCGCTCGAATCCGTAGCCCACGAACAAGACGATGCCGGCCCCCAGGGCCAGAACGCCGGCAACCAGAACCCCGACGACCAGCGGCAGCAAGATGCCCGCAAACTACGAGACCGACTCGCCGGGGTCAAACGCGGCGGTCATCTGGCGGTCACCCGGCAGTCACCTTCTCTTGACAGCTTCGACGACCCGACCGTACCGTTGCACACCAAATGGCCCGCTTGCTCTGTTCCCGTCGTCGGGTGCGAGGCGTTCTTGCGGGCGCCCTCGCGGTGCTGGCGCCGCTTGCCGTCGCCGCCCCGGCCCACGCCGGTAAGAACGATCTGTCGCTGTTGAATTTGTGCGAACAGCGCTCGCCGGCACCCGGTCTGCTCAACGGCCCCGTTCCCGAATGCACCTGGGTCAAGCGGCAGGCGGGCACCGGGCGCATCCAAAGCGTTTCGTTCGATGCCGGCGCCGAGGGGCGCTTTCGCAGCCTCATGTCGGAACTTGGCGTGGTGATGGCGCCCCGACTATCGGTGCCTGCCGACACGCTCGGTTTTTCGGGCTTCCAGGTGTCGGCCGAGGTGGGGACGACCCGCATCAGTCGCGACGAGGCCTTCTGGAACGGCGTTGAGGGTGTGTCGTCGCAGAATACCTCGGCCAGTCGGCCGCCGCAGTGGCTGACCACCGTCGGGGTCTTCATCCGCAAGGGCATCTGGCTGCCCCTACCCGCTTTCGAGGTCGGCACGGGTGTGATGCATCTGCTTGAATCGCAGTTGGTGGCCTGGCAGGGCTACGCGAAGTTCGCCTTGCACGAGGGCTTTCACGACTGGCCCATCCCTTCGTTTGCCGTGCGCGGGTCGGTATCGCACCTGACCGGCACGGACCAGGCGCGCATGACAATCGGCGCCGTGGACTTGCTGTTATCAAAGCAGTTCGGAGTCGCCGGGACCGTGCGACTGGAGCCCTTCGCCGGCTGGAGCTCGTTGTTTATCCATGCGCGCAGTGGCGTCATCGACGCGACGCCGTCGTGCGACGCCTTCGCCACACGCTCGGCGGCGGTGGGCCAGATGCTGGGCGACTACTGCGCCGAGGCACAGCGTGGCACCGGCAACGATCTGGCCGCCAACTTCACCTTCCCCGACCAGGACGTCATCACCCGCAACCGTTTTTTTGGTGGCGTGAAGGTCAAGTTCGCGGCGGCCTTCCTGACGGCACAGTACGAACTGACGCCGGGTGGTCGCAGCCGTGACGAACAGAAGCCGAACGGCGCGATCGATAGCAGTGGCACCCAGACCGGTGTGTCGCTGGCCGGCGGCTTCGACTTCTGAGCGCGGGTCTTAGACGGTCGGCAGGCCGCTGCGGATGATGCGCCGCAGACCCTCGATCGAGAGGCGCGGCCCCCGCTTTTCTTCTTCGAAGATGATCTGGGCCATGGTGGCGGCCGTCAGATCCTGCTGCGTGGTCTTGTCCACGACCCGGATCTCATCGCCGTTGCGGATAAGTCCCGCGATTTGCTGCAACGTGACATAGCGACTGTCGGTCGTGTCGTACAGCTTCCGATTCGAGTAGCGCTTTATCATGCGAGTCATTTTGTAATCCTGAACGCTACTTATATGTCGCGTCAAGTTCGAACTTGCATCTAGCCGGAATAGTTCGGCAATCCGGTCGGTGCGCAAGCGCGGCGCGCTGGCTAAAACGCCAAAAGCCCCCGGACAGGCCGTCACGGGGGCCGAAATCAGCAGCCGACAACGGCTCTAACTATTCAATTTTACGGTCTTTTTGTCGGTCACAGGAAGATCGGATCCAGCCTCTTGCGAGTCGGCCTTGAGCTCGGTCTTCTTGGGGGTCACTTCGATCTCGTTCTGGGTATTGACGGCGCGCTTGAAGTTCTTGATCGCGCGGCCAAGGCCATCACCCAGTTGAGGCAGCTTCGTGGATCCGAAGATCACCACGACTATAAGAAGCACAAGAATGAGCTCGCCAAAACCGAGGTTGCCCATGGACCCTCCGACCCGAATCTATAGCACCCCCACCCTGGCCCAGCAAACAACGTCGTCGGTCTCGTGGGCCCGGCGTGGTCGTTCTTGGCTTTTTTGGCGCCGCTGGCCCGATCCGGTTACGATCACCGTTCGATGCGCATCGTGAGCCGTGCACTGGTTTCGGTGCTGGTCGGCCTGGCCCCCAATGCCATGGCGGCCGGCAAACCGGCTACGCCCGCGGGGGAGGAAAGTGCCTCCGAGCGGCGCGCCGTGCGCGGCACGCCCGTCGACAACGGCATCGTTTCCGAAAGTCCCGAGCTGCGCGAGGTGCGGCGCTTCGAGGAGCAGGCGTTTCCTCGAAACGGGCAGGTACCTGTCGTCGCGCCCGATCCGGACGAGACCCCCCAGCCGTTACCCCCGGGGCTGGCCGGACGCTGGAAGGGCACCGGTGATATTCCAGCCGAGTTGCGCACGCCCGAAGTCGCTCGCCGGCCAGGCCGGGCCCCGGCGGCACCCGAATCAGAATGGCTGCGCGGGCTGGCGCTGCCGGATTTCCCCATTCGCTGGGAGCCGCAGGTCCTGCGCTACCTCGACTACTTCAAGAACGACACGCGCGGACGCGCGATCATGGCGTCCTGGCTGCGCCGCCTGGGGCGGTATCGGGCGGTTTTCGAGCAGGTCATGGAACGCGAGAAGGTTCCCAAGGACCTGATCTATCTGGCAATGGTCGAAAGCGGCTTCGAGACCGGGGCTGTTTCGCGCGTTGGGGCGGGTGGTGTGTGGCAGTTCATGCCGGGTGCGGCCCGGGTCTATGGCATGGAGGTCAGCTACTGGGTCGACAGTCGGCGCGATCCCGAACGCTCCGCCGAGGCGGCGGCCCGCTACCTGTCCGACCTGTACGTGCGTTTCGGTTCGTGGCACCTGGCCTTTGCCGCCTACAACGCCGGCTATGGCGCGGTTCTCAAGTCAATCGCCCGCTACAACACCAACGACTACTGGGAGCTGTGCCGCCACGAGGCCGGGCTGCCCTGGGAATCCAGCGTCTATGTGCCGAAAATCTTGGCGGCCGCCATCGTCGGCCATAACCGCGCAGCGTTTGGATTCTCCGAAGTCGCGTCCGATCCACCTTTGGCGTACGACAAGGTCCAGGTGGCTGCCGGAACGACGCTGGCCACCGTGGCGCGCGCGGCCGGGACGCGGATCGAAGTGTTGCAAGGGCTGAACCCCGAGCTGGTCAGGGACCGAACGCCTCCCGAGCGGGGCCTTGTGACGGTGCGGATTCCGGCAGGCAGCGCCGGGCTTTACGCGGAGGCCATCGAAGGCTCGCGGGCGCCCGCGGATCGGGTCGAAAGCCTGGTGTTGCGCTTCGGCGAAACGCTGGACGACGTGGCCCGGGCGCGTGGCGTTTCGGTCAAAGAGCTGCGGCGTCTCAACGAGGTCAAGGATTCGAACGAGCTGCGCGGGGGCGCTACCATTGTTGTTCCGGCGCGGGCGACCGTCGCCGCCGAGCCCGCCGCTGAGCCTGCCGATGAACCGATGGTCGTGGCCGTACCGGACCGGATCTTCAGCTACGAGGGACTCGAACGGGTGTTCTACAGGACCCGCGACGGTGATTCTCTGGAAGAGATTGGCAACGTGTTCGGTGTGTCGGAGGACAGCCTGACGGAATGGAATAACCTGGACCCGGGCGCCAAGCTTCACCCCAAGATGGTGCTGCAACTGTTCGTGCGCAAGGATTTCGATCGGGCGGGGGTAACGCTGCTCGATTCTTCCAAGCTGCGGGTTGTGACCCTGGGCTCGGAGGAATTCCTGGAGCTTGAAGCCGCCAAGCGTGGCAAGACGCGCCTGCAATACACGGCGCGCCCCGGTGACACGCTGGCGAAGATTGCCCGACGCTACGGACTGTCGCCGGGGGATCTGGCGCGCATCAACCGGCTGTCCTACAACAGCGAGTTGGGCGAGGGGCAACACATCGTCGTGTATTCCCCGACGAAGGAACTGCCGCGCGAGATCACCGTCGGGCGCAGCGTGCACCAGAAGCGTCCGACCGAGAAGGGCGGGGCGGGCAATAAGCCGGCGCCGGCATCGACGAAACCAACGGCTGCCCGGGGCAAGGGTGTCGGGGCCCCGGTGGTGCATAAGGCTGCTCCGCGCAAGGTGGCCGCGCCCGGACAGGGCCCGAAGAAAGCCGCCCCGACTTCGGCCAAGAGATAGGCGCGCGACAACCCGTGTCCCGTCGACTGGTGGTTGACGCCGCGCTGGCCGGCCTTCGGCTGGATGCCTTCCTGGTCCGAGCGGGCATCGTAACGACGGCGGGCCAGGCGCGCCGCTTGATCGGCGCGGATCTGGTCCGGGTGGAGGGCCGCGGGGGCAAGAAGGGGCAGACTGTGGCGGCGGGGCAGGGGGTCGACGTGGTCGACGAAGCCGTGGTTGTCGAAGCGGCGCCTTCCAAGGACGGTGTGGCGCTCGAAATTCTTTATCAGGACGATGACCTGGTGGCCGTCGACAAACCGGCGGGCCTGCCGTCACATCCACTGCGCGCGGGCGAAACCGGGACCGCCGCCAATGCGCTTGTCGCGCGCTTTCCCGAATGTGCTAGGGCCTCGGACGATCCACGCGAGGCGGGCCTTGGCCACCGTCTGGATCGCGATACCAGCGGCGTGTTGCTGGCGGCGCGCCACCCGGAGGCGTGGCGGCGCCTGCGTCAGGTGTTGGGCGGGGCGGGCGGCCAAAAGACCTATCTGGCCGAGATCGTCGGCCGACCGGGCGTGGCGGTCATCGACGCGGCGATCGGTCGGACGGGGCGACGGGGTGCGAAGGTCAAGATCGACGCTGGTCGCGGCCCCTTGCCGGCAAGGACCGAAATCGCTGTGCGGGAGTTCCGCGCGCGCACGACGCTGATCGAGGCCCGCATCGACAGGGGCCGGACGCATCAGATTCGCGCCCACCTGGCCTCCATCGGTTGCCCCATTCTGGGTGACCGCATCTATGGCGATGAAGGGTCGCTGGCGCTGGCTGACGATTGGGGCGTGCGCGCGACCCGCCTGCACGCAGCGTCGGTGGTGCTGGTGCATCCGATGACCGGCAAGCCACTGACGATCGAGGCGCCAGCGCCCCCCTGGGCCCGGCCCGGTTGGACCACAAGCTCGAAAACGGGAGATGTTCCTGACGTTGAACCTTCCCCTGGCGATTGATTCCGATACAGTCCCGCCATGCCAGAGTTGCGCAAGCAACACCGAGTCAGCTACCAGACGGGTGTCCAGATTCGTTCAGTTGGGCGCGCGGACAGCCTGGTGGCCACGGTTCACAACCTGGGCGCGCAGGGTATCTTCGTCACCGGTGCTGACGTGCCGGCAGCGGGAACGCCGGTGCAATGCCGGATGCTGGTGGGTGGCGAGGGTCGGGTACTGGCAGGGCGCGTGGCCTGGGTCAGCCGACGGCCGCGCGGGGTGGCCGCCTCCGCTGCCGCGACGGGCGCAGGAATCGAATTTGTGGATCTGTCCCCGCGCGACAGCGACCTGATTCGCCAGGTGGTGGCGCCCGCAAGCCACGCGGCGCCCGTTGCGGCTGCCCCGGTGTCCGTGCCGGTGGACGTCAAATTCGAGGGCCTCCCAGCCGCCATTCGCAGCCATGCCGAGATTTCTGCGGACGGTCTTCATCTGTCGACGCAGTTGCCTTTTCTGCGTCTGCGGTCGTCCGTCGTGGTGACCTTCGTGCGCGACGGTGTCGAGGAAAGTCGGACGGGCACCATCCACGCTGTCACCCTGGAGCCGACCGCAGACGGGGGGATACCGCGCTTGAAAGTTGCGGTTGCCGCGCCGGCCGTCGTCAGGATGCCGATCAACACCTTCGACCCATTCGACAGCGACCGGACGGATCGTTTCGCCTTGCCGGAACTCGGGGTGGGGCCCGCCTCACCCTTGCGCGCGCCAGCGTCGCCTGCGCGGCGCCGAACCAGTGTTGGCATCGCTGTCGCCGTGACCGCCCTGCTGGCGAGCGGAATCTACTGGTGGGGGGCAGGACACCGGCAGGATCGCGGGCGACCGGCGACCCCTGCCGTGCGCCCGTAGGCGATCGGACGCCGGGTCAGGCGAATTGCACCAGGTCGGCCTGAGCCAGTAGGTACAGGGTGCGCAGGAAGGTCAGCAGCTCGCTGGGGCTGCTGAAGCGAGCGATCCAGTCTCGCAACGTCTGTCGTCCGTCGAGCAGCGCGCACAGGTCACGCGGCGTTGGCCCCAGGCGAAACGCATCCACGCTGATGCGGGGACGCGCCAGCGCGCGTGGCCGGTAATCGAGCAGCGGCGTGAATCGCAGTTCGAGAAAATCGTAGGACAACGTCAGCACCCCGGCGCCGAGGATCTCGAAAGGGTCCAGGCCCAGGGGGAAGGCCTCCAGTGGATTGCGCACGTTGCGGTAGAAGGTGAAGTAACCCGACTCCCAGCCGAAGACTTCCATCACGCGCTCGCGCACTTGCTGCGACAGCAGGCGAAAAACGTCCAGCGGTCGCATCAGGCCCAGGCCCACCAGGGTGTCGCCCATCTTTCCCGAGAAACGGGGAAGCGCGCCGAGCGCGGTCTCGAGATCGGCGGGTTTGATAAAACCGTGGGCCAGCGCGTATTCGCCAAAGCGATCACTCGGTAGGTTGGAATTGACGGACTCGGGCGCGCCCCGGACCAGAAAAATCTCCTTCACGTGCGGATCAAACTCGACACGCAGCAGACCGGTTTCCTGGGCAACCGCGAGGTCGACGAGAACGCGCATGGGCGAAACCACCGACAGATCGCCTGCGCTGTCCGGGACGCGCCCGGGTTGGGCAAGGCCGCCTGCGTCGACCGCTATAACCGCGGGCTGGGCGGGCAGGGGCGTCCCTGCGATCCCCTGCTGGCCGAGGCCGGGAACGTTGTACTCATCCAGATCCACGATGGCGAGTGTTTGCGACAGGACATCGTCGAGCGCGGAGGCAATCTTGCCCTGCTTGTTCCTGGCCGGGCTTCCGCGCGTGGCCTGCGTCGGGGCGCCAGCGGGTGCGTGGGTGTCCGTGCCGGGCTCGTCGTCGATGACGACTTCGATGGTGTCGTCCGAGGCGCTTGGCACCGTGCGTGGGGCCGCAGTGCCGGTGCGGGCGCTGGTGGGAACACCAGCCTCTGTATCGCCAATATGTGGCGCCGTCATCGGTGGCGGCGTCGAAGCGTTGGTCGCGATGGCGGAGGTTGAGGGGCCGGTGGGCAGGTCGCCCTTGGCCGAGACGGGCATCTTGCCGTTGCCGGGCGTTTTGACTTCCCACTTGCGACACAGGGCCGCCACCCGCGCGCTGGCTTCGGCGCCGCTGTCAAAGAAGTCCGAGGCCAGTCGCCCCACGTCGGAAGGACCCACGCGAAATCCCGCCTTGAACAGAAAATCGCCGAGGGCGTCACGGAATTCGCCCGCACTTTGATAGCGATCGCCCACGCGTTTTTGTAGCGCCTTGCGCACAATCTGGTCGAGCTCGGGTGGGATGTCCCGGCAATACTTGTCCAGGCGATCGAGGCGCCCGTCGCGCACCATCAGCAGTACGTCCAAATCGTTGGGGGCGGTGAACAGGCGCTTGCCCATCAGCATTTCAGCGAGGACGATACCGACCGCGAACAAGTCGCTGCGCGCGTCCAGTGATGCGCCCAGCACCTGCTCGGGCGACATGTACCCGTACTTGCCCTTCAGGGTTCCCGCTTGCGTCTTGGATTCGCGTTCCTGCGCGTGCGCGATTCCGAAATCCCCGAGCTTGACGTCCCCGCGGCGCGAGATGAACACATTGGACGGCGAGATGTCCCGGTGGACGAGGCGCATAGCCTTGCCCTCGGAGTCCTTGGCGTTGTGGGCGTAGTCCAGTGCGTCCAGCACCTCCATGGTGATGAACATGCTGATGGGGATGGGCAGACGTAGCTGCTTTTGCGCGCTCGTGCGCAGAAGAGCCAGCGCATCGAAGCCGTCGACGAACTCAAGAGCGATGAAGTATTGCCCCTTGACGTCGCCGAAATCGGTGACCTGCACAATCTTCGGGTGGGTCAGCTGCGCGGTCAGCTTGGCCTCGTCGATGAACATCGACACGAAGGTCTTGTCCGCCGCCAGGTGCGGAAGGATGCGCTTGATGACCAGCAGCTTCTCGAAGCCGTGCGTCGACAAGATCTTCGCCTTGAAGACCTCTGCCATGCCGCCGGTGGCCAGTCGGTCGACCAGGGTGTAGCGCCCGAACTGCGAGGGAAGAGAATCCTTTCCCTCGGGTTTCATGGTCTCCCCCAATATAACACGCGACACGCGAAAATCGGCGGCCGTGGGTTCGGGATCGGTGTACGATCAGTTCGAAACTATGCCGACGCGTGCCGTGGGTCGTACCGATGTGGGGCGACGACGCCCCCACAACGAAGACAGCTTTCTTCTCGATGATGAACTTGGGCTGTACGTTGTCGCCGATGGCGTGGGCGGCAACGCCAAGGGCGAGGTGGCCAGCGCCGAATCCGTCGAGCTGGTTCATTCCTGGGTCAAGCGCTGGCGCAAAACGCTGGACGCGAACGTTGCGTCCCCGAGCGAAGAGAACACCTTGGTCGTGCGCCGGCTGCTGGAAAGCGCGGTCCAGTCGGCCTGCTACATGGTTTTTGGGATGGGGCAACTTGATCCCCGGCAAAAAGGTATGTCCAGCACCCTGTCGTCGCTGTTGGTGTCAGGCGGAACGGGCTTCATCGCCCAGGTGGGCGACAGCCGCGTTTACCTGGCCCGTGGCGGGCGGGTGGTTCAGCTGACCGAGGATCACACGCTGGTGAATTTCCGTCTGAAGCTGGGGCTTATCACCCCCGAAGAGGCGGCCAACGCCCCGGGTAAGAACGTGATCACGCGCGCGGTCGGTCACCAGGACTATGTCGAGGTCGATACGCTGGACTTGGCCGTGCAGAAGGGCGACCGGTTCATGCTGTGTTCCGACGGACTGCACGGCTATCTGCAAGACGGCGAGCTCGAACGGCTGTTGCTGGGTCCAGCCGAGGAGGTGGCCACGCGGCTCGTCGACCTGGCCAACGGCCGCGGCGGGCGCGACAACGTGACCGTGATCGTCAGCGACGTGGTCTAGCTCTAGCTGACGGGCGCCGCCGTGGGCTTCTTCAGCGAGCGCGCCAGGTACTTGCGCAGCGTCGGGCCATCCAGATTTTCGGCCAAGACCTCAATCGTCCGGAAGCTGGCGCGCCGGGCGCGGGCCTGGCTTTCTTCGGCCAGCGCCGAGGCCAGCAGTGACTTCCGACCGGCGTGCAGGTGCCGTTCCTCGTCGGCGATCAAGATCTCCTGGAAGAGGCGGGCCGTTTCAGGGTCGCCCTTTTCCTGGCACAGCACCGCCGTGGCCCGCATGCGCCGGACGTTCATGCCGCGCAGGGTGAGGGCGCTTGCCGCTGCCCGTTCTTCGGGGGATTGCAGCGAGCGGAAGAACGCGAACAGCTTGGTGTAGCCGCTCGATCGGGGATCGAAGGCGGTGAGATCCACACCCAGGGCGGTCAGCCTCTCGCCGATGATCTGGTACTGTCTGGCGGCGTCGCCACACTGCGCGCCCAACGCCATCTTGGAGTCCAGCGAGTCGCTGTCGACCAGCCACAGGGCCGCCACCTCGGTCGCCTCGACGACGAATTTCGCCTCGATGCGCAGCAGATCGGTTGCGGAGAAGCCTTCTTTTTCTACGCCCTGCAGGTAGGCGGCCAGAAGGTTGCGAAACGAATTTTCGTTCTTGGACTCAAACTCGGCCACGAAGGAATCGGCGGTCACCATGGTGCGGGCCCATGGTGACGGTCGCCCCCCTCGTCGTCAAGGTCGCCAGCGGCGGGCTCGTATGGTGCGGCAGGGATAGCCACTTGCTGTCGGGTGCAGGCGGGATAAGACTGCGCGCATGATCCACCTCACCCGGCCTGCGCGGCGGACCTTTCTATCGACCATTGCCGCCGGCGGGGTGGGCGCCCTGGTGGCAACGACCCGCCACCGGCGCGCGATCGCTGCGCCGAGATCCCTGCCACTGAAGATTGGACTGGCGTCGTATTCGATGCGCACGCGGACAGTGGACGAGCTGGTGGCCCTGTGCAAGGAAATCGACGTTCATTACGTGACGCTGAAGGAGATGCATCTGCCGCGGACCGGGACGCCGCAGCAACTGGGCGAGATTCTGGCCAAGATGCAGGCGGCCGCTATCACCGTGACGGGGGGTGGGGTTATCAACTGGACCAAGGGTGACGAGCCGTCCATTCGCAAGGACTTCGAGTACGCGCGGACGGGCCGGCTGCCCATGATCGTGGGATCGCCGGCACCCGAGGCCATCGACATCGTCGAGAAACTGGCCAAGGAATTCAAGATGCCGGTCGCCATCCACAACCACGGCCCCGAAGACAAACACTACCAGTCACCGCGCGAGGTTCTGGCCGCCATCAAGAGCCGCGACAAGCTGCTGGGCGCCTGCATGGACATCGGGCACACGCAGCGGGCCGGTGTGAACCCGGTCGACATGGTGGCCTTCCTGGGCGACCGGTTGATGGACCTGCACATCAAGGATCTGATCAAAGAGGCCGACGGCAAGTGGAAACAGGTTGAAGTTGGTCGCGGGGAAATCGACATCGTCGGTCTGCTGCGGGCGCTCGGGAAACGCAAGTTCAAGGGGCACGTGGCGCTGGAGTACGAGATCAACGGCGCCGCACCCGAGCCGGGCATCAAGGAATCGATCGCCTACCTGCGCGGCGTTGCCGGCGGACTGTCGTAAGCGCGGGCGTCGGGTTGGCCCCGCCGCTCGCTAGGGGCCGGTCGTAGGGTGGCAGGTCGCCGCCAAGGTGTGGACCCGCTGGTCGCTTGGCAACAGACGGGCAAGCTCGGCCAGGCGCAGCTTCGCTGTCTCACGCTCGCCGTTGTCACAGGCGAGGGTCGCGTCGCCGAAGGCGCGCCAGGCGACGAAGCCGCGCACTTGTCGATCCCGACCCGCCTCGATCGCTGAAAACTCGTCCAGGGCGGGCGCCGTTGCCGCCGTACCGCTGACCAGACCCCAGGTCAGCCCGGCAGGGGACAGACTTCGGCGAAGTTCCGTCGACAGGTGGCTGTCGGGTTCGAAGCGCACGGGCCGGGTGCGATCCAGCGTCACGACGGATGGCAGCGTCAGAGGCCCGGCGCCATGAGATTCCAGCACCGGGGCAAGGGCGGGCTCGGCCAGGGCCAGGCGCTCGGTGTAACCCGGCCCGCGCACGAAGCCCAGGTGTGTCCAGGCGACGTCGGGGCGGCGACCTTCGACCAGGCGGTGGTATGCGACCACAAAGGCCGTCTCGAAATGTCCCGTGAACAGCGCCGCGCGTGCCGGCAGCTCGCCCTGCAGGGTGCCCGCGACGCGATCCGCGGCGGCGGCGTGGCGAAGGCTGACACCCGGGGGCAGCGCGGCGACTTGCAGGCCAGCCAGGGCCAGCGGCAGCCAGGCCAGCAACTGGCGCGGGTACCCGCGGGGCCCGGCGCGCGTCAGCAGCGGCGCCACCGCCACTGGCAGCAGGACGGCCAGTGTCGCCACGATGCCTATAGCCACGGCGAGATAGCCGCGAATGTCCGGATTCGTGGGATCAAACCCACCGACCAGCGCCGCCGCTGCCGAGCCCACGCAGGTGACCAGCAATGGCACGGCCAAGCGGCGATTGGCAGCGCGACGGAGCAGCAGGAACAGACCGGCCGGCGCACACAGACCCAGCGGCAGCCCCAGCTCCTCGAAGAATGCAAAGGGCAGATCCCAGGCGTCAGCGACCTGGTGAACCACGGCGGCCTTGGCCGTGAATGTTTCCGCCGACAGCAGCCACCACAGTCCGCGCGCTGTGCGCGCATCACCCCACGCGGGCGTGTCCGCGCCGCCAGCCGCGTTCGCAAACAGCGCGGACGCCCGCGCTGGCAGGTAGACCAGTACAAGCGCGCCGACGAAAAATAGGACAACTGAAAGGCAGACAAGGCGCACGGCCGGGGTCCGGCCGCGAAGATGCGGCAAAGCCGCGGCCACACCACCCAGGCCCGTCAATCCGGCCACCAGGGGGTGATTCGCCACGCCGAGGCCGATCAGCAGCGCGGCGCCAAGGAACGCACGCAAGTCGCCCCGTGCGGCGCCGTGCAGGGCCAGTAACAAGGCGCCGAAGGACAGCGCGGCCTGTAGCGCGTAGACCTCGGGCCGATTGGCCACGAGGATCACGCCGGGCGCGAACGCGAATGCGAGGCTTGCGGAGCCTGAGGCCAGGATGTGCCGCCAGAGCCGCCCTGATTCATCTGGTCCGCCGTCGACCAGCGCGCACATGTTGCAGGCCAGACGGAACACCAGCACGGCGGCCACCGCGCCCGCTGCCGCCTGCGACAGCCCGACGCGCAGGGCGATGCTGCCGATCGGCAACAGGCAGAACAGTTTTCCACATAGCAGTGCCAGCGCCTCGCCGGGCGGATGCGCGATGCCAAGACCGAAGGCCGCCGCGGCCAACTCGGGTGAATCCAGCAAGTAGGCGGTGGGCGCGGTCATGACCGCGTAGGCCGTGAACACCAGCGCGCCGATGCCCCAGGCCGCCAGACGGATGGGTGCGGGGGGGGGGCTTTCCCAGGGTGTCGACACGGACCTGTATGTTACCGTCTTCCCCATGGCGGCGGCCGGAATCGATCTGTCGAAACTTCCCATCCTGGTGGTGGACGACGAGCAGGACAATCTCGACGCTTTTCGCTTCACCTTCGGCAAGGTCTTCACCCTGCATCTGGCCTCGGGTGCGGACGAAGCGCTGGCCCTGGCCAAGCAGCACGACGTAGCGGTGGTCATCACCGACCAGCGGATGCCGCGCAAGACGGGCCTGGAGCTTCTGCGCGAGCTGCGTTCACTGCGTCCCGACGCCGTCGGCATCATCATCACGGCGTTCACGGATACCGAGGTGCTGATCGAAGCGATAAATTTGCGGCACATCTACCGCTATGTGACCAAGCCCTGGGACAGCAAAGAATTGCGCGGGATTCTGTTGCAGGCGGCCGAACGCTTCTTGCTGGTGCGCGAGAACCGGCGCCTGGTCGAGCAGCTGGAACAATACGCGGGCGTCCTGTCGCAAGACGCGCACGGGGCATTCAATTTTGGCGCCATCGTCGGTGAGTCGCCCGCGCTGCGCGAGGTCTTGACCAAGGTCGAGCAAGTGGCGCAGACGGCGGCAACGGTGTTGCTGCGGGGTGAGACGGGCACCGGCAAGGAAATGGTGGCGCGGGCCATTCATATCAACAGCCCGCGCGAGAAGCGGCCGTTCGTGCGCGTGAACTGCGCTGCGCTGGCACCGGGCGTTCTCGAGTCCGAACTGTTCGGCCACGAGAAGGGCGCGTTTACGGGGGCCGTGGCCCGGCGTGCGGGGCGTTTCGAGCTGGCCGACGGCGGGACGTTGTTCCTGGATGAAGTGGGCGATTTGCCCCTGGACGTTCAGGTGAAACTGTTGCGCGTGTTGCAAGAGCGCGACTTCGAGCGGGTGGGCGGCGTCGACACCGTGAAGGTCGACGTGCGGGTGATTTCGGCCACGCACCGCGATCTCGAAGCGTTGATCACAGAAGGCAAGTTCCGCGAGGATCTGTACTACAGGCTGAACGTTTTTCCGATCACCTTGCCACCTTTGCGCGACCGGCCGGGGGACCTGCCCCCGCTGGCCGAGCATTTCATCCAGAAGTTCGCGCAGGCGATGGGCAAGATGGTACGCGGGGCCGACACGGCGGCCATTGCCGAACTGGTGGCCTATCCTTGGCCGGGCAACGTGCGCGAGCTGGAGAACGTCCTCGAACGCGCCATGATCTTGTGCCGAGGCGCGCAGGTCAGCGTCGCCGACCTGGATTTCGGGCGTCGGTCGGGCCTTGCGAAAGCGGCGGCGGCGCCGGTCGACGCGAGCGCCACCGGCGGGGGTGAGGCCGGCCGTTCGCTGTACAAGCGTCTGTCGGATCAGGAGCGGGGCGAGATCGTCGCGGCGGTCGATCGCTCGCAGGGCAACATTGCGCACGCGGCCCGGGCGCTCGGCATCAACCGATCGACCCTGTATTACCGCATGCGCAAGCACGGGCTTGAGCACCTGTTGCCAACGCGTGAGGATGCGCCCGCGGCCGACGCGTCGACACCGTTGCCGCAGGTGGAACCGGTACAAGCATGAAGTTTCTATTCGTCATGGATCCCCTGGCCCGGCTGCAGATTGCGGGCGACACGACGTTCGCAATTATGCTGGAATCGCAGGCGCGCGGGCACGAGATCTGGTTCTGCGAGCCGCGACATCTGGGCCTGGAACACGATCGGGCGCTTGCCGATGCCTGGCCGGTTACGGTTCGCCGTGTGGTGGGGGATCACTATTTGCTGGGGCCGCAGGCGTCGGTGGGACTGGAGGGCTTCGACGCGGTCTTCATGCGCAAGGATCCGCCCTTCGACATGGATTATTACTTTTCGACGTTGATCCTCGAACGCGCGCGCGGCGGCACGACGCTGATCAATGATCCGCGCGGCCTGCGCGACGCCAACGAGAAGCTGGCGGTCCTCAATTTTCCCAAGCTGACGCCGCCCATGATCGTGACCCGTGAGACCACACGGCTGCGTGCTTTCCTGGCGGCGCAGAACGGCGAGATGGTGGTCAAGCCGCTGGATGCCTCGGGCGGATTCGGTGTCTTCCACGTGCGCCAGGGCGATCCCAACACGGGGTCGATACTGGAACAGGCGACCAACCTTGGTCGTCGCTGGACGGTGGCGCAGCGCTACCTGCCCGAGGTACGGCAAGGCGACAAGCGCATCCTGTTGATCGACGGCGAGCCCCTGTGCGCGGTGCTGCGCGTGCCCGCGCCGGATGACGCCCGCGGAAATCTGCACGTCGGCGCGCGCCCGGTGGCCACGACCCTGGATGATCGGGATCGGGTCATCATCGACACTCTTGGCCCGCACCTGCGGGACAACGGTTTCTTCATCGTCGGACTCGACGTCATAGGCGGCTGGCTGACGGAAATCAACGTGACCAGCCCGACGGGTATTCTTGAGGCCAACACGCTTTATAACGAGCACTACGAGACGCGCGTTGTCGTCCAGCTCGAAGAAAAAATTCAGCGGCGCCTCGCGCGCTGAAGGGCCGCGGCCGGGCCGCATGGCAACCAAACAACAATCACGGAGACATGAAGATGGGTTTTGCACCTTTGGATCTGACGGGAAAAGTGGCGGTCGTCATCGGCGGGACCTCGGGAATCGGTCGCGCGCTGGTGGACGGCCTGGTCCAGGCGGGCGCCGACGTGGTCGCCAGTTCCCGCCGCGCAGCCGAGGTCGACGCCACCGCTGCCGCCGTCGCCGCAGGCGGCAAACGCACCCTGCGCGTACCCTGCGATGTCTCGAAGCGCGCCTCGGTGCAAGAGCTGCACGACGAGGTCATCAAGACCTTTGGCAAGGTGGACATCCTGATCAACTGCGCCGGCCAGATCAAGAGGACGCCGACTCTGGACGTCCCCGAGGCGGAATTTCAAGGCATCATCGACACGAATCTCATGGGCACGCTGCGCGCCTGTCAGGTGTTCGGCCGCTCGATGATCGAGCGCAAATATGGTCGCATCATCAACATCGCGTCGCTGACCAGTTTCGTCGCGCTTTACGAGGTTGCGGCCTACGGTGCCAGCAAGTCGGCCGTCGTCGGCCTGACGAAATCCCTGGCCGTGGAATGGGCCAAGCACGGCGTCTGCGTGAACGCGATTGCTCCGGGCGTGTTTCGCACAGCGCTCAACCAGAAACTGCTCGATGAATCCCCGCGCGGGCGCGAGCTGCAAATGCGCACGCCGATGGGCCGCTTCGGCAAGGTCGAAGAACTGGCCGGCGCGGCGGTGTTCCTGGCTTCCGATGCCGCGAATTTCATCACCGGGCAAACCCTGGCAGTGGACGGTGGCTTTCTGGCCAGCGGCGTGAACCAGTAGCGCCGCCCGCATGACGGGCCTGACTGTCTGGGAGCGCCTGCTGCGGCTGTCCGTGGCGGGGCCGTTTTCGGGCACATGGCTCAGCCTGGGAACGGCACTGGGCTCGCTGGTCGCGTCGGCGGCCTTACGCCGTCTTCTGCCGCGCGAGGAACGCACACGCGGCGGCGTCACGACCGCCTTCCTGGCTCTCGGTCTGTTGCTGGGTCTGATTCGCCTGACGCTGGTAGCGGCGGGTGCGGGCAACTCGGCGGCGGGGCGGGCCATCAGCCTTCTGACCACCTTCTTCGTGGCCATGGGGGCCATCGGCGTGCTGCTGATGTTTGCGTTCGAGGTCGTCCCCTCGCGCGCCCGGATGCGTTTCCCGTCGATCGTGCGCGATCTGCTGCAACTGGTGGCGTTCGCCGTGATTTTGTTCGGGGTGCTCAGCCAAAGCGGCGTGCACGTTCTGTCGCTGATCACCACGTCGGCTGTGCTGACGGCGGTGATCGGGTTGGCCCTGCAAAGCACCATCGCCAATTTGTTCGCCGGAATCGTGCTGCACATGGATCGCGATCTTGGCGTCGACGACTGGGTGCAGGTCGGGCAGCGGACCGGTCGCATCTCTGAAATCCGCTGGCGGTCGACCATCCTACGCACCACCGACGGTGACACGGTGATCTTGCCCAACGGGCAGCTGATCGCGCAGGAGGTCTACAATTTCTCGCGCCCGTCGACCCGCCACCGCAGGGCCGTGCGCGTTGGGTTTCACTACCAGCATCCGCCCAACGATGTCCGCCGCGTTCTGACCGAAGCGGTGCTGGGTGCGCCCGGCGTGATGCCCGACCCGGCCCCCGACTGTTACCCGGTGGAATTCGGCGACAGCGCGGTGATCTATGCCTTGCGTTTCTGGATCGATTCCTTCGCGCAGCACACGGACATCGAGGGCGAGGTGCGGGTTCGTGTCTGGTACGCCGCGCGCCGCGCCGGATTCGAGGTGGCGTACCCCACGCGGACGCTGCACATGCAGACGGACAACGAAGGAACACGCGCGTCGGCCGCCGCCGCCGATCTTGCACAGCGGGTCGCCGCGCTTGAACGGGTGGATCTGTTCGCGCCCCTCGAACCGTTCGAGCGACAGACACTGGCCCGGGCCATTCGGCGGGTGCGTTTCGCGCGCGGCGAGGCGATCATTCGTCAGGGAGACCCAGGCGATTCGTTGTTTCTGGTGGCCGAAGGCCAGGTCCGCGTCTCTATTGCCCAAGGTGGCATCAGCCAGGAGGTGGCGTTGCTGGCGCCGTGGAACTTCTTCGGCGAGATGTCATTGATGACGGGCGAGCCGCGCACGGCCACCTGCACCGCGGGAACCGACGTCGTCTGCTACGTGATCGACCACGCCGCGTTCCACAGCATTTTGACTCTTCGGCCGCAGATTGCCGACGAGATGTCTTACCTGCTGGCAACGCGCCAGGTGGCGCTGGGGCACAAGGGTGACGAGTTGGCGGCACGGGCGGCGCTGGCGGCCGACCGCCGCAAGCATCTGCTGGCGCGGATTCGCAGCTTCTTCGCGCTGGGCTGAAAGTCAGGCGACGCGGTCGAGCAGCGTCTGCCCGGCGGCGAAGCGCTGCAAATTGTCGAGAAAACAGCGAACCAGGCGTTCAGATTCGTCGCTGTGGCCGCCCGCCGTGTGCGGGGTGATGTGGCAGTTGGGCGTGGTCCACAGCGGGTGAAAAGCGGGCAGAGGTTCGGGGTCGGTCACGTCCAGATACGCCGCTGCCAGCCGTCCGGCAACCAAGGCGGCCGCCAGGGCGTCCTGATCCACGGTCATGCCGCGGCCGATGTTGTAGAAGACACCAGCGGCTTTCATGCCTGCCATCCGGGCGGCATCGAAAAAGCCTCGGGTCGCCGGACTGCCTGGCAACAGATTGAAGACATGATCGGCGGCGCCCAGAGCGTCGGCGACAGCCGGATCGTCGAATGCCAGCGTCGGCACAGCTTCATCACCGACCACCCGCCGGCGCACGCCCACCACGGACATCTCCAGCGGGGCCAGCAGCGCCGCAAGCTTTCGCCCTATCGAGCCGAAGCCGAACAGCAGGACGTTTTGCCCGCCCAGCAGTCGAGATCCGCGTCGCAGCGGTTGCTGCGGCCAGGCGCGATCGTCGCGTTGCGAGGCCAGGGCCGCCGGCAGCATCCGGGCCTGTGCCAGCAGGAACGCCAGGGCGTGCTCGGCGCAGGGCTGGTCGAAGACGCGCGAGCTTTTCGTCAGCGCGGCGCCCCGGCCCGCCAGGGCCTGCCAAAAATCCGCGCGATCATAGGGCGTGTAGCCGGCGGTCGTAAGGTGAATCCAACGCACCCGCGGCGCCGAGATCACCTGGTCGGGATTCGGCTGGCCGAAAAGGACGTCAGCCTCCGCCAGTGTCCCGTCCGCAGGCCCGCTGGCAGGTCCCGAACCATGGTGTTGGCTGGCCTGCACCAGGCGGTGCGTTCCCACGCCCGCCTGCAACAACGCATGCGCGGCGGCCGGAAAATTCGAGTTGTACCAGATGGTCAGGTCGGCCACGGCGCCACTTTAGCCGTGTCGGGGCCGCGCAGGTCGCAGCTTGTCGAAGGCCGCCGCCCGCACCCGCGGGTCGGGATCGCGCATCTGCTGGATCAGCGCATCGTGACTGATGCGGTCGGGGCGACGACGCTCGGTGGACGCGGACGTCGGCGATGTCGGCGACGTCGGCGACAGGGCCACTGTGGCCACGGCTTCCGGGGCCTGCCAGGTGTCGTTGCGCAGCCAGAAGCGGTGGACCTTCTCGGCCCGGGTGATGCTGATTCCCGTCTCCACCACCAGATCGGCCACCGTTCGGACGGGTCCTGCGGCCTTGCCGGCGCGCAGCAGGGCAATCAACTCGGCATCGGTCCAGCGCCTGCGCGACAAAGCCGGCCCCCCCCCCAGTCCAAGGCGGGCCCGCAGGCCCAGCACCTCGGCCCGCGGGTAAAAAGCCGTTCCCATCGCGCCCCGCACCGGGTGAAGGCGCCCCTCTTTTTCAAGCTGTCGGACCTTGAAGTCGCTCGGCAGCCCCAGTTCAGCGGCGGCCTGGCGGCGGGTCAGGTAATCCTCAAATCCCGCCGGAGGCCTGATGGATGAACGAGAGCGCTGAAGTGATGCAATCACCGACGGTCAGATTAGTGGATTGATGGGATAGAGCAACTTTCCCATCAGATTAGCCATCAGTGTTTCATCAGGGTTCTATCAGGGATTATCGTCTGTCTGGGCCGCCCCCGGCCAGGGCTTGGGCCCCGCAATACAGACCGCTGCGACCAGGTCGCCGGTCACGTTGAGGGTCGTCCGGCACATGTCCAGCAGGCGGTCGACGCCCATGATCAGGCCCAGGCCCTCGGGGGGGATCTTCAGCATGCCCAGGATCATGGCGAGCACCGGCAGCGATCCGGCGGGTACCCCGGCGGTGCCCACCCCCGCCAGGACGCATACGATCATGACCAGCGCCTGCTGGGGGATCCCCAGCTTCACGCCGGCCAGTTGGGCCAGGAACAGCACGGTCACGCCTTCGAACAGCGCGGTGCCGTTCTGGTTCATGGTCGCGCCCGCGGTCAGGACGAAGCGACTGACGTCCCGGGGCAGGTGCAGCTCTTCGTCGGCCACCTTCAGCGCCGTCGGCAAGGACGCGCTGGAGGACGCCGTCGCGAAGGCGGTCACCATGGCCAGTTTGACCGCGCGGAAGAAGAGCCACGGGCTGTGCCGCGCCAACACCTTCAGCAGGACTGAATAGACAACGAACAGGTGAATTGCCAGGCCCAGAAGAACGACGCCCACGTAGGCCGCCAGTTGCCCCAGCAATTGCGTCCCCAGCCGAACGGTCATCGAAAACAGCAGCGCCCCGACGCCGATCGGCGCCAGCTTCAGAACGCCATCGATGCACGTCATCATGACGTCGTACAGGCCCGCAATGGCATCCCGCAGGCGTCCCGCTGACTCGGTCCGGGTCAGCGCCAGCGCGACGCCAAAGATCACAGAAAAAATGATCAGGCCAATCATGTCGCCGCTGGCCGCGGCCTTGACGGGGTTGTCGGGCACCATGGCCACGATCAGGCCGGCCACCGATTGATCGACGGGCGCGGGGGCAGCCGCCGGTGTCAGGGCCCCCTTGCCTGCGCGGGCCAGGCTGGCCAGGGCGCCTGCGGCCCCGGCGCCTTCGCCCGGCCGGATGACATTCACCAGGACAAGGCCAATCACCACCGCCACGAACGACACGGCCACCGTGTACACCAGCGTCTTGCCGCCCAGGCGCCCCAGCGCACCCAGCTCGATGGACGCCACCCCCATCACCAGGGCCGAAAACAGCAGCGGCACCACCAGCATGAACAGCAGGCGCAGGAATATCTGGCCAAGCGGAATCGCCAGGTTGGCGGTCACCCAGTCGACCGCGGGCGCCCCCGGGGCCAGGGCATGCACCAGCAGGCCCCCGGCTGCGCCGACGACAACCCCAATCAAGATGCGGCCTGGCTGCATGGTCGGGTGCCTGTCTAGCAGACGACGCGCCGGCAAGCGACGGGTGCCTTTCGCCAGGCGCTGGCGGGGCCCCGGCTGGTTCCCACCCCGGCCGACCTGCTACATTTCCCCCCCGTGAGCAGCAGTCGATTGTCCCCAAAAATGGCGCCGGTGCCGACCTCGGGGCCGGCCCGCGCGCCGCGCATCATGGTACACGTGGTCGCCTACAACGCGGCGTCGACGCTGGCGCGGGTGCTGGACCGCATCCCGCGCGAGGTGCGCTCGCAGCTGAACGAGATCTGCGTCTTCGACGACGCGTCCAGCGACGACACCTTCTTGGTCGGACAGGGCTACAAGCTGGTCCGCAACATGCCCGAGCTGCAGGTGTTCCGGAACCCGGTCAACCGGGGCTACGGCGGCAACCAGAAGCTGGGCTACAAGTACGCGATCGAAAACGGATTCGACATCGTCGTGCTGTTGCACGGCGACGGGCAGTACGCGCCCGAGGCCATGCCCAATTTGCTGGCGCCCATCATCGACGGACAGGCCGACGCCGTGTTCGGATCGCGCATGCTGGACCCGGGTTCGGCCCGGCGCGGGGGCATGCCGTTATACAAGTACCTCGGCAACAAGATCCTCACGCGCTTCGAAAATGCGTTTTTGGAAATGAACCTGTCCGAATTTCATTCGGGCTACCGGGCGTATTCGGTCGAGGCGCTGAAGAAGATCCCGTTCGAGCACAACAGCGACGATTTCCATTTCGACACGCAGATCATCATTCAGCTGAAGGCGGGCGGCCTGCGCATCAAGGAAGTCCCGATCCCGACCTACTATGGCGACGAGATCTGCCACGTCAACGGACTGAAATACGCGCGCGACGTCGCCCGGGCGGTCGTCGACTACCGCTGCCACCAGGCGGGCCTCGTACACAAGCCCGAGTACGCGCATGTGCCGGTGCCAACATATGGTGAGAAGTTTTCGCCCTATTCCAGCCACCGCCGGATCATCGACGCCGTGGCGCCCAACTCGCGGGTTCTGGATGTCGGCTGCGCCGGCGGCTATCTCGCCCGCGCGCTTGCCGAAAAAGGTTGCACGGTGGTGGGCGTGGATTCCCGCGACGACCAGGCCGCGCGCGAGGCCTGCGCGTCGTTTTACGTGGCCGATCTCGACGGCGGCGACTGGGCGCCCGCGGAAAAGGATTTCGACTATGTCGTGTTCGCGGACGTTCTTGAGCACCTACGCGACACCAGCATCCTGAAGCGCTGCCGCAACTGGCTGCGGCCCGAGGGGCGCATCATCGCGTCCACCGGCAATGTGGCGCTGTGGTACGTGCGGCTGCAACTGCTGTCGGGCCGATTCGCGTACGCGCCGCGCGGCATACTCGACGAAACGCACGTGCACCTTTACACGCGGGACACCTTCCGCAGTCTCGTGAAGAACGCGGGCTTCACCGTTAGCGACGAGGACTGGACCGTCATCCCGGTCGAGAAGATTGCCGAGGCCGTCCCGGCGTTGGAACAGGTCACTTCGGTTGTGGATGCTTTGCAGTACCAGGCAGCGCGCTGGAAGCCCGAGTTGTTCGCCTACCAGTTCGTGGTCCAGGCTGAAAAGTAGCCCCGGGTGGCGCCGGATCAGCGCTTGGGCTCCCAGGTTGACGTGATGTACGCCCACGCCCTGTCCGAGTAAGGACCTGTCAGCGGGAACGCGCGGTGTCCTGCGACGACGCCGGCGGCAAGCACGCAGGCAAGGGCTGTCGTTTGCCAGGCACGCCGCCGCCCGAGACCGACCAGCCACAACATCAGAACCAGGGCGCCCAGATACAGCGGCAGCAGCGATGCGATCCCGCGCAGGCCGGCGGCGGTACCCAGCGAGTGCACGGCGTATCCCCGGTAGATCAGGCGAAAGACGAGTTCGTAGAGGGGATTTTGTAGCTGGTCGGGCCAGTGGGGATAGGTGGTGGCGGTGGCCACGTAGACGACCCCTGATGCAATGACCAAGGATCGGGCCAGTACACTGGTAATGGTCCGCCGGTCGGCGGCTGCAAAGCCGGCGGTGGCCAGCCATGCGATGAAGGGCAGCGACACGGTCATGTAGCGGGGCCCCACGCACCAGCCGCCGCGGGCCATGTATGGGACCAACGACGACAGGAACGCCACGTAGACGACGAAGATGGCCGCACAGACCAGCGCCTCGGCGCCAATGCGCTTGCGGGCGTCGCGATCGGCGGCGACGGCGATGCCACCGACGACGGCCAGTAGCACCCAGGGGGCCAGGACGACAATGCCGTTGGCCGGCATGAAGACCGTACTGAAGAACGATTCTCGGCTGGGCCCGACGATGCCCATGAAGCCCTCGCGGGTCACCGTGTCGACCGAAAAGTTGTAACCGGTCTTGAGCGGCGAGCCGAAGCAGGCCGCGTGGTAGGCGCCAAGGGCTGCCGCCACCGGGCTGCCGCCTATGCACGCCAAGGCGACCGAACGCAGTCGATGTGGCGATCGGATCACCAGGTACAGGCCAATTAGCAGGACGGCCAGGCTGGCCTGGTAGTCCATCATCACCGCCAGCGCGGCGAAGAAACCCACGGCCATCGTTGTGATGGTCGGGCGGCGTGCGTCGCCCCGGACCGTCGCCACTGCGGCGATGAAGCTGGCACCCGCGGTGACCGCCGCCACCTGGTGCGACATGAACAGGATGCCGTAGGGCAGGGCGGGCGAGGCCAGCGCGTACGCCGCCAGCGTCGTTCGGCGCGCGGGCTCGTCGGGCGTGAACCGCCGGGTCAGGCGGTAGAAGAACGGAAGAAATAGCAGCGCCGGCAGCGTCACGGCCGTCACGCGGAACGCCCAGGTGCAGGCGCCCAGCGATTTCGCCCCGAACAGCTTGCACAGAAGATAGGCCGGCACCGCCAGAAACGAAGGGCCTGGTGCCTTGTTCGGGTACCAGTGGCCGTCGGGGCCGCGCGACAGGTCCAGGCGCGAACCCATGTCGCCCAGGCGTTCGTCGACGCGGAAGGTGTGCCTGTCGACCATCTGCTGCGTCATCAGGATCCGGGGCATTTCGTTGGCGCTGCGCAACTGATCGAAGTAGGGGAAGGCGTACAGATAAACCAGCGCGAACAGGAAGAACGTCCGGGCGCGCAGCGGGGCCAGGACAGGCAGCGGCGTCAGCGCGCGCGCCGGCGGCAAGACGGTCGGCAAGGGGCCGAGCTCGGGCGCGGGTGCTGCCGGCAACGCCTCTCGGTCGACCGGCTCGCTCACGTGCGGGCCTTCTGCACCAGCTCGATGGATTTCTTGATGACAAGGGTGACCAGCGTCATCAGCACCAGCAACGACGCCACGGCGAAGGCGCCCACGACGTCGTACTGGCCAAGCCCGTTGTAGAGGATCTCCACCTGCAAGGGCATGGTGTTCGTGCCGCCGTGGATGTGGCCCGAGACCACCGACACCGCGCCGAATTCCCCCATGCTGCGCGCGTTGCACAGGATGATTCCGTACAGCAGGCCCCACTTGATCTTGGGCAACGTGATCTGGAAGAAAATCCGCCAGCCCCCGGCGCCCAGGGTCAGCGCGGCCTCTTCCTCGTCGCTGCCGGACGCCTGCATGACAGGTAGGATCTCGCGCGCGACAAACGGAAAGGTCACGAAAGTCGTGGCCAGAACGATGCCGGGTACGGCAAAAATGATCTTGATGTCGTGGGCGTCCAGCCAGCCGCCGATGACGCTGCGGCTGCCAAACAGGATCACGAAGATCATTCCCGAGATCACCGGCGACACGCTGAACGGCAGATCAATCAGCGACAGCATCAGGTTTTTGCCCCTAAACTGATACTTGGCGATAAGCCAGGACACCGCGACGCCGAAGGCCACGTTCAGCGGCACCACGATCGCTGCCACCAGCAGGGTCAGGCGAATCGCCGACCTCGTGTCGGGATGCTTGATGGCAAGGAAGAAGGGTCCCGCGCCCTTCGAGAATGCCTCCGAGAAAACCGACACCAGCGGCAACATCACCAGCAGCGCCAAGAAGGCCACGGCAAGTGCGATCAACGCCGCGCGAATCGCCGCGGGTTCGGTGCGCGCGTGCGCCGAATGGTACGGGCGCACCCCCGGGTTAACCATGACGGCCCCGCCCGTGGCTCCACGACTGCAACGCGTTCGTCACCAGCAGCAGCGCGAACGAGCCTACCAGCATCACCACGGCCAGGGCGTTCGCGCCCTCGTAGTCGAATTGGTCCAGCTTGCTGGCGATCAGGAAAGGAACGATTTCGGTCTGCAGGGGCAGATTGCCCGAGATGAACACCACCGAGCCGTATTCGCCCAGAGCGCGCGCGAAGGCCAGCGCGAACCCGGTGATGAGCGACGGCATCAGGGCGGGCAGCAGCACGCGCGCGAAGGTCTGTAGGCGGCTGGCCCCCAGGACCGCCGCCGCTTCTTCCACCTGTGGGTCAATTTCCATCAGCACGGGTTGCACGGTCCGTACAACGAAGGGAATGCCGACAAAGATCATGGCGACCACCACGCCCAGCGGTGCGAAGGCGACGTTGATTCCCCACGTGTCCAACCGCGCCCCCAGCAGCCCGTTTTTCGAATAGATGGCCGCCAGCGCAATCCCGGCGACGGCGGTCGGCAGCGCCAGCGGCAGGTCCACCAGCGCATCCAGCAACGCCCGCCCGGGAAATTTATAGCGGGCCAAAACCCAGGCCAGCAGCAGGCCAAACACGGCATTCACAGCGGCGGCGATCAGCGCCCCGCCGAAGCTTAACCGGTAGGCGGCCACGGCCTGGGGCGACGACGCTGTCTGCCAGAACTGCGCCCAGGTCAGACGAGTCGTCTGCAGGACCAGCGCGCCAAGTGGAATCAACACGACCAGCGACAGGTACGTCATCGTGTAGATGAACGTCCCGCGAAAGCCGGGCAGAACACTGCCCCGCCGTGGCCCGCGTGACAGGGTCTTGACTGCGCCCGCGGCCATGGGCCCTAGACCTCGATCAGGATGCGTTCGGGATCCTCGATGCATTCCTTGATGCGCACGAGGAATTGCACGGCCTCGCGGCCGTCGATAATGCGGTGATCGTAGGACAGCGCCACGTACATCATGGGGCGCAGTGCGATGGCCTCGCCGACGGCGACCGGGCGCTTCTGGATGGCGTGCAGGCCCAGAATTCCGCTTTGGGGCGGATTCAGAATGGGTGTCGACAGCATCGATCCGTAGATGCCGCCGTTCGAAATGGTGAACGTGCCGCCCTGAAGGTCCTGCATCGTCAGGCGATTCTCACGCGCCTTGACGGCCAGCTCCGCGATGCCGCGTTCGACTTCGGCCAGCGACAGACGGTCGGTGTCGCGCAGCACGGGCACCACCAGGCCCTTGCCGCCGCCCACCGCCACGCCGATGTCGTAGTGATCCTTGTAGACGATGTCGGTGCCGCGGACTTCGGCGTTCACCACCGGGAAGGCCTTCAGCGCATCGACGGCCGCTTTCACGTAGAAGGACATGAAGCCCAGCTTGATGCCGTGGCGCTTCTGGAACTGTTCTTGGTACCGCTCGCGCAGCGCCATGACGGCCGCCATGTTGACCTCGTTGAATGTGGTCAATATCGCCGCTTGGCTTTGCGCCTCGAGCAAACGCCGTGCGACCGTCCGGCGCATCGGTGTCATTGGTACGATGCGTTCGCGCGGGCCCGGTTCCGCCTTGCGGGTGGGCACGGTCGGTACGGGCGGCGGCGCCACGCGCGCCTCGGCGGGCGCCGTCTCCTTGGGCTGTTTGCCCTCGGCTGCGCGCAAGACGTCCTGCCTCACGATGCGCCCGGCGGGGCCGGTCGGCTGCACGTCGGACGCCGCCAGATCATTTTCCGCCATCAGCCGCCGCAGCGCGGGCGATGCCTTGGCCGGGCCGTCCGTGCCTTTGTGGGGCTGAACCGCCGGGGCCTCGGCGGATGCGCCGGCCTCGATCTCGGCAATCACGTCGCCGA
>JANXXE010000095.1 GCA_025350815.1 Myxococcales bacterium | reverse complement strand
TCCGCGGCCAGACCCTGGCCGACCACATCGTGACCAACGGTCCGATGCCATGGTCCGACGCGCTTGAATGCGTTATCCAGACGACGCGCGCGCTGATAACCGCCCATCAGCGCGGCATCGTCCACCGCGACATCAAACCATCGAACCTGATTCTGTGTGGTGAGGCAACCGCCGCATCCGGCAACGCCATCGAGGTCAAGGTCGCTGACTTCGGCCTGGCCGTGCCGCCCGGCTGGCGCGAAGAACACTTTGTCGGATCGCCCTACTACGCATCGCCCGAACAGATCGCCGGCCGCCCGCCGGATTTCCGCAGCGATCTGTATTCCCTGGGCGTGACCTTCCACGAACTGGTGACAGGTGAGCCGCCGTTCCGCGCCGATTCCCTGCGCGAAATGGCCGACCTGCACAAGGGCGCGCCCCGCCCCCCGATCCCCGATCGGCAGGCCCCCTGGCGACTGCGGCTGCTGATCACCGAAATGATGGATCCCGAGCCTACCAAGCGGCCGTGGACCTACGAAGAATTGTTGAGCCGCCTCGAAGCGCTGCGGCCGAAACCCATGATGGCGGGCGGAGTTGTCGCGCGCGGCATGGCCCTGGCGGTCGATCTGACGATGATGGCCGTCCTGGGTCAGGTGGTCGCGGGTTTCTTCATGCTGTCGCAGCGCCGGGCGCATGAGGTCAGCTTTCTGCTGTTCGGCCTGTACTACGTCATCAGCCACCGCGCCTGGGGCAAGACCCTGGGCAAGCGCATGTTCGGCCTGCGCATCCAGGGCACCACACGACAGGTCAGCGTCGTCAGCCTGGTGCTGCGTTTCGTCGTCGAATTCTGGGGCCCGATCATCGCCCTGATGATGATCAACTTGCAGCTGGGCGCCGCCAAGACAACGACCCTGGCAGCGGTCAAAGATCAGCTGACGAACCTGGTCGGCGTCGACGAATTGCCCATTTTCGACGAAGGCGCGGACGAGCTGCTGCAGACGTTGCTGATCCCGAACCTGATGTTGGGCATCCCGTGGCTGGGCGGATTTCTGTTCGCGCTTTTCGATGACAGCCGCCAGGCGCTGCACGATCGCGCGTCACATACGCGGGTCGTGTACGCGATGCGGGACGCACCGACGTCGACAGCGACGACGCTGACCTGACGCGGGCCGCCAGGCCCACGGCGGGTTCGTGGCCCGAGCGTGCTACGTTTGCGGGCTTGCCGTGACGACTCCGACCACACCCTGCCCACCCTTCCGGCGTGTCTCGCCGGACGCTGTGTCCCCGTCGCTGTTCACCCGGCGCAAATACTGGGCGGAACAGTTTGGCACCGCAGCCGTACTGCCCACGTCACGCGCCGAAATGGACGCCCTCGGCTGGGACAGCTGCGACGTCGTGCTGGTCACGGGCGATGCCTACGTCGACCATCCCAGCTTCGGAATGGCGCTGGTCGGACGCCTGCTTGAGGCTCAGGGCTTCCGCGTCGGCATCATCACGCAACCCAACTGGCAATCGGCCGCGGCCTTCGCGGCACTGGGCCGGCCGAATGTCATGTTCGGTGTGACGGCCGGGAACATGGATTCGATGGTCAACCGCTATACCTCCGATCGGCGCATTCGCAGCGACGACGCGTATTCGCCCGATGGTGCCGGCGGCCTGCGCCCCGACCGATCGGTGATCGTCTACGCCCAACGCTGCCGCGAGGCCTTCAACGATGTGCCGGTCGTCATTGGTGGCATCGAGGCCAGCCTGCGCCGCATCGCCCACTATGACTACTGGTCGGACAAGGTCCGGCGATCGGTCTTGCTGGATGCGAAGGCGGATCTGCTGGTCTTCGGCAACGGCGAGCGCGCGGTGGTGGAACTGGCGCACCGGCTGGCCGCCGGCGAGGCGACGGACAGCATCAGCGACGTGCGTGGCACGGCCTTCGCACGCCCGACCGGAACCATGCCGGCCGACTGGACCGAAATCGATTCAAGCGACGTCGACGACGCCGCCCCGCCCGGCAACGCAACAGTGGGATTGCTGAGCATCCGCCGGGGCGCGCGACCTCGCACCGACCGCGCACGCACCGTTGTCCGCATGCCCGACTACGATGCCGTCGTCGCCGATCCGCTGCTGTACGCGCATGCCTCCCGCATCCTGCATGTCGAATCGAATCCCGGGAACGCGCACGCCCTTGTGCAGCGCCACGGTGATCGCGATGTCTGGATCAACCCACCCCCGATCCCGCTGACCACTGTTGAGATGGACGCGGTTTACGAACTGCCCTACAACCGCCGGCCGCACCCCCGTTACGGGAACGCGAAGATTCCCGCGTACGAGATGATCAAGACGTCTGTCACGATCATGCGCGGCTGCTTCGGTGGCTGCACCTTCTGCTCGATCACTGAACACGAAGGCCGCATCATCCAGAATCGTTCCGAGGCGTCCGTCCTGCGCGAGATCGTTGCGGTGCGCGACCACACACCCGGGTTCACGGGCGTGGTGTCCGATCTCGGAGGCCCCACCGCCAACATGTACCGACTGGCGTGCCGCAGCCCCGACATCGAGGCCGCGTGCCGCCTGCCGTCGTGCGTACACCCCGGCATCTGTCCCAACCTGAACACCGATCACTCATCGCTGATTCAGCTTTACCGCAAGGCCCGCGAGATCCCGGGCGTGAAGAAGGTACTGGTTGCATCCGGCGTGCGCTACGATCTGGCGGCCACGTCGCCGGCCTACGTCAAGGAACTGGCGGGCCACCACGTCGGTGGTTACCTGAAGATCGCGCCCGAGCACACGGAGGCCGGGCCACTTGCGCACATGCTCAAGCCGACGATCGGCGCTTATGAAAAATTCCGCGCGCTGTTCGACAAATATTCCGCACAGGCGGGCAAGAAGCAGTACCTCATCCCCTACTTCATCGCGGCCCACCCCGGCACCACCGACGCCGACATGGTGAATCTGGCGCTGTGGCTGAAGAAGAACGGCTTCAAGGCGGATCAGGTGCAGGCCTTCCTGCCGTCGCCGATGGCCACTGCGACGGCGATGTACCATAGCGGCAAGAATCCCCTTCGCAAGTTGCGCCGCGGGACAAAGGCCGGCGACGTCGCGGTCCCCAAGGGCCTCAAGGTGCGGCGCCTGCACAAGGCATTTTTGCGCTACCACGATCCCGACAACTGGCCGTTGCTGCGCGAAGCCCTGCGCCGTCTGGGCCGCGCTGACCTAATCGGCAGCCGCCCGGATCAACTGATACCGGCTGAACGACCCGGTCCTGGCGGACGGACGACGCCGGCACGCACTTTCAAGACCCAGCACGCGCGCCGGCGGGCGGGCTGAAGCGGGTCACAGCAGCCATCCCCAACGAGACGCCATCCCGGTACGCGCCACGAATTCCTCAAAAGCGCGCGACCACGAACGACGTGTTATAGAACGTCGAAATATGGAAGCGGAACAGCTACAGCCCCGGGCGCCACGCAAACGGATCCTTGGCCCCCTGGATAGCTTTGACATTCTCTTACTGGGGTTGATGGTCACGACGTACATCGCCGTGGCCAACCTGCCCTTCGCCCCGAGCAAGTACGGGGACCACGACTTTCATATCGAGGCGCAAAACTTCGCCTCGTTCCTTCGCGGCGTCGGCGGGTTCGAGACACTGGCGGTAACGCGGGCGCCTGGCCCGTCGTTTTTCTACACGGTCCCCTATTTACTGGTCGCGCCTGGATCGCCCGATGAACTGTTCTGGAAATTCGGCTTCGCGTGGACGGTCTGCTGGATGGCCGTTGCTCTGCTGATGATCCGCAGGGCCAGCGAGATCCTGGGCGGGCCGTGGTCGGGCAAGGTCGCAGGACTGATGGTCCTGGCGTCGCCCTTCTCGGTCTACTACAGCTACGCCATCACAGGAGAGCCGCTTGCGTATATAGGGGTCAGCGCCTTCATTTACGGGTGGGCGCGGTGGCAAAGCGACCAATCAAGCGAGCAGCAGAAACGGCGTGCGGCACGGCTTGCGTTCTTGGGACTTGTCGCGTTCATGCTCGCGCGCCCGAACGCCGCTCTGCTGCTGCCCATCGCGGGACTCGTCGCGCTGGTACTCAGGCGCAAGAGCGACGTGAACAGCCGCGCGCAGGCGCGATTTGCGATTCATTGCGTTCTGTGGGGCGCGCTGGCACTGCTCCTGATGAACGTCATGGGCCGCGCGCTGCACGGTCGGGCCGGGAATCTCCGCCAGTCCGATTACCTGCGCTACACCGTCTTCCAGGGACGGTATCAGTTCCGGGACGAGCCCAAAGACTGGCGCTTCTTCGGCGAAACCACCCGCCCCGACAGCAAGGACTGGCGCAATTTCCAACAACAGCTGGCCGACTTCCGAATCGAATCTGAACGAACCGGGGTTCCCGTTGGGGCGCTGTTTCAGAACTTCGTGGTAACCGATCTGAAGGCGCACCCCTTCCTTTTCGTCCGCCAGGCGATTGAGCGCATCGTATTCGGCCAGATCACCCTGGTGAATTCCGTCAAGAAGGAATCCTTCCGCCTGGGGCCCCTGCGTGGACCGTTCGGGTACTTCATCCTTCACCTGTTCATCAATCTGTCGAACCTGTTGCTTCTGGGGTCGTCTGTTGCGGCGATCTATTTGCGCCGGCACGTGCTGATACAAATGTGGCCTCTTTGGGGGACGTTCGTTGGCCTACTGGCCTTTCATGCCGTCGTCTACATGGAGCCGCGCTACTTGTTTCCGGCGCGCGTGATCATCGCGATCCTTGGGTCAACTGTGCTGGCTGAGCCCTTGCGCCGGGCGTACGCGCGCCACAAGGAGCGATCCGCGGCGCATGAGCCGACCGACGGTGGCGCCCTGTACGTTCCTGACAAAAGAGATTAACTTGCCCGCCATGAAATTCATGAAATCGCCTTGGGAGCACAATTGGTGAGGCCCCGCGGTCGTACTCCTGGTGGCGCTCTCGGGGTGATCAGCCTCCCCGTCGGATAGCCGGGACGCCCTGGCCGGCCTACCGCGCCCCCCTGTTCGCTTGTTGAACAAGGCCGGGCAGGCCCCTCTTTTCGTCGGAACCTCCGAGGCGGGTCCCGCCACCGATCACTCCCGACACTATGGGAAACCCGGGCTGGCAAGGGCTGGCAACGCAGGAAGTGACGTCGGCCATGCCGGATCTCGTGCTGCCCCACATCGGAACGATTGACGCCCACTCACCCAGGCGGATCGACTGACGGCACCCGCGCGCCCTCGACGCGAACGCCGTGCTACAAACGCATCCCATGACCAGCGCCATATGGGACAATCATGCGACGCCCGCGGACGGGCCCAAGGGTTTTGCGATGCGGACCACGTACCCAGCAAGCCCGACCGGCGTGGAGGTCATGCTGGAGCAGTGGGAAGCAGGAACTTCCGAACCCCCGCATACGCATCCCGGCGACGACATGACCGTCGTCGTTGAGGGCAAGATGTCGGTTCAGTTCTTCACGCGGGTCAAAGGCGCCCTCGTCCCCGATGGCGAGCCGCTGTTGCTCGGCCGGGGCGATACCGGCTATGTCGGGGCCGGCCGCATCCACGAGGCGCGCTACATCGAGCCGTGCAAATTGGTGTACGTCCACGACAAGGCGTTCGCTTTCGTCGCTGAAGGTTGAATGGAGCATCCCTACCGCGGCGGGGACACGGCCGGGAAGTACAGCTCGACGCGCTTGTTGTCCACCTGCATGACGTAAAGGCGCAACTGCTGGCCGTCGTCCACGACCAGCGCACTCGATCGCTCGTCGCCCAGGAGGGGGTTAGCGGCGTACTTCGTCCAGTGGCGCAGATCCTTGGACACAGCGATGTTCGTGCTCCAGCCGTTCATCGGCGGCTTGTGGGCGCCGTGGTAAAGCGCGTAGTAGCGGCCCTTGTACTTGAAGATCTGGTTTAGGGCGACGCCGTAACGATCGTAGGGCTCGGGCCCCGCGGCCAACACGGGCTGGTCTTGCACGTTGGTGAAGATCGCGAGATCGGGGGATGTCGCCAGGAAAATGCCCGCGTCGTCCCGTTCGTAAAAAAGATTCCAGGTGTTGTTCTCGAACCAGGCGGCGGGCGTTCCGAACGGGCCAGGCGAAATGTGACGACCGTCCACCAGACGAATGTCCAGTTCGCCCCGTCGGGACCAGTGCACGCGATCCTTCGACGTCAGCAGCTGCGCGTGGTCCTTAAATCCCTCGGCAAACATGTGGTAGGTGTCGCCGGCCTTGACGACCATCATGTCTTCGACCCAGTCCTGCGTGTAGATGGGGTTGTCGGGGTGACGCCGCCACGAAATGCCGTCCGTGGAGGTCGCGTAACCCAGGCGATGCGAGATCGCCAGCGAGGGATCGACGCCCGTGTACCACAGGTGGTACGTGTCACCCTCGCGCAGGATCCAGCCCCGCTCGCGCAGGTGGTGCTCCCAGGTGCCGGGGCCAAGCGGCGCAAACACCGGGTTGTGCTGGTATGGCGTCCAGTGGACCAACTCGGGCGGGAAGTCGCCCCAGGACGGCGACGCC
>JANXXE010000089.1 GCA_025350815.1 Myxococcales bacterium | reverse complement strand
TACGACGAGTACGATCTGTCGGCGCGTTTCGGCGCGCTGTTCGAGGACATCCACCAGAACGTCCGCCAGGCCAACGTCGAGGTGCGTGTGGGCGACTACCACTTCGACAACACGGCGGATGATTCTGCGGACAAACTTTTCGACATGGATGAGCTCGACCAGTACGAGCCGCCGACCAGCGGACCGCTGGACAACGACGCCGATGCGCTGCGGGCGACGTTGTGGCTACAGACCGACGCCAAGTACAAGCGCGCCCTGTCCCTGCTGCACAAGAAGCGCGGCGCGCGCGTCACGAAGGTCGTCGAGGACGAGACACTCGACAGTTTCTCGAAGGAGGGCGCCAGCCAGGGCGTCGATGCGGCGCTGGTACCGACGCTGGACCGGGCGGCGTGGCGGGCGCGGCTGCGCAAGATCTCGGGACAGTTCAAGACCTACCCCGAGATCTTCGATTCGTCGGTGAAGCTGTCGGTCAGCCACCAGACACGCTACCTGGTCACCACGGAAGGCACCGAACTTATCAATGAACGCCTGATCTACGGCGTTCACCTGAACGCGAACGGACGCGCCGCCGACGGACTGCTGGTGGCGCACTTCAAAAGCTTCTATGGCGCGATCGAGAGCGAATTGCCGACAGAGGCTGCGCTGGGTAAGGCGGTCGACGGCCTGGCGAACGAAGTGCGGCAGTTGATGGCGGCGCCCATGCTGGACCCCTTCAACGGTCCGGCCATTCTGCTGCCCGAGGCGGCTGGTGTTTTTTTCCACGAGGCCCTGGGCCACCGCCTGGAGGGCGAGCGCCAGAACGACAACAAGGAGGGCGCGACCTTCAAGGGGCAGATAGGCAAGCCCATTCTTCCGACGTTCATCAGCGTGCTCGACGATCCGACGGTGCGGCGGCTGGGCGCGATTTCGTTGAACGGCTTTTATCGCTTCGACGACGAAGGGGTTCCGGCGCGCACGGTCGCCCTGGTGGAAAAGGGCGTGTTGCGGAATTACCTCAAAAGTCGCACGCCGGTGAAGGGCTCGTCGCAATCCAACGGCCACGGGCGGTCCGAGGCGACCCTGGACCCCATGGGGCGCATGGCTAACACCATCGTGCGCTCTGACAAACAGGTTCCCTACGCGAAGCTCAAGCAGATGTTGCTGGATGAGGTGCGCAGGCAGAAGAAAGCCTTCGGACTCATCATCGCCGACATCAGCGGTGGCCAGACCAACACCACGACCTACGACTTCCAGGCCTTCAAGGGCATGCCGAGGATCGTGTACCGCGTGGATGCCAAGACCGGGCAGGAGACCCTGGTGCGCGGGGTCGAGTTCGTCGGTACGCCCATCGGATCGCTGAACCGCATCGTCGCCGCATCCGACACCACCGGCGTCTTCAACGGCTTTTGCGGGGCGGAATCGGGCTACGTCCCGGTGTCGACCGTCGCGCCGGCCGTACTGATCAGCGAAATCGAACTGCAACGCACCCGCCGAGCCATGGAACGCGGACCCATATTGCCAGCGCCATGGCGGGCAACGGCCGGGACGCTGCCGTGACCGCAAGGGCGACCACCCTCCGGGACGTGTTCATCGTCGACGCGCTTCGCACGCCGATTGGACGCTATGGCGGCGCGCTGTCCGACGTCCGGCCCGATGATCTGGGGGCCATTGCCATCCGGGAACTGGTCGCGCGCAACGGGGTGGACCCGGCGTCCATCGACGACGTGCTGATGGGCTGTGCCAACCAGGCCGGCGAGGACAATCGCAACGTCGCGCGCATGAGCCTTTTGCTGGCGGGGCTGCCCGTGACCGTACCCGGTGGCACGGTGAACCGTTTGTGCGGCTCGGGTTTAATGGCCGTCATCGACGCCGCGAATTCGGTGGCCACGGGCAGCGCGGACATCGTGATCGCCGGCGGCGTTGAATCGATGTCGCGCGCGCCCATGGTCATGGCAAAAGCGCGCGAAGGATTCCCGCGCGGCGACGTGACCCTGCACGATTCGACGCTGGGCTGGCGATTCGTCAACCCGGCGATGCAGGCGCTACACGGAACCGATCCCCTGGGCGAGACCGCCGAGAAAGTCGCCGAACAGCAGGGTGTCAGTCGCGACAAGCAGGACGATTTCGCTTTCGGCAGTCAACAGCGATACGCCGCCGCGCATGCAGCCGGGCGTTTCGCCACCGAGCTGATTGCCGTTCCCGTTCCCCAGCGCAAGGGACCACCACGCCCGATGACGGTTGACGAGCACCCGCGGCCGAACGTCACGCGGGCCGAACTGGCCGCGCTGCCGCCGGTCTTTCGCAAAGACAGGGGCACCGTCACTGCCGGAAATTCGTCGGGCCTGAACGATGGCGCCGCCGCCCTGTTGCTGGTCTCCGCTGCCGGATTGGCCCGGCTGAACCGGCCAGCGCTGGCACGTGTCGCCTCGTCGGCGGTCGCAGGCGTCGCGCCGTCGCTGATGGGTCTTGGTCCGATTCCCGCCACCCGTCGTGCCCTTGATCGAGAAGGAATCACGGCCGCCAACCTCGACCTCATCGAGCTCAACGAAGCCTTCGCCGCGCAGGCCCTGCCATGCATCGACACTCTGGGTCTGGATCCCGCGCGCGTGAACGTCAACGGCGGCGCCATCGCGCTTGGACATCCGCTTGGCTGCTCGGGCGCGCGCATTGTCACGACGCTGGTGCATGAGCTTGCACGCCGAAACAAGACGGCGGGCGCCCGCTGGGGCCTGGCCACCATGTGCATCGGCGTCGGACAGGGAATCGCGCTGCTGATCGAGCACGCATGATATGGTGACCCACTTTTCCCAGAGCGAACCTTGCCGCGCGACCCGAAGATAACGCCCATCACCCGGCACGAGCCCCGCACGTTCTACGCAACCCGCGTAACGCGAACGCAGGCCGGTGAAGCGTGGGATCTGTGGTCGGTGGAAGACGGCCGGCGGGTCGGGTTCCTGTCGGTCGTGGATGACGGCCATGTCGTTTACGCGTTGTCGACGGTCAAGCGCGGCACTTCGCATGAAGAAGTGGCCGACCTGGTCGAGGGCTTCTTCGCCCCCTCGTCGACCGACGCGCACAACCGGGAAATCATCATCGCGGACTACGACGACGAGCCCGAGATGCTCGAATCCGACATCCGCCAGGACTAGCGCAGGCCGACCCGGGTAACCCATCATGTCCGTCGACGGCGTCGCAGGCTCCGGACCGTTTCGGGGACTCATTCCCTACGACGAGGCCAGCAGCACCGTTTTTTTCGGGCGCGCCGCCGACACGCAAAGGCTGCTGGACCAGCTTCGGCGCGAGGGCAACCGCGTCACCGCGTTCACCGGCGAATCAGGGGTCGGCAAGACCTCGTTGCTGCGCGCGGGCCTCATTCCGCTGCTGGCCAAGCAGGGCGTTGTCGGCCTGTATATCGGGAACTACGATGCCATCGACCAGGACCTGTGGCAGTCGGCCAGTCGCGCCCGGGCCGAACCGCCCTCGGCCGCCGAAACGTCCGCGGACTATGTCGCCCGCCTGTCGCGCAGCTCGCAGTCCGGCGCGGTCGTCATCCTCGACCACGTGGAGACCATTGTGGCGGACAGCGCCGACCCGGCGATCGTGGCGGGACTAGGCGCGGTGATCGCGGCGGCGGCCACGGCGGCTGGACCGCGCCTGCGGTTTCTGTTCTCTGTGGAAACCACCGCGTTCTGCCAGCTCGATAGGCTGCACGACGCGTGCGGCTTGTCGCCACAGGCCGGGACCTGGACCACGCTCGGACGAATGCCCGAAGCCGACGTCGCGCAGGTGCTGGAGCAAACCGCCTTGCACACGGGCACATTTTTCGAGGAGGGATTGGCGCAGACGATCGCCGCTGACCTGTGTCGGCACGGCCCATGCCTGCCTCTGGATCTGCAGATCGTCGTGCGGGCTGTACTCGATCTGCGTTTGACGTCGCTGCGCCGCTACGAGCGCAGCGGTGGCCGCGACATGTTGCTGCACCTGTTCTTCGAACGGCTGACCGCGGAGGCAGGCGGCGGCAAGGCCCGGCGCATCCTGGGCGATCTGGCGGCGGCCGGCGACACCACCGCCGAGGAGATCGCCGCACGCACCCAGATGGCCCGAACCACCATCGATCGAGCGCTTGCCAGTTTCGTGGCCCGCGGCGTCCTGCGCAAGCGCGACAGCGATCGCAGCGAGAAGTACAAGCTGGTTCACCCAGCCATCGCCGATCGCGTCGCGACCTTCACCGCCGGGGAGAGGGCCACGGCCGCACGCGTCCGTCGCGCCCTCGGCCGCCGCATACTTGCCGAAGAACGTCTGCCCCTGCGCGAGATCTACGCTGTGCGGAGGCATCTGGGCGGCGCGCTGACAAAAGGCGAGGAGGCCACCGTCACCAGAAGCATTCGCCGCAGCGCCTTTCAGGCTGCGCTGGGTGCCATGGCCGCCGTCGCGCTGGTGGTGGCCATCTTCATCGATCTGCGCACGTCCTACACGCTGGTGTTCGAGCCGGCCACGGACCCGCCGAACGCGCGGGTGGTCGTGCGGCTGGGGCGGCCGAGTCTTGCGTTCATGAACTTCCTGCCAAGCCGCCCAGCGCTCGGCTCGATGGTCGCGGACACCGGATTCTCCGCGGCCGGCGTCGCGTCAGATCTGTCCTCACGCATTGCCAGCGGCCGGGCCTCCGGCGCCCTCGAACGGGACCGCCACACCGCCCTGCCCGGCTGGATGCGCGCCGTCGTCGACGGTCTGCGGCCGGTGCCACGCGGGGTGACGCTGGTATTGCTGGGTGACGCCAACGGCGTGGTTTCGCTCAAGCAGGCCTTTGCCGACACGCAGTCTCGTCGCGAGACACTCGAAGCACTGGCCGTGATCGGCGGCGGCCGGGCCGGCGAGGACGAGATCCTGGCGGCTGCGCTGGCCGATCGCTCGCCGGAGGTTCGGCGCCGGGGCGTCGAGGTGGCGGCGTCAATCGATCGTCGACTCGGTACGGGTTCCCACGCCAGTACCCTGCGCAGCGCACTGGGCGATGCATCGTTCGAGGTCAGGGACGCGGTGCTGCGCGAGTGCGACACCCTGGTACCGGCCGAGGCCGCCAGCGTTCTGGCCGTTGCATTGGTCGACAAGGATGGGTCCTTTCGACGGCTGGCCGAACGTGAGGTTCTTGCCCTCGCGAAACGCTCAGCCGCTGCGGCGGCCGAGGCCACCCGTCCGGCCCTCAAGAATCCCGACGCTGCCATCCGCCGCAATGGTCTGGCGCTGCTGGAGACCATCGCGGCCCGCGCGCCGACCGACACCGCCGCCGTGCTGACGGCCGTCGTGACCGACGCGGAGGCAGGCGACGAGGCACGCGTCGCAGCCTTGCTTTATCTGCGGCGAACAGGCGTGCCCATGGCCCCGCTGAAGGCGTTCTTGGACCAGGCGGTCAGCCCTGAGGCATCACCGCGCTTGCGCGCCGCCGCGTTGCCACTGTACGCGCGCCTGCTTGATCCGGCGAAAGCGGAAGAGCTGGCAATTGCCGAGGGCAGGCTTGTACCGCCCAATCGCGCGGCCAGTGCGGCGGTCTGGGGCACCATCGCGATCAAACAGCCCGAGCTGGCGACCAAGGCCCTCAAGGGATTCCTGTACGACCCGGCCCCCGAAGCACGCATCGAGGCGGCCCGATCCTTCGGCTACCTGAAACACGAGGGCGTTGTGCTGATTCAGAAGGCCCTGACCGATCCCAACATGGATGTTCAGCGCGCCGCCATCGAGTCCGCGGTACAGCTGTCGTCGACCCAAGCCCTGGCGGTGGCCGAGGTCCTGGGCAAGGCATTTCTCAATGTGCGCCCCGCGACGCGGCGGCTGATCACGGAAGCGCTCGGCCGCATCGGACATGATCGTCCGGCCGCTGTACTGGCGCCCCTGGCGCGCATCCTCAAGACGGGCGATGGTCCCAGCCGCGCCGGGGCCACAACCAATTTCTGCGTAATTGCGCGGAAGAACGCAGCGGCCGCCGCGCCGTATCTGCGCATCGCCTCGCGCGACGACTCGCGCGAGGTGCGAACAGCGGCCGCCGCGTGCCTCGGCGATCTGGGCGAGGACGACCCAAAGGGGGCGGCGCGGATCGCGGGCGAACTGGCTGGCGCGGGAGAAGCGGCCGTGCGTGCCGCCGCCGCCACGTCGCTCGGGCACCTGGCAGCGAAGGCACACGAGGCCGTCCTGCCGGCCGTCTTGAAGTTGTTGCAGGACGGTGATCGCACGGTTCGGCTGGCGGCCGTGGAATCACTGGGCGCCTATGCGGCCTCCGCCCCGCAAAAGCCCCAGGGCAAGCGCACCGACGACATCGACCGCGCCCTGGCGGCGCTCTACGCGCAAGGTGACACGGACGAGCGCAAGGTGGCGGTCAAGGTCGCGGCCTCCAGCCACCTGACCAACCTGTTGCGACACGCCGGGGCCGATCCCGACGAAGACATTCGAATTGCCGCAGTGGTCGCAGCCGCCAGCATCGGTCCGGCCGGAATCGAGATCCTGCAGGCGGCGGCAGACGATCGTTCCGCCCCCGTCCGCGCCGAGGCCGTGCGCCGTCTGGCCGGCACCAGTGGCGAGGGCGCGCGGCAGGTCGTCCCGGTTTTCGCGAGCATGCTGCGCTCGGGCGATCCCGCCTCGCGCCGCGCGGGGGCGCTGGCCCTGGGTGAACTGACCGGCGCAGGCGAGATGGCCACGCGCCTGCTGGGTGAGATTCTTCACGAGCGCGGCGAGGCCGCGCGCGCCGCCGCCGCACAGGCGCTGGGCCGCATCGCCGAGCGCGATCCGGAACACGCCACGCCACTTCTTGAACAGGCCTTGCAAGACCCGGCCTACGACGTGCGCAGCACCGCCATCAAGGGGCTGGGGGCCGTGTGGTCAAAAAAGCGCAGCGCCAGCGAGATCGGAAAGGTCCTAGAGACATCGGAGGCCGACAGCGCCCAACGCTTCGTCGCACTGGAAGCGCTGGTGCTTCAGGCCCAGGAGGGCAGCCAGAAATCACAGGCCGTGGCCGCCCTCAGCCGCATCGCCGAGTCCGGTCCGCCGCTGGCAAGACTGGCCGCCCAGGTGGGCCGCGCCTTCCTGCGGACGGACCGCGCCGCGATGTACGCGTTCCTCGAAAAACTGCTCGGCGGTTAGCCGCCAGACGCGTCGGAGGCCGCTGTCGTGCCCGCATCAGGCGTCGTCGTCGCCGCCGCCGCGTCGGGCGTGGGCGTGGTCGTCGCGGCGGCCGTCTTACCGACCAGGGCGTCGCAAGACGCCGAGCCGGCCGCGAAGCCGATCTGCGCCGCGCAACTGTGGCGGTAGGGATCGCACAGAAGCGCGCCCCGCTTGCAGTCGCTCGGGCCCGCGCAGGCCGCGCCGACATCCAGCTGTTCTTCGCAGGTGCCTGTGCAGCGGAAATTCTCCAGACACGGCTGATCCGCGGCGCACGCTTTACCCAGTCCTTGCCGATCCTTGCAAACGAACGCCTGCATCGGCTTGGTGCAGAACTGGCCCGCGCTGCAAGTCTCGCCGGCGTTGCCGCAGGCTCCGTTCATTCCAACCGACTTTTTCATGGCGCATAGGCCCTTGTCGCAAATCAACGAGCCTTCGCAGTCGTAGTCCACCTTGCAGGGGGCGTCGTTCGCCTTGATGGCGCCCTGGAACACCCGAGCGCAGGCCTCGTTGAGATTGTCGAGGTCGGCCGCCACGATCTGGGGCTTTGAATAGATCGCACTGATCGTGTCGAGGCACTTCGTCGCATTGGCCGGACGGTATTCGCGTGGGCTGCCCGCCGGACGGGCTGCGGTCGCACGAGCCTGGCACGCGGCTTTCTGCATCGTTTCGCAGGTCGCGGCGGTGGCCGTGTCATAGGCGCACTTCGGCCCGACGTTCGAACACAGGCGCTTGGCCGACTCGGTGCAAAACTGATCTTCCCCGAGGCTCGCCTTGCTGCCGCCACACCCCGCCAGGGTCAGAACGAACAAAGCGCCACAACCGATCCAAAATCTCGTCTTCATGTTGGTGAGTCTCCCTGGGAAAGTGTTTGGCGCAGTGTCCATCCTGGCCGGGCCCGGGTCAAGGCGATCGACCCCGGTGTGTCGACCCCGGTGGACCGGATGGGCCCTCACAGGTACCCCCGCGCCTGCAAGGCGAACAGCTGCGCGTAGCGCGCACCGGCGGCCAACAGTTCCTCATGGGTGCCGCGCTCGACGACCTCGCCCTTGTCGAGAACCAGAATCGTGTCCGCCATGCGCACCGTCGGAAAACGGTGTGAAATAAGGATGGTCGTGCGCCCCGCCGCCAAGGTGCGGAATCGTTGAAACACCGCGTGTTCCGCCTCGGCATCCAGCGCCGCCGTGGGCTCGTCCAGCACCAGGATGTCGGCCTCCTCACGCATGAACGCACGAGCCAGCGCCACCTTCTGCCACTGCCCACCGGATAGTTCGACGCCGCTTTTGAACCAGCGCCCCAGTTGCGAATCCAGCCCGTCGCCGAGGCCAGCCACCATTTCGCGCGCCCCGCCCCGCTCGACGGCGCGTTCGATCCGATCCTTTTGTTCCAGGTGCTCGACGCTGCCGACCCCGATGTTCTCGCGCAGCAGCAGCTGGTACTGGTTGAAGTCCTGGAAAATGACGCCGATCCGACGCCGCAGCGCCGTCTCGTCCCAGTCGCGCAGGTCGCGCCCGTCCAGGGTGATGCGCCCCTCGGTCGGTTCGTACAACCGCGTCAGCAGCTTGATGAACGTCGTTTTGCCGGCCCCATTCGAGCCGACCAGGGCGAGACTTTGCCCCTGCGGAATGACCAGGGTGACGTGGCGCAGGGCCCACACATCCGAATCGGGATAACGGAACCCGACGTCCTCGAACGCGATGCCCTGCCCGACCGCGGCCGGCGCTGCCACCTCGACCGGCGCCCGCGCGGTGGCCTGCGGAATCGCCAGATAGTCGAACAGGTTCGACATATACAGGTTGTCCTCGTACATGCCGCCCACTGCGGCCAGGATCGACTGGAACGCCTGCTGCCCCTGCCTGAAGGCGACCACACACAGGGTCATCTCCCCGATGGAAATGCGCCCGCGCACGGTGGCGACCGCAATCGCCGCATAACAGCCATAGAACGCGATGGTGCTCAGCAACGACAGCCCGTACGCCCAGAAGGCCCGGCGCACCGCCAGCGCTTTGTCGTCGCGGTAGAACTGTTCGGCCAGCGCCCGATACCGGCCCAGCAACAGCGGGCCCAGACCGAATAGCTTGACCTCCTTGGCGTGCTCGTCGTTCGCGATGACGTATTCGAGATAGTTCAAACGCCGCGCCTCGGGCGACCGCCAGTTGCGCATTCGGAAGGCGGCGCCCGAGAAGCGCGCCTCGGCCACGAACGCCGGTATGGTCGCGACCAGCAGCGCCAGCACCGTCCAGCCGCTGAAGCTGACCAGGAACGCGATGTAACCCGCCAGCGTCAGGCTGTTGCGCAGGATCTGAAAGTTCTCCTGGATCAGCGACAGCGGCCGAATCGACGCCTCCCGCCGCGCGCGCGTCAGCTTGTCGTAGAACTCGGGGTTTTCGAAGTGGCGCAGTTCCAGCGTCAGCGCCTTTTGCAAGATCATCACGTTGACGTCGATGCCCAGGCGCGATCCGACGATCGTCCGCACCAGCCCCAGGGCGCGCTCGGCGGCCGCCGACACGACGACCAGCCCCAATTCGACGCCCACCCACCAGACCGCACTGTGGTCGGCGCGGGCCGCCATCACAACGTCGATGATGATCTTCCCGACGTAGGCGATGGCGGGCGGAATCGCCGCCGCGACCAGGGTCAGCGCGGCCAGCGCAACCGTCCCGCCAGGCGACGATCGCCACACCATCGCCAGCGTCCGCCCGGTCTGCGAGAAGCTGGCGCGCAAACGGGCGAGACCCGCAGGGGCGGCGATCCCCGAGACCGGTGCCGGGGGCGACATCGCGCGCCCGGCCTACTTGGCGTAATCCGTGGCGCGCGTCTCGCGAATCACAGAGACGCGAACCTGGCCGGGATAGGACAGTTCGGCTTCGACCTTGCGCGCGATGTCCTTCGACAAGCGCCGCGCCTGTTCGTCCGTGACCTGAGAATTCTCGACCAGAACGCGCACCTCGCGTCCCGCCTGGATGGCGAACGCCCGCTGCACGCCCGCAAAGCTGACGGCGATCTTTTCCAGATCGCCCAGGCGCTGGACATAGGATTCCAACATCTCGCGTCGCGCACCGGGGCGCTGACCGGACAGCACGTTTGCGGCATCGACGATGTGGTCCAGGGCATCCACCGCCGCAACCGCTGCGTGATGCGCCTCGATCGCGTGACAGACGTTGGCCGCCTCGCCGAACTTCTTGGCCATCGCCGCGCCCACCTCCGCGTGCGAGCCCTCGACTTCCTGATCGACCGCCTTGCCGATGTCGTGCAGCAACCCGGCCCTGCGCGCGGTCTTCACCGGCAAACCCAACTCGCCCGCAATGGCACCTGCCAGGACGCCGACCTCGATGGAATGTTGCAAGGCGTTCTGCGCGTTGGTCGCGCGAAATTTCAGTTTACCGAGAAGGCGCACCAATTCGGGATGCAGGCGACCGAGGCCCAGGTCGAAAACCGCCTGCTCGCCCGCCTCCTTGCACTGCTGTTCGACCTCGTCGGTCGCCTTGGTGACCATCTCCTCGATGCGCGTCGGGTGGATGCGCCCATCCGCTATGAGACGGGTCAGGGCCAGCCGTGCGATCTCGCGCCGCACGGGATTGAAGCACGAGATCACGACCGCCTCGGGCGTATCGTCGATGATGAGATCGATCCCCGTCGCCGCCTCAAGGGCGCGAATGTTGCGACCCTCGCGTCCGATGATTCGGCCCTTCATGTCGTCCGACGGCAGCGGCACCACCGACACCGTGCGCTCGGCGACGTACTCGCTGGCGTGGCGCTGGATCGCCGCGCCCAGAATCATGCGCGCCCTGTCGTCGGCCTGCTCCTTAGCCTGATCCTCGATCTTCTTGGCCTCGCTCGCGAACGCCTGACGAACCTCCTCGCGCACCTCGCCCTCCAGCGTCTTCTTGGCCTCACTGGCGGTCAGGCCCGCGATCTTTTCAAGCCGGACCTTCGCCTCAGCCGCCTGGCTGGCGGCCGTGCGCGCCGCTGCCTCGGCGGCCGCTTCGCGCTCTTGAAGTTGCCGCTCTTGCCGTGCCAGTTCGCCGTTGGCCGTCGCCATTTCCCTGTCGCGCTTGTCCAGGGCCTGCGTCTTGGCGCCCAGCTCAGCGGCCTGACGTTCCAGTTCTTGCCGGCGCGCCCGTAGTTCGGCGTCGACGTCGGCGCGGCTTTTCTGCGCGCTTTCTTTGCCATCCAGCACCGCCTGCCGCTTGACCGCGTCGGCCTCGGCCTTCGCGGCGGCCAGGATGCGCTGTCGTTCGGCCTCACTTTCGGGAACGGGGTCGGCCTTCGAGGATCGTCCGACGAAGAAGAAAACGGCCGCCGCGGCCAGTGCGGCAGCCAGGCCCACCGTAATTGTCATTGGGGTCATCACAAGCACCCATCAGGTTCAAGAGAAATTGCACCGGACCACCTGCGCGTCGGTCACGACACAGTCGATGTGTACGTCCCCCTCGCCCGCTGGACACCGCTCCAACAACTGAAAATCGAAGCCCACTCCCACCAAGAAACCCCTGCCGCCCGCCCGCACCCGCGCCGCCACCTCGTCATAGTAACCGCCACCATACCCGAGACGGGCGCCACGTTGGTCAAAAGCCAACCCGGGCATCACCACCACATCCAGATCGGCGATGGAGATCTCGGGGCACGAGGACGCCGGCTCTTGCACGCCGAACGCCCCCGCCACCAGATCAGCCGGCCCCCCAACGGTGTGAAAGCGCAAACGCGGCGCCTGTTCGGTGACCCGCGGAAACGCCACCGCAACCCCGCGCGACGCCAATGCCTGCAACGCGACCGTGAGATCCACCTCCGAACGCAGCGCCTCAACGGCAGCGACGACCCTGGCGGCCACGATCTCGGGCAGCGCGATCAGCCGCGCGGCCACCGCATGGGACAGGTGGATGCGCTGGTCCGTTGTCAGCGCACCCCGACGCTGGCGCATCAGCTGCCGCAGCGCCCGCTTTTCGTCGTCGAGACCAAGGGGTGAGACCATCACCGCCCGCACGTCAGCAAAGGGGGGCTCTAGACCCTGGCTTCGCGCTCAAGGAACTGCAGCAGCGACTTGCTCTTGTCGCGCACCTTCTGCTTGAGCGCGGCCCGCGCTTCGCGTTCAGCGAAAAGCTCTTCCGCGATCTGCATCGCCACCAGAATCGCCACCGACTGGGTGTCCGCGGTGCGCGCCTGGCGCTGGATGTCCTTGATGCGGCCATCGACGAAGACCGCAAGGTCCTTGACGGTCTGATCGTCGGCGTCGCTGCGCAGAGAATAGCGCTGTCCCGCAATCTGCACGCTGACTGAACGTTTCATCGTTCCACACGATACGCTAAGCGTGGCCGGCCGGATGAAGATCCACGCCAGGCGCCACGATGATCGACGACAACAAGATGCGATCCTCAAGGGGCACGTCGACAAGCTGGATGCCCATGCCCCCCGCGTGCGGCGCATCATTGACCCAGCGAACTTCACCGCGCAGTTCCAGCAAGCCCTCGTGCGCGGGGATTTGCACCCACACGCACGCCTCCTCACCCTCGTCGTCGAGAAAGTCGGACGAGAAGAACAGGCCCTCGGGACTCAGATCGGTGACGTGTCCCTCTAGGTTCAGGTTGGAACTAACGTACCGCGCCGGAAGACGCACGCGCGCCCGGGTGACCCGCCGCTGCTCGCCTTCAATTGCCGTTCCCACCATAGGTGATTGCAAACTACACGTTCCTACAAGGAATCTTGCAGCCGCAGTCATACGTCGCGCAGAAGATCTCTGTCAATGTAGTCCTGCCGTCCGCTATAATAAATAAAGGGAACGACCCGTAATCCAGCACACAGTCGATGTCTACACTGCGAGGGCTTGATAGTTCGACCTGGGTCAGCGCGTTTCGGCGCGGCCAGGGAACCACGCGCCCGCTTGCCGCGGTCGAACCAGCCGGGCAGGCGCGTTCCGTTCTTGGCCCCGCCCTTGATCCCGGTGGCTTCGCGATCCGCATCGTCAACGCAAAGGATCCCGTCGCCACCACGGCGACCTCGCAGACCGAGGACGAGATCCGGCAGGCCACGACGTTCACGGGTTTTGACAACCGCCTGTCGACCGAACACGCGGTGTCAGTGCGCAGCCTGGCGGCGGCGGCAGAGGCGAACTCGCAGGGATTCGCCTCGGGCGACACCGTCAGGGTCGGCACACTGACGCTGTCGCTGGCGGGAACCAGCTACAACGCCACCCTGACCGGCGGCACGCTGAACGACGTCGTGGCCGCCATCCGCGCTTCCGGCGCCCCCGTCGACGCCGCAGTCAGCAACGATGGCACCAAGGATTTTCTGACCGTCAAGGCCCGGCAAGTCGGATACGACCCCGCCGGGACGGCCGACGATGCCCTGTCCTTGTCGGAGACCTACACGGGCGCGGCGGGCCAGGCGCTGCAAGCCCGCGTCGTCAAGGACGCCAGCAACGCCGAGGTCATCGTCGACGGCAACCGTTACGTCCGCCAGTCCAACACGATCAGCGACGTCCTACCGGGGACAACGCTGAAGCTGGACGCTGTCGATTCGCCCAGCAAGACGTCGTTCGTGAACCAGCCATTCAAGGCGGGCCTGGCCGCCAGCGCGCCCCCGTCGGTCTACAACGTGTCGGTCAAACAACTGGCGTCGGCCGCCGAGGCGCAGTCGCAGGCGTTCACCTCGCCGTTCAGCAGCGTCCAGGCCGGCACGCTGAACATCGTGGTCGCGGGCACCACTTACAAGATTTCCGTCGTCGAGAGTGCAACCCTGGGCGACGTGGCCAACCGCATTGGCACCTCGGGGGCGCCCGTCGACGTCGCGGTCAAGGCCGAAGGCGGCAACTACAAGCTGGCCATCACCAGCCGCACGACGGGATACGCGCTGGGCGGCAATCCCGAGGACGCCCTGGCCATAACGGAAGAGTCCAGCGGCACGACGGGACAAGCGCTGGCGGTGACAACCACGCAGGCGGCAGTCAACGCCGAGATCACCGTCAACGGCACCAAGGTCGAGTCGCCGTCCAACGTCGTGGCCGGCAGCGTGCCGGGGCTGCGCTTCGATCTGAAGACGCCAACCAAGTCGCCAGAAACGGTCGTCGGCAATCTGGGCGATCTGCAACGGGCCCAGGGCAATCTGGTCGACGCGTCGAACGAGGTGTTCCGCGTGCTGCAGGATCGCCTGCTGACACTGCCGCCGCAACCCCTGCCGCTGACATCCAGCCAGGGCAAGCCGAACGAGATCAAGGCGCCAGACGCCACCTTCAGTACGGGCGACCACCCGTCGGGTGATCGGCAAGCCACCAAGACGACGCCGGCCACGACCGCCACCAAGACAGACGCAGGTACCGCCGCGAAACCGGCACCGTTGGCGACAAGAATCGGCATCGGCGACACGGCCACGCCCCGCGCCGCCGCGGCGCTGTCGGGCCAGAAGCCCGCCAATACGATCACCAGCCGCAGCAGCGACGAGGGCGAGATCGAGGAAATCGAATTTCCGCCGACCCGGCCGCCGCTGGCCCGCCGGGCCGCTGCCTCGCGCGGTTACCGGGCGTATCTGGCCGGCGCGCCCTTCGGATCCTGAACCACCGACCGCCTCACGCACGGCGCCACGAAGCCCGCGGTCGGCAGCCCCGTCGTGCGGATGTTAGTTGGCCTTTGCACCCCCGCGGTCCAGTGATACAAATGCGCGCTCCAACTCGACAAATTTTGGGCCCATAGCTCAGCTGGTAGAGCTGCGGACTTTTAATCCGTAGGTCGCAGGTTCGAACCCTGCTGGGCCCACCGGCCCCGAAAAATAGACATAAAGGAAGAAGAACACCACCCGAGACCCCATCGTCTAGACGGCCCAGGACAATGCCCTTTCAAGGCATGAACGCGGGTTCGAATCCCGCTGGGGTCGCAATTTAACTAGTCGGAAATACCTGGATTTCCGGCTCAGATTCTTTCTTTTGCCACGCCTTTGCCACCACTGACGGGTCTTCGAGCGCCTGGATGAGGTCCGCCCCCGCTCGACAGCCAAGAGTTCCTTTGTATGGCGACGACGATTTCAACCCTTCGCTTGTTCTCGATGGGGGACTATGCCGACTTCGAGAACCCTGCGTACCTGTGAGCCGTGAACTCGTGCTTTACCTCCGAGCGGTGTTCCTTCAGGCGTGCAAGCGCGCGCTCGACATCGCGGGGCTGCTTCGACGTCGCAGGCACCGTGCGCTCCCGCGTGCCCACGCACTATGATGGGCGGGTGTTCAGGCACATTCTGCTGACCGTGACCGTCCTTGCGGCTGCCCCCGGCGCCGTCAGCGCGGGGCCCATCGCCCAGGATTTTGCCACCTTGGGGTCGTGGCAGAAGGGCACGCGCATAGGGTCGATGGTCCAAACGCCCGAAGGCTACGTATGGCTTGCGACCAGCGCAGGACTTTTGCGCTTTGATGGCATCCGTTTTGGTTCTTTCCCCCATGAAGCGCTCGGCCCGGTGTTCCGCGATGCCTTCGGGGACGCGATGAAAAGCGAAGAACGGGAGAAGTAGCACGCTCGATTCGACGAACGCTGCCCGTTTGTTCGATGGCGAAACGGAACTCAGCTTGGTAGCCTGCCACCATGAAACTCGCGGCCATCGAAAGCCCCAGAAGTCGTCAGGAGGCACTCGGACAGTTCCTCACCGCGACACCTGTGGCTGACTTCATGGCTTCAATGTTCGGGCCAATGCCGCGAACAGTGCGCCTGCTCGACGCAGGCGCCGGTGCTGGCTCGCTCACTGCGGCCCTCGTCTCCCGGTGTTGTGAAAAACGCGACGGTATTCGTGCCATTGAAGCGACTCTCTACGAACTTGACGGTGAAATCCTAAACGCGCTTTCCGCGACCATGCACGAGTGTGAACGGCTTTGCGCCGACGCGGGCATCCGCTTCTCCTACACCATTCACCACGCCGATTTTATTCGGGAGATGTCGGCGCGTCTTGCCGGTGATTTGTTCGGCACGCATCCGCCCACCTTTGACGCCGCCATTGCGAATCCGCCCTACCGCAAAATCAGCACCGACTCCGCCGAACGCCGCGCTCTGCGTTGCGTCGGCGTCGAAACCAGCAACCTCTACACCGGCTTCATAGCCCTCATTCAGCGTTTGCTGACTCCGGGCGGGCAACTGGTCGGCATCACGCCGCGCAGTTTTTGCAACGGCCCTTACTTCCGCCCATTCCGCGAGGACTTCTTGAGCCAACTGGAGCTGCGTCGTCTTCACGTCTTTGAATCCCGCAAAGCCGCGTTTCGCGAAGACAGCGTGTTGCAGGAGAACATCATTTTCCACGCGGTGAAAGGTCGGAACCAACCCGGCGAACTCACCATCTCCAGCAGCAGCGGCGACTATAGTGACGACATGACCGAGACCGTTATTCCCTTCACCGAAATCGTCCACCCGCAGGATGCTGAAAAGTTCATCCACATTCCTTCCACGGCCAGTCACGCCACGGCCAAGGAAACCATGGACGGCCTCCGCTCCAGTCTCGCTTCGTTGGGCGTGACCGTCTCCACCGGGCGAGTCGTGGACTTTCGCCTCAAGGCCGCGTTGCGCAAGGAACCCGAACGCGGCACCGTGCCGCTGCTTTATCCCTGTCATTTCAACGGCGGCACCGTTCATTGGCCCAAACTCGAAGCCCGCAAGCCCAACGCGATCCTCGACAACGACGAGACACGCCAGTGGCTCGTGCCCTCCGGCGTGTATCTGCTCACAAAGCGCTTCACGTCGAAGGAAGAGCGCCGCCGCCTCGTGGCCTGCCTTTACGACTCGGAATTGGTGGAAGCGAAGTGGGTCGGTTTCGAGAACCACCTGAATTACTTCCACGCCAGCGGGCACGGCTTGGAGCGCAACCTTGCCGTTGGCCTCTACGCCTTCCTGAATTCCACGGTTGTTGACCAGTATTTCCGGCGCTTCAGCGGCCACACGCAGGTCAACGCCACCGATCTGCGCGCGCTGGCTTATCCCGACCGCGACACGCTGGAGGCGATGAGCCGCGAAATTAAATCCCTCGATCTCTCGCAGGCGGAAATTGACGAGATCGTCATCAAGCAGCTTCATGGCCGCTGATAAACCCAACCGCAAGGCCGCTGCCCGGAAGAAACGGCTCACCGAAGCTATTGAGGCTCTTATCGCGCTTCAGTTCGGCCCGAAGCAAAGGAACGAAATCGCCGCTTACACGGTGCTCGCCTCACTCGACATTCAGGCGGATGCCACATGGGCAGAGGCGCGGGCTCCGTTGCGCGGCATTACCCCCATCATTGACTTCATCGCGACCGCCTACGGGAACCGCTACGCGCCCAACACACGCGAGACCATTCGCGACGATGCCGTGAAGTTCTTCGTTGAGGAAGGTCTGTTGCTGCGCAATCCCGACGATCCCAATCGCCCGACCAACAGCGGCAAGACGGTCTATCAAATCGAGCCGACCGCCCTCGCGCTCTTTCGCACATTCGGCACCGGAAAATGGGCTCCTGCGTTGGCGCGCTACCTCGTCAGCCGCGAAGGGCTCAAGCACGAGATTGCCCGGAAGCGTGACCTCGCCCGTGTCCCCGTCACCTTGCCGGATGGCTCCAAAGTCGCTCTCTCACCCGGGGGCCAGAACCCTCTCATCAAAGCCATTATCGAACAATTTTCCCCTGCCTTCGCCCCCGGCGGAGTGGTCCTCTACATCGGCGACACCGAAAACAAATTCGTTCATCTGGAATCAGCTGGCATGGCCGCGCTCGGCGTCACCCTGGATTCCGCTGCCAAGATTCCCGATGTCATTGTCCATCACCGCGCTAAAAACTGGCTCCTGCTCATTGAAGCCGTCACCAGCGCCGGTCCGGTGGATGGCAAGCGCCGCAAGGAACTCAAAAACCTGTTCGCCGGCTGCAAAGCGGGCCTCGTCTTCGTCACCGCCTTCGAGAACCGCCGCACCATGCAGACCTTCGTCTCGCACATCGCTTGGGAGTCTGAGGTCTGGATCGCCGAAGACCCCGACCACATGATCCACTTCAACGGCGATCGTTTTCTCGGGCCGTATCCGGACGTGCTGCCCAAAAAACCATAACTCGAAATCCTCATCGACCGCGCACCTTTACTACCGTGAATGGCACACCTTTTCGGCGACGGCTGAGTGATGTTCGGCAACGCAACAATCAAACCGACCAGAGCAATGATTAACACCGTACGGAGAGCATAAGTGAATCGAAGGCCATTTCCAGTGGTTGCTTCCTTAGCACGACGCCGTCGGTCACGGACAATCACCCCTCACGTCGGTGCTTTCAGCGAGCATAACCCGTAGTGTCCGGAAACCCATCGCGGGCCCTCACGCCGCGACCCGGTGGTAGAAGTTGAGCAGTCCGCCGAGGCGAGAGCGGCACGCGACCGCACCAGCGGCGTTATCGTTCGCGGAAGTGGTGTCGGGCTGATGATCTGGCCGCCGATCCCCTGGTGGAACCGCTCCGCGAGGTAGTGCTTCACGAACTCCGTTACGACCGGTCGCAGGTGCCGCTCGCCAAACAGGACGAAATGGTCGAGGCATTCGTCCCTGACCGTCCTCACAAATCTCTCCGCGTGCGGATTGCAGTTCGGGCTGCTGGCCGGGATCCTCACGCCCTCGATGCCCATGGAGCCGAGCACGTCGGTGAAATCGTCGCAGAAGAGCGGGTCGCGATCGTGGATCAAGTGCGTGGCGCGACGGAGGAACCCATCGACAGGGTCTACCAGGTTGCGCGCGACTTGCTTCATCCACGCGCCCTTGGGATCGACGCAGATGCCGGCGATCTCCACGGCGCGGGTCTTCACCTCCATGACGAAGAAGAGCATGTAGCGGACCGTGCCGAAGACGCCAAGCGCCTCTACGGCAAAGAAGTCGCAGGCATATAGGGTATCCAGGTGAACCTTAATGAACTTCTTCCACGTGCGTGTCCGGCCGCGCTCGGGCGCGGGCACCATGCCGGCTGCGGACAAGATGTCCGAGACCGTCGTTCGGCCGATGGTGACCTTCAATCCACGAATGGCGTCGCGGATC
>JANXXE010000083.1 GCA_025350815.1 Myxococcales bacterium | reverse complement strand
GGGCGCGGGGACGGCCTTCGCCGACGCCTTGTGCTTGAGCGCCAGGCGATCCATCACGTCCTGGTACTCGTCGGGGATCTCGGTGTAGCCGCCGAGCTTGTTGTGCCCCGAGCCGCGCGTGAAGAAGGCGCCCTTCGGATGCACGCCCGGCAAGGTCCGCGCGGCGACGTGTTCCGCGTTTTCATTTGTGTAGCGATAGAACTTCTCAAGCTTCTCGATCTCGTCGGCGCCGAGGACCCGTCCGCGGTTCGGCCGGTATGAATCGTCCCAGGTCAGGCGCGGACAGACCCAGTCGTTCATCCCGATATCGAGATCCGACATGACGAACACTGGCGTCTGGAAGCGCTCGGCCAGTTCAAAGGACTCGACGGCGAAGGTGAAACATTCGGCCGGGTTCGAGGGAATGAGCAGGATGTGTTTGGTGTCGCCGTGGGACGCGTAGGCGCACGACAGAATGTCCCCCTGTTGCGTCCGCGTGGGCATACCGGTCGAGGGGCCCGTGCGCTGCACATCGATAACCACCGCAGGGATCTCGGCGTAGTACGCCAGACCAATGAGCTCGCTCATCAACGAAATGCCGGGGCCCGCCGTCGACGTGAACGACCGCGCGCCGTTCCAGCTGGCGCCGATGACCATCCCGATGGCGGCCAGTTCGTCTTCGGCCTGCAGGATGCAGTAGTTGTTCTTCCCGGTCTCGCGATCGGTGCGGTACATCTGGCAAAAGCGCTTGAAGGCGTCCATCACCGACGTGGCCGGCGTGATGGGGTACCAGGCTGCGACCGTCGCCCCGGCGTACAGGCAGCCAAGTGCGGTGGCGGTGTTGCCGTCGATCAAGATCTTGTCGCTGGTTGCGTCCATCTTTTCGAGGCGGATGGGCAGCGGACATTCCAGATTCGCGAGGGCGTAGTCGTAACCGGCGCGGATGGCGCGGTGGTTCGACTCCATCAGCGCCTTCTTCTTGGAGAACTTTTCTTCGAGCATCTTGCCGATGACATCCATGTCGATGTTCAGCAAGGCCACCAGCGCACCCAGGTACGCGATGTTCTTCATCAAGATGCGCTCGCGCGGGTCCTTGAAGATCTCGTTGCACATCTTCGCCAGCGGCACGCCCAGGAAGGTCACGTCCACGCGCTGCAGCCCGGGGTCAAGCGGCCAGCTCGAATCATGCAGGACATAGCCGCCGGCGCGGACTTCCTTGATGTCGCGGGCGTAGGTCTCGCCGTTCATGGCAATGACCAGATCGTATTCGGGCGCGCGCGCGGTGTAACCGTTCTTGTTGACCCGCACCTCGTACCAGGTCGGCAGACCCTGGATGTTCGACGGAAACAGGTTCTTCCCGGAGACGGGAATGCCCATGCGAAAGATGGCCTGCATCAACAGGGCATTGGCGCTGGCCGAGCCCGTCCCATTGACGTTGGCGATCTTGAGGGCGAAATCGTTGGTTCTGTCCAGCCTTACTTCGTGCACGCGGCTTTTCCTGCGTAAGGGAGAATGAGCTCGAACTTTTGCATGTCCCAGGCGGAGGTCGGGCACCGTTCGGCACACAGGCCGCAGTGCACGCAGAGATCTTCATCCTTCACCATCACGCGCGCGGTCTGCGGCAAAGAGCCGGAGACATAGACATCCTGCTTCGTGTTGGTCGCAGGCACCGTCAGGCGCTTGCGCAAATCAGGCTCGTCGCCGTCCCGGGTGATGGTCAGACATTGCAACGGACAGATGTCGATGCAGGCGTCACATTCGATGCACAGCTTCTCGGTGAATGCCGTCTCGACGTCGCAGTTGAGGCAACGCTGCACCTCGCGCGCGGTCTGCTCTGCGTCGAAGCCCAACTCGACCTCGATGTTCATCTTCTTCAGCCGCTCGCCGAGATCGACGTGCTTCATCGTGGCGCGCCTGGACGGGTTGTAGTCGTTGCTGTACGTCCACTCGGTGAAGCCCATCTTCTGGGTAATGAGGTTCATCCCCTGCGGTGGGCGCTCGGCGACAGGCACCCCCGTGCAGTGGTTATGGATCGAGATGGCGGCGGCATGGGCCTGCGCCACCGCCCAGATGATGTTCTGCGGGCCGAGGGCTGCGTCACCGCCGAAAAACACACCGGGCAAAGTCGACTGCATGGTCGCGCGATCCACCACGGGCATGTCCGAATTGTCGAAGGCAAGGCCAAGATCGCGTTCGATCCACGGGAACGAATTTTCCTGACCGATGGCCAGAATGACGTCGTCACAGGGGATCATGACGGTGCCCGTGACAGTGGATGTGGCGCGCCCCTTGGCGTCCTGTGTCCATTCCAACTTGTCGAATTCCATCCCGACCAGTTTGCCGCCTTGGATGACGAAGCACCTGGGGGCGTGGTTGACGATGATCTCGATTTGCTCCTCCTCGGCGTCCTCCAGTTCCCAGGGCGAGGCCTTGAAATGGTCGCGCGAACGGCGGGCCATGACCTTGATGGTCTTGCCGCCGAGGCGCCGCGATGTCCGGCAGCAATCCATCGCCGTGTTGCCAACGCCGATGATCAACACGCGTTCACCGATCGATTCGATGTGGCCGAAGGCGACTGATTCCAGCCATTCGATGCCGACGTGAATGCGATCGCTTCCGTGGCGACCAGGGATTTCGAGGTTCTTGCCGCGGGGCGCGCCCGTGCCGACAAAGACGGCGTCATAACCATCGCGCAACAGGGCCTTCAGGCTTTCGACAGGCGTGTTGCAGCGCAGGTCCACACCCATGCCCACAATCATCCCGATCTCGTCATCCAGAACGGAAGCCGGCAGACGGAACGAGGGGATGTTCGAGCGCATCAGGCCCCCGGGGCGGGCCATTTTCTCGAACATCGTCACCTGGTAGCCCAGCGGCATCAAATCGTTCGCCACGGCCAAAGACGCCGGTCCCGCGCCGATGCAGGCGATCTTTTTGCCGTTCTTCTGGGTGGGAATGGGCGGCAGGCGGTCCGTCACATCGTCGCGCAAGTCGGCGGCGACGCGCTTGAGGCGACAAATGGCCACGGGCTTTTCGTCGATACGCGTCCGACGACACGCGGGCTCGCACGGGCGATCGCAGGTCCGCCCGAGGATGCCCGGGAAGACATTCGATTCGCGGTTGACCATGTACGCGTCCGTGTACCGCCCCTGTGCAATGAGGCGAATGTACTCGGGCACATTGGTGTGGGCCGGGCAGGCCCACTGGCAATCGACCACTTTATGGAAGTAGTCGGGGTCGCGGACGTTCGTAGGCTTCACGATGTGATCCCCGGGTGAAGGGACATACACTATTATTTTGCGGTACTCCAGCGCTTGAGTGCGCAGAACGCACGTATTCCGTGGGGATACAGCCCCTTGTCGCCCCGCGTCCAGCGGGCGCTGGCGATCCCTCTGAGTTGACAGTTACGCTTATATGTTTCGTTTTTGTGGTATAAAAACGAGTTATGTATTCGCGACTGCTGCGTCTCCCCGATCGGCAGAGCTGCTTTCTTTTCGGCCCCCGCGGAACCGGGAAGACCGCCTGGGCTCGGGCCTCGCTGCCTGGCGCACTGACTTTCGATCTGCTGGATGCTCGGTTGTACGGCCGCCTTCTGGCGAGTCCCACGCTGCTGGGTGAAATGATTCCCGCGTCGCACACGGACTGGGTCGTCGTCGATGAGGTGCAAAGGGCGCCGGCGCTCCTCGACGAGGTTCACCGCCTCATCGAAACGCGCCACCTGCGCTTCCTGCTGACGGGATCGAGCGCTCGAAAACTTCGCAGGGCCGGTGTAAATCTACTGGCCGGACGCGCGTTGACCCGGTACATGCACCCGTTGACGGCCGAGGAACTGGGCGGCGACTTCGACTTGAAGCGCGCCCTGCGGATTGGCGGCCTGCCGTTCGCGTGGACAACGAACGCCCCGGATGACTACCTGGGCGCGTATGCGGCCACGTACCTTCGCGAGGAGGTTCTGCAAGAGGGGCTGACACGCAACCTGGCCGCCTTCAGTCGCTTCCTGGAAGCTGCCACCTTTTCGCAGGCGTCCGTGCTCAACATGACGGCGGTGGCGCGCGAAAGCGGCATCGCCGCAAAAATGGCAGAAGGCTATTTCAGCCTGCTGGAGGATCTTCTGCTTGGTGTCCGAATCCCGCCATTCACCAGGCGGGCCAAGCGTCGGGTGGTCATGCACCCGAAGTTCTTTCTTTTCGACGCCGGTGTCTTTCGTGTCATCCGACCCCGTGGTCCGCTGGACTCGACCGACGAGGCCGAGGGCGCGGCGCTGGAGACACTGGTGCTGCAACACCTGCGGGCCTGGAACGACTACGGCAACCGGGGATACACGATTTCCTACTGGCGCACCCCCGAGGGTGACGAGGTGGACTTCATCCTGTATGGGGAACACGGCCTGGTGGCCCTGGAGGTCAAACGCAGCGCCCGCATCCGACAGGAAGATCTCACGGGCCTGAGGAGATTCCGAAAGGAGTACCCCCAGAGCAAGGCGATCCTCCTGCACGCAGGCTCGCGACGCTGGCACGAAAGCGGGGTGGACATCGTGCCTGTCAGCCATGCCCTCGTGGACCTGGACGGCACGCTGGCGCCGTAGACCGCACCCGTCCTATTCGACCAGCAGGTCCACCAGCGGGAAAAGGGCGTCCACGTGGAGGTAGTGGCCGGCCTCCGGCAGGGTGTCGACCGGGCAGCCGGCGGCACGCATCCGTCGGGCGTCAGCGTCGGTGACGTAGCCCGAACGTCCGCCGCGGATGCAGCGCGTGGGGACGGCGCCGAGAATCATCCACAGATCTTCCGACAGCGTCGTCCCATGCAAGGTGCCAAGGGCCGCCCTGTCCATGCGCCAGGTATAACGCCCGTCTTGCGATTCGAGATTCATCAGCAGCCAGTCTGACAGCGCGGGCGACAGCCCCTCGGCAAGTAGAAAAGCCCGCATCTCGGCGCGACTCGCCACCTCGTCGGGCGCCCGAAGCAAGACGTCCAGCACGCGCCGCGTGTCTGAAACGGCCGCGTCGATCGGACCGGGCGCGATGTCGAGCATGACCACACGCGACAGCCGGCGGGGCTCGATGCGCGACGCCGCCAGGGCCACGCGCCCCCCAAGAGAATGCCCAACCAGCACCAAAGGCGCGGCGATGTCGACGGCGGTCGTCAGGACGTCGCGCGCCAGCAAGTCCAGATCCGCCCCAGCGGGCAGCGACGGCGACGTGCCATGACCCCGCAGATCCGGCAGCAAGAAACGACAGGCCGGTTGTCGATCCGCCCAGCGCAGGGCCAGCGCGCGTAGATTCTTGCCCGACCCGAGAAAGCCGTGCAGCAAGATCACGGGCTGCGGCCCGTCCCCGATCGTGGTTGTCGAGAGGCTGGCAGGTTCCAGACGCGAGGTCCGCAGGGTCATTGGTGCGTAGTGTACGTTGCGTTAGTGTCGCGGCCCATGATTCCCCCGCGCCACGGCAAGGTGTTCAAGCGCGTGGTCCTGGCGCTGGGGGCCTTCGCGTTGATCACGTGGCTGTCCGTACTGGGCGCGCGGGCGCTGCTGACAGCGCTCAACGTGACGGAGGAGGCACCCCGGCGAATTGTGTTTCAGCCGACCGCACCCGCGCAACCCGGCCCCGACCCCGAACATCCCGACTTCGCCCCCGTCGCAGGGCGCGCCGGCGAGGACGGCACCAGCCTTCGACTGCGACAACGTCTCGTCGACACCTTCGTCGCCTACGTCGAGGCCGCGCACCTGACGCACGAACAGGCCTCGACACTGCGACGGACGCTATTGGAGGCGCAGATCAATTGCGCGCTGTGGAAGCGGTACTTCGTCAAGCAGGCGATCATGGACGATCTGGTTGCGCACGCGCCGACCCAGGCGGGCGAAAGCTACATGGATCAAATGGTAACGGCGTTGGGTATGTTCATCTCAGCGTCGGCAAAACACGGCCTTTCGGAGCCGCAGCGGACGCTGCTGGAACAACCTGTCTACGATCTTTTGCGAAACGGCACAGGCATCCTGGCCCGACCCTTCGACGTTGATGAAATCACCGCCGCAGGTCTCGTCGAGCCGCCGGATCGCGCCGCCCTGCGCGCGGCGATCGTCCAGCGCCTGCAACGCCACCTTCCCGACGCAGCCGACGGGAACGCGGCCACACGACGGCAGCTTGCCAAGCGGCTGCGCCTGGACTGATCGCGCGCATCCCTTGCCAGCATCCCCACCCGGGCGCACCATCGCAACGTGGCCAGTCTGACGGGCAAGACCTTGTTCATCACCGGTGCGAGCCGCGGCATTGGCCTTGCCATCGCGCTGCGGGCCGCGCGGGACGGTGCGAATGTGACCATCGCGGCCAAGACAACGGTGCCGCACCCGAAGTTACCCGGGACAATCTACACAGCGGCCCAGGCGGTCGAGGCGGCCGGCGGCCGGGCCCTGGCCTGCGTTGTGGACGTGCGCGACGAGATCCAGATCCGGGACGCCGTCGACAAGACCGTCGCGACCTTCGGCGGCATCGACATTCTGGTGAACAACGCCAGCGCAATCAGTCTGACGGGGACCCTGTCCACGCCGCTAAAGCGGTTTGATCTGATGCATCAGATCAACACGCGCGGCACCTTCGCCTGTGCCCAGGCCTGCATTCCGCATCTGCGAAAGGCTGCCAACCCGCACATCCTGACCCTGTCGCCGCCGCTGTCGCTTGACCCCCGTTGGTTCGGGCCGCACCTGGCCTACGCGCTGGCCAAATTTGGCATGAGCCTGTGTACCCTGGGTCTGGCGGAAGAGCTGCGAACGGAGGGCATCGCGGTCAACTCGCTGTGGCCGCGCACCATCATCGCGACATCGGCGGTGCGAAACCTTCTGGGTGGGGAAGACGCCATCCGCGGCGCGCGAACGCCCGAGATCGTGGCGGATGCCGCGCACGCCGTTCTGATCCGTGACAGGCGCGCCCACACGGGGCGATTCTTCATCGACGATGACGTCCTTGCCGCTGAAGGCGTGACGAATCTCGCGCCCTATGCGGTTGTGCCAGGGGCGCCGCTGTTGTCGGATCTCTTCGTCTGAATCAGCGCCGCGCGGCGTACAGTTGATCGAACGTTCCGCCAGTCGTGAAGTGCTTGGCCTGCGCGTTCTGCCAGCCGCCGAATGCCTGATCGATGGTGAACAATTCAAGCTTGGGCAGGTTACTGGCGCCTTGGCGGGGGCGATAGTGGTGGCGCGCGACGATCTTCTGGCCCTCGGGCGTGTACAGAAAATCCAGGTACGCCTTAGCGACCGCGGCCGTGCCGTGTCGGACTGCGTTCCGTTCGACCACGGCCACCGGGGGCTCGGCCAGAATGCTCACCGAGGGAAGGACAATCGCGAACCTGTCCTTGCCCATCTCGTCCACCAGAAGATGCGCCTCGTTCTCCCACGCAATGAGGACGTCACCGATACCCCGTGAGGCAAAAGTCGTCGTCGACCCGCGCGCACCCGAGTCCAGGACCGGCACGTTCCTGTAGATCTTGCCCACAAAATCGCGAACTTTTGCCTCGTCCGCGCCGAAGCGGCGCTGCGCATAGCCCCACGCAGCCAGGTAATTCCACCGCGCGCCTCCGGATGTCTTGGGGTTGGCCGTGATGACCGCAACCTTGTCGCGCGCCAGATCGTCCCAGTCCTTGATGCCGCGGGGGTTGCCCTTGCGAACCACGAACACGATGGTCGAGGTGTATGGCGCGCTGTGGTCGGGCAGCAAGGTCTGCCAGTTCTTGGGCACCTTTCCGGATTTCTCGGCAATGGCGTCAATGTCGTAGCCCAGTGCCAGCGTCACGACGTCGGCCTCCAGGCCGTCGATAACTGACCGGGCCTGTTTGCCCGAGCCACCGTGCGACTGCTGGATGTTGAGGCCGTCACCGGTTTTCGCCTTCCAGTCGCGCGCGAAGGCCGCGTTGACGTCCTGGTAGAACTCGCGCGTCGGATCATACGAAACGTTGAGTAGCTTGATGTCCTTCGCGGCCAGGTGTGGTGCCCAGCCACAGGCGCTGACCAGAACCAGCGCGGGAACGATGTTGTTGAACCTCATGGTGGCATGTCTTCTTTACGGGACAGTTGTCTCATATTACACGTTCGTGTCAAGCGGGCCCGTTATCCCGTGATAGTCTCGCCGCCAGAATGAGGACGATGAAATCCAAGCCCCCCGCGCGGCCCGCGGCTGCCAAGACGCCACTGCGAAACGCCCCGCTACCGCCGGGCGATGACCTGGGTGCCGCCGAGCTGTCGCGCAGGGTGGCAGCCAACCTTCGCGCCGGGCGAAAGGCGCGCGGTTTGTCGCTGGATCAATTGGCCGGGGCATCTGGCGTCAGCCGTGCCGCCCTGTCGCAAATTGAGACCCAGAGAAGCAACCCCTCCCTCGGCGTGTTGTGGAAGATAGCCGTCGGTCTCGGCATCTCGTTCGCCGAGCTAATCGGCGCGACAGTGCAGGCCGCCGCCGTGTTGCGCCGTTCGGATTCGCAGGTTCTGCGCTCGGCCGATGGCAAAATGGAAAGCCGGCCCCTGGCCCCCGCGGGCACATCCCCACTGGTCGAACTGTACGAACTGCGCCTAGCCGCGCGTTCATCCCACACGTCAGAGGCACATGCACAGGGGACGCACGAGACCTTGGTCGTGCTCAGCGGCAGGCTGCGCCTGCGGGTGGGCGGCGCGGTATTCGAATTGGGCGCCGGCGACTCGGTGTCCTTCAAGGCCGACGAGACCCACACCTACGAGAACCCCGGCGGTTCGGAAGCCCGCTACCACAACGTGATCGTCTACGCGCGCTGAGACGACGCGCTGTCAGCGCATGTCGCCGCGGCCGATGCCGAGCTTCAGAATGACCACCACGGACAGCGTCATGAACCCCGCGAGAAAATACAGCCCTCCGACGAAAGAGCCCGTCAGCGTCTCGACCTTGCCGATGACGTAGGGGCCAAGGAAGCCACCCAGATTGCCCACCGAATTGATAAGGCCAATGCTGCCGGCAGCTGCGGCCTCGGTCAGAAACAAACTGGGCAATGACCAGAACGCCGGCAGATACGACTTCACGCCGAAGGCCGCGACCATGAAGCAGGCGATGGTCAGTGTGGCGTTTCCTCGGCTGGCGGGCGCCAGCGCCAGAGCGACCGCGCCGATCAGGATCGGCACCACCGAATGAAGGCGCCGTTCCTTGGTCCGGTCCGAATTCCAGCCGACCAGCAGCTGACCAATCAGCGCAATCGCCGGCGGAAGCATCAGGACGCTCGTCAAGGTCGTCATCGGCATTCCGTACCAGCGCTGCAGGATGCTAGGCAAAAAGAACTCGACGCCGTAGTTGCCGGTGACGATGAAGAAGTACGCGCCCGCCAGCATCAAGACCTTCGGGTGGCGCAACGCCTCGAGGACGGTCATGTGCCGTTTGGCCCGCTGAATGGCGCGCTCGCGTTCAAGCTCGTTTTCCAGGGCTTCGCGTTCTTCCGGAGTCAGCCACATCGCCGCCCGCGGGCGGTCCGTCAGGAAGAACAGCGTAAGCACGCCCAGCACGACAGCCGGGATGCCCCACGCGACGTAAACCCATTGCCAGCCCACCATTCCCAAGACCGGTGGGTGCTGCGCATCGGTGCCGATCCGCAACAACATGTTCGACAACTTGGGGCTGACGATCTGTGCGAACGGGGTGGCGACAAAGAAATACGCCAGCGCGCGCGCCCGATCACGGCTGGTGAACCAGTGCGTGAGGTAAACGATGATCCCGGGGAAGAAGCCCGCCTCCGCCAGCCCCAGCAGGAAGCGCACGCAGTAAAAGTGCATCGGCGTTTTGACGGCGGCGGTCAGCGCCGCAATGATTCCCCACGAAATCATGATGCGGGAAATCCATTTGCGCGCGCTCCAACGTTCGATAATCAGCGTGCCGGGGATCTCCAGCAGGAAGTAGCCGATGAAGAAGACCCCCGCGCCGAACCCGATGACGGCATTGTCGAAACCGGGCAGATCCTTGGTCATCGTCAACTTGGCGATGGCCACGTTGGAACGATCGACGTAGGCGATCACGTAGCACAGGAACGTCAGGGGGATCAGGCGCTGATAGGCCTTCCGGCGGGCAGCTTCGAGGGGCGTGCGAACGCTATCGGACGTGACCACCGTGCCCATGTGCGTGTGCCTTCTACCCCCCGACGGACGGCCGCGGCAAGACATTCGGCCGCACGCGTGTTTGACGGCGACCCCGGCCCGTTGCCATAGTCGTCCCAATGTCTGGAACGACTGAGCAACCACGTGAGTTTCCGCGCTTCGAGATCAACGCCTATCTCGACTACACGGGTAGCGAGGTCCTGCTGTACCACCGCATCCAGAACATTTCACTGGGCGGCGTCTGCATCCAGTCATCCGGGGTAGAAGACGTCGGCACGGTCGTCGACCTGGTGATTAACTTCCCCGAGCTTGACGCGTCGGTGGCACTCAAGGGCGAAGTGGTCTGGGTTAACCGCGAGCCGCCCATGGACATGGGCATCCGGTACGTCGATCTGGACACCGAGCGCAAGGATACCCTGCGCAAGTACATCAGCCTCGTGCGCAAGAACGCGCAGCCGGCCACGTCGTAGTTTGGCGTGGCCGGCGGGCTGCGCGCGCGCGATCACGCGCGATAAAAAGGTCGCTACTTTTTCGGGGCGGCGGCAGGTGGGGCCGCGGGTACAGCAGCAGGGGCACCCGCGGGTGCACCACCGGGACCGCCGCCAGGCTGACCACCGCCGCGGCCACCGCGAAAGGCCTCAGGATCAAACGGCTTCGCCGCCTTGGTGATCGCCGGCTTGGCACCTTTGCCCACGGCCGCCAGTTCCAGCTTCATTGGACCGCGGGGCCCGCCACGCTGATCGCCGGTCTGAGTCGCGGCGACGCCAATCTCCATCTTCACCAGGCCAAGCGGCATGGTCTCGCGGCTGATCCAGTAGTCCAGGGCCGCGCCTTGTGCCGTCTGGTCGTGATAGTGGTCCGCCTTGAAGGTCCCAGCGGCCAGCTTCAGCGATTCGGCGCCAAGTTTCTTCTTGGGGTCCGGCTTGAGGAAACGAGCCGTGGGTCCACGGGGCCCGCCACCGCCCGGTCCGCCACCAGGCGCCCCGGCTCCGCCACCAGGTCCGCCACCAGGTCCGCCACCAGGTCCGCCGGCCGGCATCTCCATCGGATCGGCGTCGCCCCGCTGCATGACGACCTTCTTGACCCCGCCTTCCTTGGTCGGATCGTCGTCCAAAGTCAGGCCGAGAACCGTCGGGCCGCCGCCGTTCGGGCCCCCTTCACTGCTCTGTTCTAGCTTGGTGCCCGCCTTGTCGCGGCCGACGACAGAGAACCGGACCTTTCGCGACGGCATTTCCCCGCGCGTCATCGTGTATTCGGCCCAGGTGCCCACAGG